>JABEVB010000205.1 GCA_013044165.1 Phycisphaerales bacterium
CCGCACCGTGCTCCCAAAACTACTTACGCACCTGCCCCAACTGCAATCCCCACTTTGGCGCACCACGCGCGATAGGCCTGCGGCTCAATTTCGCTGGGCTTAATTTCGCTGCGGCCGCCCCAAAATACATTGGTATACGCAACCGGCATGCCCATGGCGGCAAGGTGTTTGTCTATTGCGGCCTTATGCTCCATCAGCAGTTGCTTCTCGCGCCCATGTGCCACGCCCATGATGTTCACATTGCCAAACTCCGGCCCGCCCTCGCGCCAATAGGCGTGGGTCATAATATGAAACCGCCCCACCTGCCGGCCGGCCTCTATTTCGCGGCCCGGCGGCACCGCCCAATGAAACAGCGCGTTGTACTGCGTGACGCGTTCGCCGGTAGCCAGTGGCTTAACATGCTCCAAAAAGGTTGAGAACCTGCCAATAACTCCGCGCTCGTGCAGGCTGCCCGCGACTTGCAAAAATCGCTCGTAGCTCACGCCGGCCTCGGCGGCTCGCGGCCGCCACATATCCGCACACAGTTCGTGCGGCGCAAATTCCCGCTTAAGCGCCACAAGCACGCGCCAATCTTCTTCATTAAGCCGAACAATTTCGGTGTCCATCACTTCGGCGGGCACCTCGGCCATGCTGCCGGGTTCTATGCCGCGGCGGCGCACATGGCCCACCCCCAGGGCAAACAGCCGCTTGGCAGGCATCATGCGGTAACCTTGCGCCCCGGTCTGCCTCATTAAAAAATCGCAGTGATTCTGCATTGAAAAACCCTGCGGAACCTTCAGCGTCGTCCATAACCGGTAGCGGGCGCCAATCGTTTGGCCATCGGTAGACCGTATAACCACATGGCCGGAAAACGGGTCCTGCTGAAACATATAGTCAAAAGCCGCATTGAGTTTTTCCGGCTCTATGTGCCAGGCAACCAGCGACCCCTGTGCCAGGTTCGTGGCCAGCAGCGTTTGGCGTATGCGCCGAATAACGCCGGCGGCCAGCATCGCTTGCAGCCGCTCAACCACGACGTTTATCGCCACGCCCGAAAGCTCGCTGATGCGCCCCAGCGGGTCGGGCACAAAGCCCGCAATCTGATCTTCTGATACGCTCAAAATTTGCGCATTAACGGGGTCATCTGTTTTAATCGGCGTGCTTTGCTGTTTGGGGCCGGTGGTCAGATTGGTACTCATACGTAAACGTCTCGCAAGAAAGATCAATATTTAGAGCCATCATGGCGAACATGCACCATAGGCCGCGCATCGTCGGGCGTAAGCACATCGCCATCGGCGGCAACGCCAACATACAGCAGGTGATCGCCGCCAAAGTCGAGCACCTTCGGGCGCTGGCAGCAAACATAGGCGCACGCCGCGGTAAGCACCACAGCCCCATTGGGCAAATGGCGCGAGGGGAGCTCCGACAGGGCCGCCGCATCTCCCATGAATGATTTGCCCGCAAAGCGCCGCAGCAGGGTACGATCGCCCGCATGACAAATATTAAGCGTAAAGCCGCCGCTGTTTTCAATGGCTTTACCGATAGCCCGATCTTTATGCACCGCCACGCCAATGCAAATCGGCTCCATGCTCAGTTGCTGCACAAACGACACCAGCATGGCGCACATCTGCGGCCCCTGACCCGCCGTAACTACAAAAAGCCCGCTTGGAATTTTTCCTACGGCACGCAGCATGGGCATCACCGGTTCCACCGTGCTGTCAACAATCATTCGCCGCCCTTCCAAAATGGTCGTTTCATCCACCGCTCCACCGGCGGCACTGAAACCATTATAGAGCCAAGGGCAGGTTTTTCGAGCATAGCTCAACTGGAACCATCCTCACCCTCCACACTATACTTACATGGTCGCCATGCGACATCCGTGCGGTTGAATCTGGCAAACGGGCGTACGGCACAGCCCATTGCCCTTGCTGAAGGTAAAGAGTGACTGCTTCACTAACCTTTTATGTTCTGGCGGTCATTTTCGTCGCAGCGCTGGTGCGCAGCACGCTCGGCTTTGGTGAAGCGCTCATTGCCGTGCCGCTGCTTGCGCTGCGTATGCCGGTTGTTGTTGCGGCACCGCTGGCGGTACTGGTATCCGTGCTGGTGGCCGCAGTTGTTGTGGCACAAGACTGGCGTCATGTGGAACTGGGCAGCGCGAGCGGGTTGATTGTTGCATCGCTGTTGAGCCTGCCGCTGGGATTTTTAATACTGGTGAGAGTTGACGGCACGATTATCAAAGTTGTTCTGGGCATCGTTATCATTTTATTTTCGGCCTACTTCTTAAAAGGCGGGGCCGGGCGGCATCTTCGTAAAGATCAATGGGTATGGCTTATCGCATGCGGTTTGGTCGCCGGCGTGCTCGGCGGAGCCTATGGAATGAACGGCCCACCGCTGGCGGTATACGGTACACTGCGTAAATGGTCGCCGCAGCACTTTCGCGCAACGCTCCAGGGATATTTTCTGCCGGTAAGCCTGATCGGCCTGGGCGGATACATTGCGTTGGGGCTTGTGGACCGGCAGGTTTTGCGCTACTTCATTTTATCGTTACCAGTATTGGCTGTTGCAATTGTTCTCGGCCGAGTCTTTAATCGTCGGTTGAAGGATCATCGCTTTTTTGTCATCGTATACGCCGCCCTGATCATCGTGGGCTGCATGCTTGTACTGCAAGCTGTCGTTTAACCATAACACTGCCAAATAAAGGCCATTGAACAAACCGCTAACGACTCGCCACGGTGCTGCCCGCGTGTGTTCGGCCGCTACGCCTGATGCGGTGCAAATACAACGGCCGTGGAGCGAACGCCGCCCGTAATGCAACGGCCGGGTGCGCCTGCTACAATAATTTTAGCTGCGACGCAACGCATAGCTCATAGCGCCAAAACATCAGCCTTTTTTACTTAGGAGTACAATACATGAACACTCTCACCGCTCCCGAAGTACACCCCATAGGTTTTATTGGCTTGGGGCGCATGGGCGCAGCCATGGCGCAAAACCTGCTGCGGCAGCGCGTCGCAATGCGCGTTTTTAACCGCACAGCCGCCAAGGCCGAACCGCTGGTGGCCGCCGGCGCTGCATCGGCCAAAACGCCCGAAGATGCCGTCACCACCGGCGGCGTTGTAATCACCATGCTCGCCGACGATGCCGCGGTTCAAGAGGCGGCTTTTGGCCCCGGCGGCTTTGGACCGCGACTGGGCAAAGGCGGCGTACATGTTTCCATGAGCACCATCGCCCCAACCACCGCACAGCGCCTTGCCGACCTCCATGCCAACCATGGCAGCATTTACCTCGCAGCCCCCGTCTTCGGACGGCCCGATGCCGCAGCCGCCGCAAACTTGCGGATATGCCTTTCCGGTAACGCTGCGGCCAAAAAGCGCGTGCACCCCCTGCTTAACCACCTCGGCCAGGCCGTGCTCGATTTTGGCGACTCCCCAACCGCCGCACACGTGGTAAAACTCTGCGGCAACTTTATGATCGCCGCCGCCGTCGAAGCCATGGCCGAGGCATTTACCCTGCTCGAAAAAGCTGGCGTCAACAAGCCCGCGGCCGCCAGCTTCCTCTGCGACCAGCTCTTTGCCAGCCCCATTTACCGCAACTACGGCCGACTTATTGCGGATGTACACCACAACGATGTGCTCTTTGAACTTATCCTCGGCCTTAAAGACCTGCGACTGGTACGGCAAACTGCCGACACAATGCACACGCCCATGCCGCTGGCTTCGCTGGCTTTCGACCGGCTGCAATCGGCCGTGGCAAAAGGCCGCGGCGGACTCGACTGGACCGGCCTGGCCCTCGGCGCTCGCGATGATGCCGGCCTGCCGAGTTGACCCACTCGCACATTAAACCCACGGCCTGACATCCCCCTTGCCGCTATTCTTACACGCTTGAGCCATCACTTACACAACACATTGGCCCCCGGGCGCGTTGATTTTCCGGCACAATGCTCTGAAAATGCGGCCTATGACCATGGAATTGTGTGTTTTAGGCAGTGGTTCTTCCGGCAATGCCAGCGTGCTGCGTACCAGCGCCGGCTGTATGTTGCTGGATGCCGGCCTCGGCCCGCGCACCACCGCTCGCCGCCTTGCCGACACCGGCGTAAGCCTTGCCGACATCCGCGCCATCTGCCTCACCCATTTAGATACCGACCACTTCAGCCCCAATTGGTTTACGACCATCGCCGAGCAGAACATTCGGCTGATTTTTCATAAATCGCTCACCAAGGCGGTCAACCGGTTGCTCAAACAGCAGGACTTCAAGCCCAAAGCCTTTGCCTCGCATGTCAGCCCTTTTGACAACGCCGATTTTGAGGCCATGCCCGGTGTCACTGGCCGCCCCATAAACCTCGCACACGATAAAGAAGGCAGCCACGGCTTTTTACTGCAATCCGACGGCTGCCGCCTTGGCTACGCCACCGACTTGGGCCGCGTGCCAGCAGAACTCATCTCTATTTTTGCCGGCGTAGACCTGCTGGCCATCGAAAGCAACTACGACCCCGATATGCAGCTTAACAGCCCCCGCCCCTGGCGACTCAAACAGCGCATCATGGGCGGCCAGGGGCATCTTTCCAATGAGCAATCGTTTGAGGCGGTGCGAGCCATATTTGACCGCACCACCGAGCAATTCGGTCCCGACCGCCTGCCGCGGCATGTGGTGCTGCTGCACCGCAGCCGTCAGTGCAACTGCCCGGTGCTGGTGCGCAAAATATTTTCTAGCGATCTTCGCATCGCCCAACGACTGGTTTTAAGCCACCAGAACGAACGCACCGAATGGCTCGGCATGCCCGGCCGCCAACCTCTGCCTGGCGAACAACTCACGATATTTGATCTTGCAGGGTAAAGAGAGCCGCCCATCGCATGCGGCAGGTGCGCCAGCACACCTTACCACCGCCCGGTTTTAACGTTGTGGGTGGGCACCATCACGGTATCAAAGGGATATTTATCAGAAAGCCGTGGGGCTGGGGCGATGAGGTAAGGCGCTATAGCCGTGCCGCCGCCGGCGGTGCCGGTGCTGCCATAGGTAAAAATATTATCGTTATTGACGCCTACATAAGGGTTGGTGCACCAAGTGACGTGGTCGTCGGCGTAGCCAACATTCTGCCCGTCGCCATTGTGATTACCCGAGTTGAAAATGTAGTTGCCATAAGTATTCGACAGAGCCTGGGTCACATCTCGGGCCTTGCGTCCGGGAGCATGCGGGTCTTGCATGGGGGCCATATCAGAAACGAGCGGTGTGGCGGAAGCATCGTTATCACTCAGTTTTGAGTTCCACCATGGGGCAGGTTTGCCGCCAACCCATGGGTAGGCGATGGAGTAGCTCTCGCCGTGGCCAAACGGCAGCGGGCCATGATCGCCCATGCCAAAGTTCAGGTAATAGCGGGTCGTAGGACCGTAGGATAGCACGATTTCGTCGGACGGTTCGGTGGCTGTTGGATCGGATGGGCAAAGAAAGCACTTGGGCGAAAGCTGCTCATCGAGAACCAGCAGCCAAAGGCAGGCTAGCGGCGAACCGGCAGTTTGCTTGATTGCCGCGCTGGCGGGTCGCACAAAATCCATGAAATTCGTTACTTTGTTGTACCGCCCATCAGCCGCTGGCGCGCCATTGGGATCAATGCCATTGATAAAGTTATGGCCCGGCACCGCGACACACGGAAATGCACCCCCATTACTGTTTGCGTAGATGTACATCCCCTGAATAATCGAGCGAATGTTAGCGCTGCAGATAGGCCTGTTGGAAAGTCCGCCAAATCCGTTCGTCAACGACGACAGTTCCGGTGTCAATATTGCGGCTAAAACAACCGAAACGAACATCAGCACGGCGGCCTCAATTCGCGTCATGCCTAAAAATGTAGAGTGATTCCGCATCGGTTATTCCAATGTTACTGTCGCAACATTCATGCTCTGCTATCCGCGGATGATTGCGACGACAATCATCACCCCAGGCGTTAATAGCAATAGCAAGCAAATTATCAGCGACAGCATATCAAAGGTTATAATTTTCGGGGGTTGATCCGCCGGCCGCCCGGCCCCACAGCGTTTGCGAAGCCCAAGCAGCGCCGCCAACGTGGCAAATGGCAGCGTCACCGCAAGCACGACAGCGGCAGCGGCGGCTGCCGTTTCAATTTCAATTTCTGCGACCGAGTTACCCGATCTACTGTCTGCAACGATACCCATAACCACAACAGCAGCCAATACAAGTTGGCACATCACCATAAACCCATTGAAACCGAATTTGAGTGTTTTCTTTCCCGGTTCAGATTTTGCTGAGATTGCATCCAGTTTGATCGCTTCTTCCGGCACAGTGCTACTCCTTTGCCTTGGCCAAGCTCGGCAAAATAAGCAGAAACATTAATCCAACGCAGAACGATAACAGCAAATAAACGCAATACTGCCGCCAATTGCCACGCGTCAAAACAATACTTGCGGCCACATAAAGGAAGTCGAACAGCAGCAGAAAACTGCCGAAAAGATAGAGAAAGGCAGCCAAGCCGCCAGGAAACCAGTAATTGTCGGCCTGGGTTGCTCCACAAAGGATCGCCAGTACACTGATCACAAATACGGCGCATTGCCAGTGGTCCAACCCCACCTGCTCGCGGTCAAAACGTTTGATAAATGCCTTCATCGGCGGCTCCGATGCGTTGTACTTTGCTCAGGCGCATTATACCACTTGCCACCGTCGTAAAGCGCCAGCTATGGCCGTGGCTATCGCGCCACCGTATCAAGCGAGCGATCGTCAGCCGGAGCTTGGTCGGTGAGCGTACCGGCGGCCGCGGCTGCTTCTATGGATCCCCGCTTGGCATGCACGACGCGCACAAACACCCGACCGGGTTGCCCCTCCACCAGCCTGAATATCCCGATAAGCTTAGTCCCATCAGGCATGGTGCATATTAAATGCGGTATGCGAGCCTTGCTGAAAGACCATGTTCCAACGTGCCCCGCCACGGCGAGCGCCCGCTTTAGCAAACTGCTGGGCAACCAGTTGCGATTGGGCAGTTTGTATTGCTTAAGTGAACCACCCTCGGCCGCATGCAAAAAATCGGCCGCATGCTTAAACGTTTGATGCAGCGCCCACGCCCGCGCCAAATAGTTGGTAAGCGTTTGCGTTTGTACGCGGGCATAAAGCTCGGCCGTTGGGTCCGTTGGCAGAGTAAGCCAATATTTTTCCCATAGCTTTTCAAATGCCGCGTCATTGGCTCCAAAAATATGATCCCAGGCCTGCTCCGACGGCACCCCATTGTGATACGCCACCAGATAGCGAACAAACGGCGTCGCATATTTTTGATGATTGGCCCACGCCAAAAAGTAAATCATGGACCACGCTTCGTCATAATTCGTGCCCAAAAGCACATCGTTCCACTGCGAGTACGGCATACGGCGCATGGTATGAATCGGCAGCAGTTTGTGATGGCTGATTTCAAACTTAATGCGCGCCAGCCGGTACGGCGGAATCCAGCCGGTGACAAAACTGTTGCCTGTAAACAGCCCTTCGCCAAAATATTCGGCGGTGCCTTCATTGGCCCATGCCGGTAAAAACGCATGTATAAACGCAAACGTAAACTGGTGAAACCCCTCATGTTGAATAATATGCCACGTTTGATGTGAAATGTGCTTGCCCACATCACCCATAAGCCGCTGGCCGTATTGGTCCATCATAAAAACGCCAGCACTGCCCGGCGGCGCGCCGGCGGCAAGATAATCGCGGCGGTGCTTAAAAAGATAAAACGGTTGCTTCTGCTTCACCGACCCGCCAAAAATCGCATGCAGCCGCTGGTCATAGGCGTGCGCGACAAAGTTCATCCGCAGCCATATCTGCTGCAGCATGTGCCGGCTTACATCGGTATGAAACACATAGTAGCCCGGCGGATTGTACGTTTTGAAACCCTTTGGCAGAGCAATTTGCGCCTGCGCCAACCGCAACCCGCCCGCCGCCAGCGCCATGAATACCATAGCGCATGCGACCATCTTTACCTTGCTGCCGTAAAACTTCACTCGCATTCAATCAACCTGTTCAGCACCAGCCATTGGCCTTGGCAAAAACACACGCTGCATAGTTCACCGCCCCATCCGGGCCGCACTCGTGCAGCCCGCAAAGCTTAACCCAGCTGCGATTCCAGCAGTTGGCCCACCATTTTGGGATCGGCCTTGCCCTGGCTTATTTTCATCACCGCGCCGCGCAAGAACCCCAGCGACGCCTGCTTTTTCTTCGGGTTGTTGCGGTAGTCAGCCACCGCCTGCGGATTGGCCTCAATCGCCTGCTTAACCCACGCCGCCATCTGATTTTCGTCGCGAACCTGCAGCAGTTGTTTTTCGGCGGCGATGGTTGCCGGCTCAGCGCCGGGCTGCTGCACCATCGCCTCAAAAATGGTTACCGAGGCGCTGGCGCTTACCACGCCCGAATCCACCATTTTTGCCAGCGCTGCGTATTGACCCGCGCTGATGGGCAAACTGTCTATGGAAGCGCCTTCGCCCGCTTTTTCGTTGGCAAGTTTGGCCGCCGGGCCAAGCAGCAAATTCGCCAGCCGCTTGGGTGAGCCGCCAAGCCTGATGGCCTCATCAAGCAGGTCGGACACGCTGCGCTCTTCCGTCAGCGCCAGCGCCTCTTTGACGGTCAGGCCGCACTGCTGCATATAGCGAGCGCGCCGCGGCACCGGCAGCTCCACCACCTCCTGGCCCACCTTGGCAACCCAATCGCGCGAAACGTGCACCGGCACAAGGTCCGGGTCCGGAAAGTAGCGGTAATCATGCGCTTCTTCTTTTTCTCGTTGCAGCAGCGTGATGCCTTGGTCGTCATCCCAGCCGCGGGTTGCCTTGCCGCCCGCCGGCTCGGTGGGAGCCGCCATCCACTCGGTAAGCTGCCGCTGAATTTCGTAAGCGCACGCCCGCTCCACCGCTCTGAAGCTGTTGAGATTTTTAACCTCGGTAATGGGCGTCTTAAAAACCTTGCCGTCATGAAAAATATGCAGGTTGATGTTAGGCTCAAACCGCATATGCCCCTGCTGCATAATGCCGTGCGATACACCCAGGTAGCGGCAGATGCGCCGCAATTCTTCGCCAAACAGCCGTGCTTCTTCCGGCGTAGTAAAGTCCGGCTCGGTCACAATTTCCAACAGCGGAGTGCCGGCGCGGTTTAAGTCTACCTGCGACATGCCGCTGGAGCCTTCATGCAGCAGCTTGCCGGCGTCTTCTTCAAGATGGGCCCGGCGAATCCGAATGGTTTTACTTGTGCCATCGGGCAGCGGCAAAGCAAATTCGCCCGCGCCGCACAGCGGCTTGTCGTACTGGCTGATCTGATAATTCTTGGGCAAATCGGGGTAGTAGTAGCTTTTGCGGTCCCACTTGGTTTCGGCGGCAATCTGGCAATTCAAGGCCAGCCCCACCATCATCGCCATTTCCACGGCGCGGCGGTTAATCACGGGCAATACCCCGGGCAACCCGAGTATAACGGGGTCTACCTGAGAGTTTGGCTCGCCGCCAAAACCATTGGCCGCACCGGTGAACATCTTGCTCCGGGTGGCAAGCTGAACGTGAATTTCCATGCCGATGAGAAC
>JABEVB010000206.1 GCA_013044165.1 Phycisphaerales bacterium
AGCGGGGAGCCAGAGCCACGGCTGTGCTGATGTCGGTGCTACGCACCTGCCGTCAGCAGAACCGCCCGCTCTTTGAAACGATCAGGACACTTCTCATGACTGCTTGGGCCGGAAAAGATCCCGGTCTGCTGACAGACATTTTGGCTGATTCGTTCTGAACTTGCACGCCGCAGCCGCAGAGCGGTAACCAGTTATCCGCGCTGGGCATCGTGCCACCTGCCCCGCAAAAATAGCCTGTTCCCCAGACGCCCAGGCGCCCAGGCACAGCCGCTGCCGGGCACGCATTTCACAGGATATACCTGTAGAATACCGGGCATGACTCGTATTCTCCTATCGTTACTGGTGCTCGCAGCAATGGCGGGCGAGGCCGGCGCTAATCCTCTGACACTCGCGCAGGGCGGGCGCACACGTTACAGCATTGTTATCTCGGTACACGCATCGCCGGTGGTGCGGCACGCCGCGAAGGAACTATCAACCGATTTGCAGAAAATCACAGGCGCGTCGTTTGCCGTCATATCTCAAGGGCTCTCAGGGCCATCTTCCCAGCCATCTTTTCAACCGTCTTCTCCAACGCCCCTACCGCCGGCTATATTTGTCGGCCCAAGCGGAGCGCTCGAACGGGCATTTCCGAAACTTGCCTGGCATACATTGCCGGCTGAAGGGTTTCTCATGCAGACTGCCGGCGAAAATCTGGCTCTGATCGGCGGCAGCGACCACGGAACACTCTACGCGGTATATTCATTTCTGGAAAATCATCTGGGGGTACAATGGTATTCACCGCGCGATTGTGTGCTGCCGCAGAGCCGCAAGCTGACAATTTCATCGCTTCACGAGCGGCAATGTCCTGCGTTCGCCTATCGAGATACAAACGAATTTTTGGCACAGGGATTGACCCGGTGGCCGGCGATAAAAAGATGGAAGACCGGCGTACCTCTGCGGAGTCCCGGCGATGCCGGCGCAAGCTCAAAGTTGTCCTACCGCAAGCATGTGGCGCAATGGGATGTGCATCTGATGCTCAACGGCGTTGATGTTCCGGAAGCAGGGGATTTAGGGGGAGATAATCTGCTGTTTAATGGTGCGGAAAATTTTTACAAGCTGGTACCCCCGGCGAAGTATTTTGCCAGCCATCCTGAGTATTATAGCTTGATCAACGGCCACCGAAGCGATTACCTCGGCAAACGGAAGTGGTCGCAGCGATCGGAATTATGTCTGTCAAATCCAGGGGTGCTTCGGGTTGTAACAAAGGCCCTGATTGCACAGGCACAAGCTCAGCCGCATCTTCTGACACTGGGTTTATCCCCCAATGATGCTCCGGCTGGCAATTGCCAGGGGCCGCGCTGCCGCGCCAGCGACGCCCGCTACGGCGCGCCATCCGGCACGCTGCTTCATTTTGTCAACAGGGTGGCGGCAGCGGTGCAAAAGCATTTTCCTAACCGCAAAATCTGGCTTGAAACACTCGCCTACCAATACGCCGAAAAGCCGCCCCGGCCAGGTACGATCAGGCCGGCATCTAACGTGCTGGTGTGCCTTGCGCCTATTCACATGGACAACGGCCATCCGCTGGCTACGGCGCCGGCCAACCGCGAAGCGCTTGAGAATCTGCTGGGCTGGGATAAGGTGGCACCGGGGCACCTGCAGGTGTGGTATTACATCACCAATTTCGCCAACTATTTACAGCCCTTTCCGGACTGGGACGGCCTGGGCGCCGATATGGCGTACTATCACACCCATGGCGTGAGCGGCATGTTCTGTGAGGGCGACTATCAGTCGCGGGGTGAATTGATGACCATGCGCACATGGGTGCTCGCCCATCTGTTGTGGAACCCCAATGAAAATGTCTGGCATCTCGTGCACCAGTTCAGCTACGGCTATTATGGGTCGGCGGGCAAATATATTTACCGCTACCTTCGATTGCTGCATACGCAGCTCCAGCGGCCGGGTGTGCAGTTGCACATTTACGATTCGCCAGCGGCGCAGTATCTAAGCCCCGATATCCTCCGCGCGGCGAGCGACCTGCTGGCCCGGGCGATACGCAGCGTACGGTCCAATCCTGCCGAACTCAGGCGTGTCGAAAGGGCGCGGATGGGCATTGAATATGTGCAATTAACGCGCAGCGTGCCCGGGGCCAGGGCGGCCGGGCCAGCCAAGGCGGCGTTTTTCAAAAGGCTTCAGCATTTTGCTGCTGAGCTTAAGCGCTTTGATATTACATTTATTTCGGAAGGGCGAACGACAGCCGCCTGGGAGGCGGCGATTTCCGGCGGCCCGTAAAGCTCTGTCCGCACGATGGCCAAGTTCCGCTACTGGCGGATGAGAATCGTCGTAATGGGCGTCGTCAGTGCGACCCTGCAGGGGTTAGCGGCTCCCGACGGCATCGAAAAGCATGCGTCGCCAGTATTGCTCACAGAAGCGGTTATTAACGTGGCGATCATCCTATCAGTATCGCGTTTCGGGTTTTCGCAGCTGAGGGTGCCGAAAGAATGCCGTGGCCTGGAAGGTTCTCAAGGAGATAATCTTCATTCTCGCGGCGGTTGCGACGAATGACTTGTGTGGCACGGCCCGCAGGGCGGCCCCGCTACGCGTTTGGGCGAGCGGTATTTGCGGCGGCAAGCGAAACGAGGACGCGTCTAGTAGTGATGTGCGGTCTGTGTCGTGATATGTTAATGCCATGGCTAGAAAAGCGCGTCATTGCCCCGGCGGGTATGTGTATCATGTTTTGAACCGTGCGGCGGGGCGTATGGGCCTGTTTTGGCGCGAGCACGACTATTACGGCATCTTTGTCTCTGTTGAGTTTCCACGCTGCACGCCGTCAGCGGCCTGCGGCAGAGTTGGCCGAGTGTTTTTGGGTTTTGGTGGGTGTAAGTAAAAAAGCCTCGGGACTTTTGGCGGGATCAATACCCACGCCGACAATATCGCCTTTATTGTTGATTGCCAGGGCGCGGTTGAGCGTCCAGCCGGACCCGGCGGGAATGAGCTTGTTGAGGTCGTACATGGTGCCATTGCTGTAGAGGAAGGCGTGGTCGCTGCCGTCGGCGGTTTTAGATTGTCCAACAATCTGTCCGCTGGCATTGATAGCATTGGCCTTGCTGGAGTTACCGCCCAGGGTGCCCAAGTCGTGCATGGTGGGGGTTGAAGACTGGCTGTTGCAGACAAAGGCATGCGTGCTGCCGACGGTGGTTTTAGATTGTCCAACGATCTCTCCGCTGGCATTGATGGCGTTGGCCTGGCTGAAGTTGCCGCCCAGTGTGCCAAGATCGTGCATGGCTGGGGTTGAAGCATGACTGTTATAGACAAAGGCGTGATAGCTGCCGCTGGCAGTTTGGGCTTTGCCAACTACTTCGCCGCCGGCGTTAATGCCCAATGCGTAACTGCTGCTGCCGCCCAACGTTCCTAACATATGCATGGTTGGTGCCGACGCGGCACTGTTATAGAGAAAGGCGCGATAGCTGCCGCTGGCAATGCTTACCGAACCCACAACCTGGCCGCTGGCGTTGATGGCGCTGGCGTAGCAACTGCTGTTGCCGCTTGTCGGGCCAATTATCCGCAGGGCAGGAGGGTGGGCGTTGCTGCGGTAGATAAACGCTTGTGGAGTGCCGTTGGCGGTGTCGGCCTTTCCGACCACCAGACCACCCGCGTTTATGCCGGTGGCCTTGGTGCTGCTGTATTTACGCAAGGCTTTTATACGGCGCATAACGGGTTTTGCAGCAGTGCTGTTATAGATGAAGGCACTGTTAGCCTGCGAGCCGACGGAGTATCCAACCACCTGGTCGCAGGCGTTAATGGCCGTGGCGTAGCTGGTGAAAATCATGGGAGAACTCCCCAAACCTTTTATTGTATAGCGGTCGGCAGCATGGGCGGGGTTGATGGCGGCAATTGCCCCAGCGGCGGCCCATGCCGCTGCAGCGAACAGCAGAGGCGTGGCTCCGCGGCGGACGATGTGAAGAGTGTTGCGGGCGGCGCTATTGAGATTCATAGTGTTGTTACCATTGTAAAAGTAATTTAATCATTCATAGGCGATCGGCAAGCCCGATCGCGCAATTTCATAAGAGACCTCTTGATTTTAGCCATCCTATGCGACCAGTCAATGATAAAAAACGCCTGAATCCGTTGGGTGGACGGCCATATACACCCGCGTTGATTGCCCTCCGAGGCCTGCTCGAACCCTGCTTTAAGCTGGAGAGGCCCAGATTGTCTCACAGCGTGCGGGCGCTGCTCGCTCGCCCGGTGCAGCCACAGGCCCGGAGCTGCGCGGCAGTAAAGTTACGGCCTGTATTTAACTTGACAGTTAATTAACCATATAGTAAAGTAATATTATGAGCGACGCACTTAGCACAACCTTTGCTGCCCTGGCAGACCCGACGCGACGGGCGATTTTGGCGCAGCTTGCCCGGGGCGAAAAATCGGTAAATGAAATTGCGCGGCCGTTTGATCTGTCGTTGCCGGCGGTTTCCAAGCATCTCAAGGTGCTGGAGCACGCGGGCCTTATTACGCGGTCGCGTCAGGCTCAGTGGCGACCTTGTCGGCTTGAAGCGAAGCCATTGCAGGTTGCGGCCGGCTGGGTGGATGAATACCGCAGGTTCTGGGAGCAAAGTCTGGATCGCCTGAACGTATATCTGCAGCAACTGCAGGCCAAGGAGAAGCAGAATGAACACAAAGGAGCCATACGAATCAAGTCCGGGCGGGTACGAACTCGTCATCAAACGCGTATTCGACGCCCCGCGTGAGTTGGTATTTGCCGCGTGGACGCAACCGCAGCACCTGCGGAATTGGAGTGCTGCTCCATCGTGGGTGACCATCACTGAAAAGCATGGCGAAGTGCGGGTGGGCGAGATGTTTAACGTCACCATGCGCACGCCCGAAGGTAAGGACTTGCACCTGCAGGGCAAATACCTGGAGGTCACAGCGCCTGTGCGATTGGTGTTTACGCATGCCTGGCTCAATGAGGCCGGCGAGCCAAAGAACCACACGCTCGTCACCATTGAGTTGGCCGAAGGGGGTAAGAAAACAGAGCTAACGTTGCGGCAAACCGGCTTGCCATCAGCCGAATCCCGTGATGGTCACAACCATGGATGGAATGGCGCCTTGGATAATCTTGAGGCGTATCTTGCATCGTGTTGAGTTGGCTCGGCGTAGTGCAGTGGCTATGGTCGGGTGTATTGTGGAGTGTGCAACATGAAATCGAAAACAGCGAAGGGGACTGAACTGGCGTAGCCGCGTGCATCGCTTGAGGGTCAGCGCGACCTGGTGATTTCGCGGGTGGTGGCTGCTCCGCGGGTTTTGGTATGGCAGGCGATGACGGACCCCGGGCACATAGCACAGTGGTGGGGGCCGCAGGGCTTTTCCACCAGAACAAGCGAGATGGATGTTCGGGTCGGTGGCCGATGGGTGCATGTCATGCATGGGCCGGATGGCGTCGAGTACCCCAACACGATCACATATACTGCCGTTGAGGCACCGCAAAAACTGGCCTTTACGAACCGCGGCGGGCGCAAAGGTGGCGATCAAATTGAATTCAATTCCCTTTGGACGCTTGAGGAAGCATCCCCGGAGCAGACGTGTGTCACCATTCGCATGACATTTGCATCTGCGGGCGAACGTGATCGTGTTGTGAGGGAATACGGGGCGATGGAGGGCGGTCAGCAGACGCTGGAGCGACTCGATGCCTGGGCGGCGGACATAGCGAAAGAGCGGTTTCGTGAACTAATCATCACTCGAAGGTATGACGCTTCGCCCGCGGCTGTATTTAACGCCTGGGTTACGCCTGCCATTCTGCGCGAGTGGTGGGGGCCGCAAGGCTTTTCTAATCCTGTTTGCGAGGTAGACCCGCGAGTGGGTGGACGCTGGCGAATTGTGATGCGCTCACCGGATGGCCGCGAGTACCCTTGCGGCGGCATATACCGCGAAATTGTGCCCGATAAGCGACTGATGTTTACCAACAATGCCGAGGACAACGACGGGCTTGTAATACTTCAGGGCATGACGGTTGTGACCTTTACACCTGATGGAGGCGGCACCGAACTTACGCTGCGCACGCAGGCGGTTGCGATGGTGACTTATGCGGCTGCTTACCTAAAGGGCATGCAGGCCGGCTGGTCACAAAGTCTCGACCGGCTGACTGGCGTGGTTATAATATAATTAGATGACCTGTTTATTGAAAGGATAGTCATGAACATCGAACCGTACCTCTTTTTCAGCGGAAAGTGTGATGAGGCGATCGCGTTTTATGGCAGCGCGTTAGGGGCCACCTGCTCGTTTCTCATGCGTTATAAGGATGCCCCGCCTGACTCCGGATGCAACCCGGCAATGGCCGACAAGGTTATGCATGCGGAACTTCACATTGGTTCATCAACCGTAATGGCTTCGGATGCTATGAGTGAGGATGAGCGTAAATATGCGGGCTTTGGGCTGACGGTTAATGTAGATAGTGCGGAGGATGCCGCGGCAAAGTTCAATGCCTTGGCGGCGTCTGGCAGGGTGGTCCAACCGCTGCAAAAGACCTTCTTCGCGGAGAACTTTGGCATGGTACAGGATCGCTTTGGGGTGCTGTGGCTCATTTTGCATCGGGTGTGAGATAGAAAGCCTTTACCGTGCGAACGCCTCTACAGCCGAGACCCGGTGGCAGGCCAAACGGGACGGCTTTGAAATGACCCGTTGTGTCTTGCCGTAAGATTACACCGCCAGGTCGGCGGCAACTTGGCAACCTCCGGCTGTGCCTGCCGAGCGTGATCTTGGAAGCCCAAACACTGGTAGAAAGATGCGTGCACCGCCGGAGTGTGTGATATGTTGAGAAGAGTTGCATTGGTGTATTTAGTTTAGTAGTATACTGAATCGGTATGGCCCAGCGTGCTGTATTTACGATGCGGCATGTTGGTGGGGTTGGCCCTCGGCCCCACAGCCGGTGTTGTGTGATTGCCGCGAAGCGACGGTTATAATAGACAGTGACAGGCTGACGAAAGCCCGCAGGAGCATTCTCGAGTCAAATGATTAGCCGCCGTATCAATATATCGCTCTTTGGTTCGCTATCGCTGGCGGCTCTGCTGGGCCTGCTGGCTGGCTGCTCATTTGAGCCAAAACTCGCCGTGCCCAAAGCGCCGAGGGTCAAAACCTATACGGCCGGCAAACAGCCGCAAAAGCTCGCGGCTATTAAGGGCGTAGGTAAAGCTGGCGCAGCGCAGCAGTTTGCGTATGGCAAACGCGTGGAGTCGCAGTGGTGGAACCTTTATAACTCGCCACAAATTGAGTCGCTGGTACTCAAGGCCATCAACAAAAGTCCTACCCTCGCCAGCGCCAAGGCTACCCTGGAGGTAGCGCACCAGGAGCTTAAGTCGGTGCAGGGGCGTTTTTTTCCGCAGTTTTCTCTGTCAACGACGGGCCAGCGGCAACGGCAAAGCGGTGCCGGGTTTGGCGGTTCGACGCGCACCTACTCGCTTTACACCGGGGAGGTTGGCGTAAGCTACGATCCGGATATATTTGGAGTTAATCGGTTGGTGACCCGATCTTACAAGGCGTTGGAAGACCAGCAGCGCTATTCACTGCAGGAAGCCTACCTTACGTTGGAAGGCAACACTGTTGTAACGGCGATCACGCTGGCATCCCTGCAGGCACAGGTTAATACAACGCGTGCTCTGGTTCGCGACCAGATAAAAATTCTTAAAATCACCCAGCAGCAGTATAAGCTTGGGGCTGTTACATACCTCGATGTGGTCAATCAGGAAAGTCAGGTGGCGGCGACGCAGGCAACCTTGCCGCCGCTGGAGCAGGGCTTGGCCACGGCCCGACATGCATTGGCGGTATTGGTGGGAAGTATTCCGTCGGAAGCGGACATTCCGTTAATTAAGTTAGAGTCGCTAAAGCTTCCGGCGGAGCTGCCGGTGGAGTTACCGTCGGTGTTGGTGCACAAACGGCCCGACATTTTATCTGCTGAGGCGCAGCTTCGATCCAGCAACGCGCAAGTTGGCGAAGCGGTGGCGCAAATGTTTCCGCTGATTCAGATAGCAGGAAATCTGGGCTTCGAAAATGGCCATCTGGCGAATTTTTTTGATGCGTCGAGCCTGATCTGGTCGCTTGCCGGTGGACTTACGCAGACGATATTCGACGGCGGCACCCTTGAGGCTAATAAACGGGCGGCCGAGGCGGCTCTGAAAGGGGTTGTTGCCGATTACCGTACGACGGTTCTTAACGCATTTGGGCAGGTAGCCAATGCCCTAAGGGCGGTGCAGCATGACGCGCAGACGCTCCGGTACGAGCAGGCGGCCTATACCGATTCCCTTGAGGCGTACAAGCTTGCGAGGTGGCAGTACAAGGCTGGTGCGGTGCAATACACTTCACTTCTGACGGCCCAGGTGCAGTATGAAAAGTCGCGTTTGGCGGTTGTCTCCGCCAAAGCGCAGCGCTTCGAAGATACCGCCGCGCTGTTTGTAGCGATGGGCGGCGGCTGGTGGCCCGCAAATTACGCCGCAGGCGAGCAGGGGCCGGTCGCGAAGGTTGCGGCCAAGACGCCCGTCCCATTGCATGACAAGCCCGGCAGCGCTGCTGCAGCGGCGTCGCCTGCGGAAACATCCAAGACCGTGAGGAACTAATCGTGGTTAAACGCATTGTGGCAAGCATTTTGGTGCTGCTGGTGGTGGCGGCCTTATTGGTCGGTATTTTCGGCTTCAAAATGTTCATCAACAAAAAAATATCGTATGCCCTGTCGCATCGGCCCATACCTCCGGTGAGCGTTTCCACCGCCAAAGTAGCCACGGCCCAATGGGCAAACCAGTTGGAGTCGGTTGGAACATTCACCGCCGTGCAGGGGGTCAATGTTACAGCGCAAATTGCCGGC
This sequence comes from Phycisphaerales bacterium, assembly GCA_013044165.1. Classification (GTDB taxonomy): domain Bacteria; phylum Planctomycetota; class Phycisphaerae; order WQYP01; family WQYP01; genus JABEVB01. The sequence continues at coordinate 8,822 of JABEVB010000206.1, forward strand.
AATGTGACGAGCATCAAGTTTAAATCCGGCCAGATGGTAAAGGCCGGCCAACCACTGGTAACGGTGGACGACACCACGCAGCGGGCTCAGGTTAAGTTGGATGAATCGGCGTTGGCTCTGGCCCAGACCAACCTCCGCCGGACGCAAAACCTCATTCGCCATTCTGCGACCAGTCAGGCCCAACTGGACACCGACAAAGCCGCAGTACAAACCGCGAAGGCACAGGTTGCCAAGGACGAGGCTGATTTGCAGAAACTCGATATCGTTGCGCCCTTCACCGGGCAACTGGGCATTCGGCAGGTAAGCTTGGGGCAGTATCTTTCAACGGGTACGCCGATCGTAAGCCTTAACGCGTATAAGCCCATTTATCTCGATTTTTATGTGCCTCAGGGCGAATTAGGCCAAGTGAAGCTGGGGCAAAGTGTTCAGGCGTCGGTGGATGCGTATCCGGGCCGGGTGTTCAGCGGTAAGCTTGTCTCGCAGGCGTCGGCCGTGGATGTGGCATCGCGCAATATTCAGCTTCGCGCCGAGCTACCCAACAAAAGCGGCTTGCTGCGGCCGGGGATGTTTGCGCATGTGGCGCTATTTACGGGCAAAACCCACACGGTGCTGGTGGTGCCTTCTACAGCCATTGCTTACAACACTTACGGCGATTACGTCGCCGTGATAACTCATGCCACCGTCGGCGGCAAATCTGTGCTGGGTTTTAAGCAGGCGTCGGTAAAACCTGGCGCGCAGCGTGATGGTGTTGTCAGCGTGGCATCAGGGCTTAAGGCAGGCGAGGAAGTTATCACCGCGGGGCAGCTTAAGTTGTATCCGGGGGCAAGTCTGGTGATTAACAACAAAATTCACCCATAAGGGTGCCCCCTGCAAACAATCACGCCCGGCGGCTCTGCCGCGAGGGGCGACCATGAAACAAGAACCTTAGAGACTGCTGCTTATGAAGTTTACCGACATTTTTGTACGACGCTGGGTGCTGGCCACCTCGGTTAACCTGGTGATACTCATTTTGGGTGTGCGCGCCTGGATGGGAATGACGGTGCGCGAATTTCCGACCATGACCAACACGGTCGTGACAGTATCCACGTCGTATCCGGGCGCGCCTCCGGGCATCGTGCAGGGCTTTATTACATCGCGACTCGAGCAGGCCGTGGCGCAGGCGCCCGATATTGATTACATGTCGGCCACGAGTTCGGAGAGCACCTCCACGCTAACGGTGTACATGAAGCTCAATGCCGACCCCAACGCCGCTATCGCGCAGATTATGGCCAAGGTAGACCAGGTGCGTAACCAGCTCCCGCCGGCAGCGCAGGCACCCGTCATAACCGAAACCGTGGGCGATACGCTGGCGCTGATGTACCTTGCCTTTTCGAGCAATACGCTCAGCCAGCAGCAGATTAACGACTACCTCCTGCGCGTCGTACAACCCAAAATGCAATCGCTGCCCGGAGTAAGCCAGGCGCAAATTCTGCCTCCGGGCACCGGCTCCAGCGGCAACAGCTTTGCGCTGCGCGCGTGGCTTAAGCCCAATCGGCTTGCGGCATACGGTTTAACGCCGGCGGATGTTTCCGCGGCATTGGCCAACGACAACTACATTTCGGCGATAGGTCGTACTAAAGGCCGTAACATCGCCACCGTCATCACCGCCACCACGTCGCTTAGCAACATCAACGAGTTTAAACAGCTTATTGTAAAAGATGTCCATGGCGTGCCGGTGCGGCTGCAGGATGTGGCCGATGTGGAAATGGGTGCTCAAAATTATAACGCGTCGGTTTACAGCAACGGCAGTCCTGCGACGTTTATCGGCATCAACATAACGCCGGACGCCAATGCGCTGACCGTGGCGCACGAGGCGCATGTGGCCTTTCGGCAAATTAAAAAAGCCATGCCGCCGGGCCTGCACGCTATTCCGGCGTACGATTCAAGCGTTTACATCAAGGCCAGCATCAATGAGGTTATCCATACTCTCATCATCACGCTGGGTATTGTGGTGATAGTGGTGTTTCTGTTTTTGGGCGCCATACGGTCGCTGCTTATTCCGCTGGTGGCGATTCCGCTTTCCATTATCGGGGCGGGCATCTTTATGTTGGCGTTTGGCTTTTCAGTAAATGTCATTACGCTGCTGGCGGTTATTCTGGCCATCGGCCTGGTGGTGGATGACGCGATCATCATGCTTGAAAATATCCAGCGCCACCTTGACGAGGGGCACAGTCGCAAAGAAGCGGCGTTTATGGGCGCCCGCGAACTCGCCGGGCCGATTATCGTCATGTCGTCCACGCTGATAGCAGTGTTTGCGCCGATCGGCTTTATGGGTGGGCTTACGGGAAGCCTGTTTACCGAGTTTGCCTTCACGCTGGTATTTGCGGTGCTGGTCTCGATGATTGTGGCATTGACACTCTCGCCCATGATGGGCAGTAAAATATTGCGCAAAACGCCCGATCATGGCCTGGTACACCTGCTGGATGCCATTTTCCACTTTTTCCGCAGGCAATACGACCGATCGCTGCAGTTGGCGCTCGAAATACGTTGGGTGGTGCTGCTGGTGGCTGCGGCCATTCTGGTGGCCATTCCGTTTATGGTACTGGGTACTATGTCGGAGCTGGCGCCTACGGAAGATCAGGGGATTATCTTTTATTCGGCCACCGGCCCGGCCACCGCTACGCTGCATTATATGTCTACCTATGCCAAACAGGTGTACAAAGATGCCAAGAGCTTCCCGGAGACCGCCAGTGTATTTCAGGTGAATGGTTTTTCATTTGTAAGTCCCGGCCAAAATACGATGGTTGGCGGCATGTTGCTTTCGCCGTGGGACCAGCGTACCCGCAGTCAGATGCAGATCGCGCCGCTGTTTCAGCAAAAGCTTGGGCAGCTCGCCGGTGTGCAGGCCGCCGCCTTTAATTTGCCGTCCATTCCGGGATCCAGCCGTGGTTATCCGGTGCAGTTCGTGATCAAGTCCACCAACGGATTTGCTGACATCAATAAATATGCCGACAAACTGATGGGCATGGCCAACACCAGTGGCAAGTTTTTGTTTGTCACCAAAGACCTTCGGTACGATTCACCGCAAATTGTGCTCAATATTCATCGCAGCATTGCATCTTCCATCGGACTTACGCCGTCCGACATCGGTCAAGACCTCGAACCGCTGCTGGGCGGTAACTACATCAACCGCTTCGACATGCAGGGCCGCAGCTATAAGGTTATCCCACAGGTGCCCGATGCGCTCCGCGCCGATCCGGACATGATTAAATATTACTACGTGCGATCCAGCAATGGCGTGATGATTCCACTCTCGACTGTGGCCAGCCTTTCCACGCAGGTTGAGCCGGAGTTTCTGCCGCAGTTTCAGCAGTTAAACGCGGTGACACTTGAGGGTGTGCCGATGCCGGGTGTGCCGATGGGCCAGGCGCTTGATTATCTCAATGCCGCCGCCAAAAAAGTTCTGCCCGCCGGCTATGCCGTGGATTACGCCGGCGAAGCGCGACAGTATATGCAGCAGGGCAACACCATCTGGATTACCTTTGGCTTGGCGATTGTGCTGATATTTCTGCTGATGGCGGCGCAGTTTGAGAGCTTCCGCGATCCGCTCATCGTGATGTTTACGGTGCCTACGTCTATTTTTGGAGCCATGACGTTTTTGTTCCTCGGATTGGGTACGCTGAATATTTACACGGAAGTCGGCCTCATAACGCTTATCGGACTGATTACCAAACAGGGTATTTTGATCGTGGAGTTTGCCAACAAAGTGATGGAAGAAGAGGGGCTTGACCGCAAGGCGGCGGTGCTTAAGGCTTCCAACATTCGGTTACGACCGATTCTGATGACCACCGCTGCGATGGTGATGGGCGTGGTGCCGCTGTTAATGGCCAAAGGTGCCGGCGCGGTGAGCCGTTTTGATATGGGCCTGATGATTGGTGCCGGTTTGACGGTGGGTTGTCTGTTTTCCCTGTATGTTGTGCCGGTGGTTTATACGTTTATCGCCAGCGTTAAAACGCGGGAAATGCACAATTCGGACCCGGCTTAGAATGGACCGCGTCATCGGCCGCTTTTTATGGGCCAACGGGCAAATTAACTGTTAAATGAAATGGCTTTGCGGCGTTTGTTTGCCTATTGAAATTGACTTTCCAGGGACGCTGCGCGTCTGAATCGGCCGCTCTAACGGCCGGCATGCTCAGCTTTCGCGCAAGGCGAGTGGTTTGGCCAGTAGTTCAGACATTATCACGGCACGGCGAAGGTTTTGTACGCTGAATATTCCGTGGCGCTCTGTGGCATGAGGCAATGCATACGCATTCTGGGCTGGGGCCGCCTGGGCGGGTTGTGATGTTTTAGCGGCAGTCGCCGCTCTTGGGCCTGCTGCCGTGGCCGCCGGCTTTTTTATTGCAGATGCGCTCTGTGGCAGGCGCGTTGTGGGTGGCCGGGTCGCTGGGACAGCCGCGGGAGTGCGTCGCGTAACCGGTGCCGGTTGTTGCGATGGGGTGAGCACCTGCCGACGGGTTGGTGCTACCGGACCGCCATAGGGCGAGGCCTTGGCAGGCTTGGCGGCCGGTACAGCCGAGCGTTGGGCCGCTGCTCCCGCACGGGCTGCTTGGGCTGCCGCCTGCCGCCGTGCTTGTTCGAGCCGTAAATCTTCCAGCGATAGTTTGCCCGAGAGTATGGCCCGTGCGAGTTCATCCTGGTTCTGTGGCACGCGTCCCATCCTTAACTCCACGATACAGTTGCGCCGAGGCCCCAAAAAAGGCCTGTCGCATGATCACGATTTGCTGGCATCCGGTGCAGCGCCGCCGATAGCTTCGCGCATGGTGGTGTCAGCCTGGATGTTCTTCATTTTGTAGTAATCCATAATGCCCAGATTACCATGGCGAAATGCCTCGGCCATGGCCAGGGGAATTTGCGCCTCGGCTTCAATAACCTTGGCTCGGTTTAGCTGGGCAAGGGCCTTATTTTCCTGTTCCTGGGCAACGGCAAGCGCTCGGCGCTTTTCGGCCTCGGCCTGGGCAATTTGCTTGTTGGCCTCGGCCTGAGCGGTTTGCAGTTGTGCGCCGATATTCGCACCTACATCCATGTCGGCAATGTCTATGGACAAAATCTGAAAGGCGGTGCCGGCATCAAGACCTTTGCGCAGCACGGTTTTGCTGATCAGATCGGGCTGCTCAAGAATGTGTTTGTATGTGTCGGCAGCACCAATGGCCGCCACAATGCCTTCGCCCACACGGGCCACGACCGTTTGTTCGCCGGCTCCGCTGACAAGCTGCGTCATGTTGGTGCGAACTGTTACCCGCGCCTTGACCCGCAACTGAATGCCGTCCTTGGCGACGCCATCATGCGTTTGCCGACCGCTGTCGGCATTGGGTACGTCAATGACGCGCGGGTTGACGCTGGTTTGTACGGCGTCAAGCACGTCGCGGCCTGCAAGGTCAATAGCGGTGGCCATTTGCCAAGGCAAATCAATTTTAGCCCGATGGGCGGCAATCATGGCGCGCGACACCCTGGCCACCCGTCCACCCGACATGTAATGCGTTTCAAGCTGGTCGGTTTTGATTTCCAGCCCGGCCTGCACCATCGAGATTTTTGCCGTCACAATCTCGCGGGCGTCGAGCCGGCGAAGGCGCATGCCGATCAGGCTGAACATGCTTACGTCGGCACTGGCGGAAAGTGCCTGCAGCCACAGGCTGAACACACCCCATATCGTCGCGATGAGGGCCAGCACCACCAGCCCCAGAAATGCCAGCACCACCCATAGAAAAACCGAGGTTCCGCCCGAGGCAGATTGTGCAAGCAGCCCGAAATTATTTGCCCAAGCCGGGCTTAGAGCCAATACCATCATAAAACACCTCCGTTGACTGCAATTCCATAAAAACATGCGAGGAGGCATCTGCCATGCAAGCAGATGTGCAATGTCAGAATAGGTTGAAGGTTGGTGCCTGTCAAACAGTCGTTGTGTGGCCCGCGAGGTGAACTTCCGCCGTTATTGGGGGCGTTTTTTGTGCCCTGCACGCTATGAGCAACACAGTTGGTAAACGCGTTTATGTTTTGCGAGCGGGTTTGTGGGTTGGCTCTGGTGACATTGCCGGACCTTAGAGCCTGTTTGAAAACTCCGGCGGGATCGTCTTGCGGCCCAGGGCGGCCGTCTGCTGCGTTCTCGCTCCTCGCCATATTTTCGAATATGCCTCG
>JABEVB010000207.1 GCA_013044165.1 Phycisphaerales bacterium
AAGCTGCTTGTTGGTGAGAATGAACGACTGATGAATGCTGTCGCCTTCGTTCATCTGGGCAATCGAAATTCGCGGCATAGATTTTCCTTAGCTAAAACTGCCAAAGTTCGTAAGAGTACGCGAACACACCGGTCTAAACAACCGCGGCCGCCACATCGTTACTCACGGCGAGCACCGAGCTTTTCATAAAGAGCCGCGGCGGTTTTGATGCCGCGGTAATAATCATCGAGATCAAGCTTTTCGTTCGGGCCGTGGGCGCCGTCGTCGGGCAGGCCAAAACCCAACAGCAAACTCTCCAGCCCCAGCAGGTCTTTAAACCAGGTCACCACCGGTATAGACCCACCCTCGCGAATGAACACCGGCTTTCTGCCAAAACCAATCTCGACCGCTTCCACCGCCGCCCGCATGTGGGGCGTATCGGTAGGCGTAATCGCCGGCGACCCGGCGCTAAGTTGCTTCAGGCTCACCGTAACGCCGGGCGGCGCAATATGCCGAATAAACGCTTCCAAAGCGGCGCCTATTTTGGCCGGGTCCTGCCGCGGAACAATGCGCATCGAAAGCTTGGCCGAGGCTTTGGCCGGCAGCACCGTTTTAGCGCCCGCCCCCTGATAACCCGACGTCAGCCCGTTAATGTCCAGCGTTGGCCGGCACCATTTGCGCTCCAAATTGCTAAAACCCGCTTCGCCCCAAAGCTCGCTTACGCCCAGTTGCCGGGCAAGCAGCGCATCATCGGTGGGCAGCGTCGCCCATTGTCGGCGCAAGCTCTCGGCGGGCAGTTCAACATCATCGTAAAAAGTGGGAATACAAACGCGCCCTTGGGCATCGTGCAGCCGCGCCAGCATCCCAACCAACGCGTTGGCCGGGTTGGCCACATAGCCGCCAAACAGGCCGCTGTGCAGGTCGTTGGCCGGACCGCAAACCTCCATCTCATAATAAACCAGGCCCCGAAGGCCGCAGGTAATCGCAGGCACGCCCGGCCCATACTGGCTGCAATCACTGATAACCACACACTGCGCCGTGCGCAGCAAGTCGGCATGATCGCGCAATACCTGAGGCAAATGCGGCGAGCCGATTTCCTCCTCCCCTTCCAGCAGCACCGTGAGGCGTACCGGCAGCTCCTGCGCTATTTCACGCCACGCCAACAGCGCCGCCAAATGTGCATGCACTTGCCCCTTATCATCCGTTGCGCCACGGGCAAATAGCTTGCCGTCGCGCACCTGCGGCTCAAACGGCTTGCTGTGCCATGCCTCGAGCGGTTCGGGCGGTTGCACATCGTAATGGCCATACAGCAGCACATGCACGGCATCGGACGGTGCCAACGCCGGCGGCGTGGTAGCCAACACGCAGGGATGCCCCGGCGTGGCAACCAACTGCGATTCCAGCCCGATGCCGCGAAGATTCAGCATGGCCCATTCAGCGGCGGCGGCTGTGTCGGCATCGTGCGATCCTTGCGCTGAAACGCTCGGTATCGCCAACCACTGCTTCAGGTCGCCCAACCAGCGATGTTTATTCTTTTCAATCCAGATTAAAACCGTGTCGAGCATGGCGTTCCCCAACAACAACGACGCTGGCATAATACAATCGCGGCGGGCAGCGCCGCCGTAGCCGTACTGATTTGTATATTACAGCAAAGTTGATGGGTTGAGGATGAATGAGCGAGTTAGCGCACTGCGCAAACTACTCGCGCATACGGCAATTAACACGACTCGCAGGTGAATAGAAGCAAAAAAGCCTGGCCCCGGGTGAAGGCACCCAGCGTCACCCTCAGGGCTCATCGGTAACACTGGAAATCTGCTTAATCTGCCGAGTAGGTGTGGCTGCCGGAGGGGCCGGCAACGAGGCCTTATCTTTTTTCTCGTCCTCAGTAGAGTTGCTGACCTCATCGGCGGTTTCTTTCAGGCCCTTCTTGAACTCGACGATCGTGCGGCCCATGCTGCGGGCAATGGATGGCAGCCGAGGCCCAAAAATCACCAGCGCAATAATGCCCACAATCAAAAGATCTGGGCCTTCCAAAAAGTTGCCGAACAATGCCGGTGGCAGAGCATGAATTAAATGAACCATTAAACACCTCACCTTGCGAAGCCAAACTCCGCCAAACTCAAGGCTGCCGCACGAGACACCCGCTCGCAGCCAACAACCCGATTCATACGATCCCAGCAGGCCAAGGACATGCCCGGCCGTGCCAATACTCTATTTAGTATATACCTTTGCCGGGTCAAAAGCACGCAACCAATCTGGGCCAAGTAACATTAAAACGAACCAACCCCATGAATATTGCCGATTTTTGCCCCCCAACTGGAGTGTCGGCATAGGCCAGCTTGGGACCCATCATATAAATGTCCAGGCCGCACAAGATGAACCGACACCTGACGGCAGCGACCGCTCCTGCCACCGCCGGTTGGGCCTGTGACAGGTTCTGCCAAAAGCCAAGGGGCCGTCAACAAATACCATGTGCAAATATGGCGCAGGAATTCTGCCCGCTGGCGAACAACCAGCCCCGCGATAATTCGCGAGGCTTTCGTGCTGGCGGCACCGATAAGGCCCGTAGTCGAGGCAATCCCCGCAAACAGGACTTTCAACGGGCGGCACTGAGAAGTCAGGAGGCCCGACTACAATGTGGTGGTGTCTCGAGTTGGAGAAGCGAATGCCACCCCTTTCGCCCCCCGTCGTTTTTCGTGCTGCCGACGCCATGGCCGTTGTGCTGGGGCAGCCTATACAATTGGCCCGTACGCGCCTGGCATCCGCTGCTTCGCCCATCACGCAGTGCCCGCCAGAGGAGGCGTTTGTCGGGAAAGCTCTGCCTAAGCCTATCCAAAAGGCGCTCATGGCGGGCCAGAGATCGAGATCGAGATCGCACGAGGAAGGCACCTCGGCGAACCGCACCCTGCGGCAATTGATGTTACCGCCCGCCGAGCGGCGTAAATTTCTGAACGCAGCAACACGCATCACCGAACCTTGCGATCCGCGACAGTGCCCACCATACGCGCATGGTGCTCTGCCAACGGCTGAAAACTGAATGCTGCACACTGAAAACCACTATTCGCCAGCATATTTTTGCTTCATGTTAATCCTTGCACGGCGTCCGAATCGCCATTATCATGAAATTTAACAGTTCTACAATTCGTCGGGCCACTATAGGGCCACTATATGGGGCCAGTTCAGGATCAAGCATCATTGGCCCACGCGCTTCGCCGGTGGCGCTTCTGCGGATTGGTGTGCAAGGAACCGGGCGACTGACGCACCAAGCCGAATCCGGAGCCACCCCGGGGCAACCGGTGGGGTCACGCAGGCCCCCGAACCCGGCGTCGGGGGCATCGGAAGAAATCCACCGGTCGCAGCCCCTCCCAACACCGACGCCTCTAGGTAGTCCGTCACGCGCCAGCCCTTAAGCGCCGCTCCCGGAGGCCCGGAATACTGGGTCGCTGCGTAAAGGAGCCAGAATGACCTACGCCTGGCAAGGGCTGGAGGTTCGCGCGTCGTGTAAGTATATGGTCGCCCGTTGGCGAGGCGGATTTGCACACGCTTAGTTCTGAAATATGTGCGGTCGCCCAGCCCGATCAGTCCATGCCCCGGAGCACCGGCCGCACAGTAGGAGGCAACACCCAAAGCCCAAACGTAGAAGTTACGACTCTTCATCAATTGTTTATCTTGGGCGATTGGCAGCAGGTTGGCACGCGGGTAGAAATGGAATCCGGAGGCTCGAGCCTGGGCCCAGACCCGCAGCCCTTCCCCGACCGACTTTACCTGTCCGCTGCCGACGGGCGAGGGGATTGCAAGGCCAATCGGCAGTACGCGCTGCCCCCCCCAAAGTCGAAAGACGCCCTTTGCGTGCGTGCTGAATACCGTATCAACGAACACCGTGCCTTGGAGCACCACGGGGTCCGACCGCCCAAGCATGACCGCACGACCAGCGCCGCCAAACACACCGCCGGGGGGCAGCCACTGGTCTCCAAGGAGCACGACACGCCGGCCCACTATAACCAATTTGGAATCCGAAAAGAGCACACGCGCGACGTATCGCATTGCCAGGAGCTATTGTCAAATCTTGTGGACGAAAGTTTCAGGCGGCCTGTTTTTTAACTCCATCTTCGAAGACAATTCCTTCCAGAACATCCTTTATCAGTTGAGAACTGTTTAATCGCTGGAAGCCTCGCTGGGCGCTTTGGCAT
>JABEVB010000208.1 GCA_013044165.1 Phycisphaerales bacterium
CGAGGCATATTCGAAAATATGGCGAGGAGCGAGAACGCAGCAGACGGCCGCCCTGGGCCGCAAGACGATCCCGCCGGAGTTTTCAAACAGGCTCTTAGAGCGGAGCAAAAACAGTTGGGTTTGACAACAAATTTACATGGCGACAATTGCATTCGCGGCCAAACATATTTATATTGAAGTAGATTCCTGTAGCTTAACGCCTTGAGGCGACGGTCAAAGGTGGCGTTAAGCAAGCACTCTTGAGTTTGGGCTGGTTTGCGACGGGCATTTATCGGCGGAGGTTACATGTCGAATACGGTTGATATTGAATCGGTGTTGCGCGAACAGCGGTCATTTGCGCCGCCGGCCAAGTTTGTCAAACACGCCCGCATTCACTCGCAGGCCGCGTACGACAAACTCTACAGGCAATCTATTGATCAGCCAGATCAGTTCTGGCGAACCCAGGCCGCCGAGCTTACCTGGGCCAAGGACTTTTCGCAGGTACTCGACTGGTCCAACCCCCCGTTTGCCAAATGGTTTGTCGGCGGCAAATTAAATGTCAGCGTCAACTGCCTTGATCGTCACATCGCCGCCGGCCATGGCGACAAGCCCGCGATTTTATGGGAAGGCGAACCCGGCGATAGCCGCAGCCTCAGCTACGCCGAGCTGCATCGCGAAGTTTGCCGCTTTGCCAACGTGCTCAAGGGCCAGGGCATTAAAACCGGCGACCGTGTGGCCATTTATATGCCCATGATCCCGGAAGCCGCGGTAGCCATGCTGGCCTGCACGCGCATTGGCGCTGTTCATACCGTTATTTTTGGCGGCTTTGCCGCCGAGGCCCTCGCCGACCGCATCAACGACGCCAAAGCGGTCGCGCTGATAACAGCCGATGGCGGCTGGCGCCGCGGTAAAATTGTCGAGCTTAAAACCAATGCCGATGCGGCACTGGCCAAAACCCCCTGCGTCAAAACTTCCATTGTGGTGCGCCGCACCGGGCAGGAAGTGGCCATGCATCCGGGCCGCGATCACTGGTACCACGAACTGATGCAGAACCCCGCCCATGGCGACAACTGCCCCGCCGCACCGCTCGATAGCGAGCATAACCTTTTTATCCTCTATACCAGCGGTACCACCGGCAAGCCCAAGGGTGTGGTACACACCACGGCCGGTTATCTTTTGGGGGCTTACCTCACATGCAAATACATCTTTGACCTCCAGCCACAGGATATTTACTGGTGCACCGCCGACATCGGATGGGTCACCGGCCATAGCTATATGGTCTATGGCCCCCTGGCCTGCGGCGCCAGCGTGGTCATGTACGAAGGCGCTCCCAACCAGCCCGATTTCGACCGCTTCTGGGAAATAATTGCCAAGTACAAAGTCAGCGTTTTTTATACCGCTCCCACGGCCATACGCGCGTTTGTCAAATGGGGCGACGAGTACCCCGCCAAGCACGATCTATCAAGCCTGCGACTGCTTGGCACCGTCGGCGAACCGATCAATCCTGAAGCGTGGATGTGGTATCACCGCGTTATTGGCCACGAGCACTGCCCCATTGTGGACACCTGGTGGCAAACCGAAACCGGCTCCATCATGTGCTCACCCATGCCTGGCATTACCGCCACCAAACCCGGTAGCTGCGCCATTCCCTTTTTTGGCGTGGATATGGCCGTGGTGGACAAGCAAGGCAATGAAGTGCCCCCCAACGCCGGCGGCTACCTGGTTATTCGCAAGCCCTGGCCCAGCATGCTGCGCACCATTTACGGCGACGACGAACGCTTTAAAAAGCAGTATTGGAGCGAGTTCCCCAATTTTTATTTCACCGGTGACGGCGCTCGCCGCGATGCCGATGGTTACTTCTGGGTCATGGGCCGCGTGGATGATGTGGTCAATGTGGCGGGCCATCGCCTCGGCACCATGGAGGTGGAAAGTGCCCTGGTGGCCCACGCCAAAGTGGCCGAGGCGGCGGTTGTGGGCCGGCCTGATGAATTAAAGGGCCAAGCCCTGGCCGCGTTTGTCACCCTTAAAACCGGACACAACCCCGGTGAAGAACTCAAGCAGGAACTTAAGGCCTGGGTTACCAAAGAAATTGGCGCTATTGCCCGCCCCGATGAAATACGCTTCACCGAAACACTGCCCAAAACCCGCTCGGGCAAAATCATGCGACGTCTGCTGCGCGATATCGCCGCCGGCAAAGAATCGCTCGGCGACACCAGCACCCTCGAAGATTACAGCGTGCTGGCCCGATTGCGCAGCGATGAAGAATAACCGCCCGCCGGTTGCCGCTTCCGGGGTGCATGAGGCAAATTGAAATGCTCAAACCAGACGCAACATTTGTATCGTTGCTGTCAACCTCCGGGCTGCTGATACTGGCCATGGCGGCCTGTTCGCCCGCACCTCACACACCTGCCGCTTCCACACAACCAGCAACAGCGCAGGCGGGTTCGCCGGCTAAGCCAACATGGGTGGCAGGCCCGTCGGCTCCACTGCCGCAGGGCTTTCCGCCGCCAGGCCCAGTTGGAACCATCGTCATCAAGCATTACGGCCCCTGCCGCATGGCACTTACGACAAGTTCTCCGCAGCGGCAAGGCAATGGAGGGCTTTTTATGCCGCTGTTCAGGCACATAGAATCCAACCATATCGCCATGAGCTCACCTGTCGTCATGACCTACCATACGGTCGCGCCCAAGAGTCCGGCTGCCGACGCGGGAACACCCGCCGAAAAAATGTACTCCATGGCCTTTGTCTACCAAAGCACCAGCATCGGCCATGATGGCTCCTTCGGCCCGGTAGACGTAAAAGATGTGCCCGCCATGACCGTGGCGAGCATTGGCGTGCGCGGCTCTTACACGACGGGCCGCTTTGCCCGCGCCAAAGCCAAACTCGACGCCTGGCTCGCCGCCCATGCCGCTGAATATAAGCAAAGCGGCCCGGCACGCTACCTCGGCTACAACAGCCCGTTTGTGCTGCCATTTTTGCGCTTTGGCGAAGTGCAAATTCCAATACAGCCG
>JABEVB010000209.1 GCA_013044165.1 Phycisphaerales bacterium
CACAACCAACCGTTCGTTGTGGCCCAAGGCTCTTAAGATTACCTACATTGTGACCGACCCGAACAACCAGCTTGGCGCCGGCCGCACCATAACGCAGGTAATTCACCTACCAGGAAATTGAGGTGCCGCCATGAAAACGCTTTTTAGCCCCAGAGAAGTCAGCCGCAGCACACGGAGAGTTAACGGAGCTGCCAAGGCGGCGTTCACCACAAAGGCGCAAAGACCCGAAGACGACGAAGTCCTCGCGCAGAGCCGCAGAGCCGCAGAGACGTCCCCTGGCCACAGAGCACACAGAGAGCACGGAGGCCCAGACGGTTTATTAACCACAAAGGCACAAAGACACGAAGATGACGCGTTCGCGCAGAGCCGCAGAGCCGCAGAGGCGTTGTTAAATTACGGTGATGATGCAGGCCAGCCGAGCGACATTGGGGACCTTAAATCAGCCAAATTAATTAACTCGAAAATCTTAGTGTCTTCGTGCCTTAGTGGTAAAAAAAATTCAGTCGTGTCACGGTGCCTCGGCGGTAACCCTTCGTTCTCCGCGTTCTCTGCGGCTCTGCGCGCAATCCCGCCGCAGCGCCCCGTAGCTAACTTAGTTTCTTCGTGTCTTTGTGGTAAATCGAACCCAATCGAGCCTTCGCGCCTTAGTGGCAACCCCTCGTTCTCTGTGTCCTCTGCGGCTCTGCGCGACATCCCGCCGCAGCGCCCCGTAGTTATCTCTGTACTCCTCGGTCTTGAGCCAAGGAAGGCGAAATCCCGATATGGTAGGAACCATCTATCGGGATGTGGCAAAAACGTCGTCGCGCAGCGCCCCGTAACTACCTTAGTGTCTTCGTGCCTTAGTGGTAAAAAAAATCGAGTCGTGTCACCGTACCTTAGTGGTAACCCCTCGTTCTCCGCGTTCTCTGCGGCTCTGCGCGAGCTAACACCTAATCGCTCTATACCTCGCCGCGGCCGCTGCAGCACAAATATTGGAGGTGTCTTATGATTACCCTCATCAAGCTCAACCGTAACGCTAACCTTCGCCGCTCCCGCCATCGCGGCATGATTTTGCTGCTGGTGGTGGCCATCCTTGTACTGCTTGCCGTTATGGGCACCGCCTACATCCTCATGGCCCGCGTAGATCGCCAATCCACCTACGATGCCACGGCCAGCGCAAATTTGACCTTCGCTCGGCAGGCCTCGCTTAATATTGTGCGCAATCTGATGCTGGCGCAAACCACAGATGCCAAAGGCAATATGTTTGGACCCAATGTAAACCAATGGTCTCCGGGGTTTCCCTATGGTGCCAACAGCATCGTCTATACCGAACTCAATGGTGTCAAAACGTATTTTGAGGCCACGGCAAGTACGAATACCGATCCTGCCGGTACCGGGGGAACGGTGGGAACAGGCTGGGAGGTGCTGCCCTACGCTCCGTCGCGCCTTTACGACTATCCGCAGCCTGTGGCAACTTGGAACTCCGGCACGAGCTATCTCGCTGGCCAGATGGTGGCCTATGGCACATCACCCAACATCGCCACCTACATCGCCATCGCGCCTAACAGCAATCAGACGCCGAGTACCGGATCGCAATATTGGGCCCCGGCACAGAGCGAATCGTGGCTGGTCAATGCAGTCCCGTGGGAGCAAGGTGTCGCGTACCCTGCGGGGGCGACGGTGTTCGATAGCGGGCAAGATTGGATTGCGGCATCACCGGTGCCAGCCGCGCTTGTCTTTAACGCCAGTTCCTGGACGAGCGCCTCGGCCGGCAACGTGTACTCAACGGTCACGCCGATGTATTACGATACCGCCACGGGTGCGTACGATATTTCACCTTCAACCCTTACGGCAGTTGCTTCGGTTTGCGTGCCCTCGTTTGGCAAAAGCCCACCATACGGTACACCCGATGCCGTTTGGAACGTGCTGCCATACAGCGACCCCAACGGCACGCGCTATCGCTACGCACTGCGCATTATTGATACCAACTCGTTGGCCAATCTGAATTCCGGAGCGGTCGGCGGCTTGATCAACAGCTATGGCCAGTACATTAACGGCACTGCTCTCGACTCCACCGCGATCATGGGCAGCGGTGATACGGCGGCCTACCTGCAAACGGCTCGACAAGGCTCCACTGGCACATACAATCTCCCCAACTGGCAGCAGGTGCTGATGCAATTTAACAACACATCGGCAAACTGGTTTGGCCTAAGCACTGAGCTTGAACTGCGCTCGTATGGCGATATTGGCGGCGGCTTCTACTATGGTTCGCCTTACCTTGGTGCCGCGGCCAACGCGTGGCCAAAGACGCTCGGCCCTCCGACCACAGCAACCAGCCTTGGCAGCACCGCGCCGTCGCTTAACCGAATGTTTTACACGACATATTCCTGGGACCGAAGCATTCGGCCAGCGGCGGACCCGACGGCGTTCACGCTTAATGGAGCCACGTTCTTTACCTCGGCGGGCGGCAACCCGCAATATGTTTGGCCGGCGTTTCCCAGAAAAATTTGGATCAACGCCTCCAGTCAGACCGGCTTGACCAGTGCGCAAAAGGCGCAATTCGCAGCCGCGACCGCTACCGATATTGCCACAGCGATGCGAGCACTCGGATATACCCCAGAAGAATACACGGCCGAGGCTACTAACTTCTTAGACTACATGTACAACTACGTAGCCGCGGGTACCGGCCCATGTATGGTCACCTCCACCGGCATTTGGATGGGATCGAGCGCCTTAAGCTTTTCGGGCACGAGCGACCTCACCAGTCAAGTATTGTCCGGCATAGCGCTGCCGCCCAACACGCCGCTCACTAATGTAGCTGTTTCCGGCGAGGCCGCCCAGCCATTTATAGAAGAGGTCGCGGTAAATGCGAGTCGCTCGTCTACCGGCACCCTTACATTTAATAATTGTGCAGTTGTTTTATATAATCCTTTCCAAACGGCGATCAGCCTCAGCGGCTGGTACCTTCGCCTCTACAGCGCAACAACCGGCCAATACACTGGGTCCCCAGTCGCAATCAGCGGCACCATCAACCCGCGAAGCTACGCCGTGTTCGAGGAAAACAGTTCACCCACGATTGCCACGGCGGTCACAGCAACGGCCGAATCCGGCCTTGCCTTTCCAACAACCGGCACAGCCCTGCAAGTGGTGCTCGCCCGACCCGATCCATCACCATTCGGCGCTGCGACCGCATTTCCAGTGGACCTCTTTGATTACACCAATCTGACGAGTAGCGCACTCATCCCCAACGGGACGACGAGCGTCAATTACTTTATCTCGCGATACAATGGTGCGGCTGGCCCCGGCTGGTATTGCGCCGACGGGGTCCACGTCTCCACGGCGGCAGTTCTGGCAGCCCAATTGGCGAGCAATACCCCCATTGCTGTCAACGGCACCCCGGTCGCCGTGCCGCTGTACGACCGATTTGCAGACCCGCTGGGATGTAATGGATACGGCGGAACCGCGCCGGCCTCCTGCAGCGCACTGCTTAACGTGGCCGACTTCAATCGCGTGACTCGCCTTTTCTCCGCAGTAGGAAAAAACACGTCCACCGGCTACATCGTCCCAGTGCAAATGATTTCGCAGAGCATCGGCGAGTTGCCTAAAAACGCCAACGAACCGTATACCGGCTCCGCAGCTTTTCCATACGACACCATGCAGTACGAGGCCAACGCCCGCTTCGATTTCATGGCCAACCCAACCATCGGCGCCGTACAGCCCGATGACCGTGCCCAAGGTATGCTGCAGTACATTACCATGACCAACCAGGCATCCTACGCCGACACCAACGATGGCGGCGGAGCCTCAAGCTACAGCACCAGTTTCGACCCGTACACACTCGACAAACTTCGCATGCCGGGCCGTATCAATGTCAATACGGCTTCACTGCCGGTGCTTGATGCGATGCTCGCAAGCCTGACCGGGGCACCCTTGACCGCTGCAAACCAGTCGCAGATCGCCACCGACATTGTTGACTTCCGCGATCGTACAGGAAGTTATACCGACGGCACATCGACTGGAAACCTTGGCGGCCTTGGCATAAGCTCAATGGCGGACTTGGCATATGCAATTGCCTGCCCCAACGGAGGCTTCTTTAATACCAGTAGCGCTGAGCCAACCTCTATGGATAATCGTGATTGGGCTTGGGCTTCGATTGCCAACATGTGCACAGTGCGCAGCGATACCTTTGCGGTGTATGGCCTGATTGAAGCCCTCAAACCCAACGCCAACTACTCCTCCAGTCCGCCCGCAGCCACCGATTGGTATCTTGCCAGCCAAGCACATTCTCCCGGCTTGCTGGCAATCAGCTCCGATCCGACAAACACAACCGATGAGTTTATTCTCGAAGGCAGCCAAAGATTTGTGGCAATTGTGGACCGATCAAGCTGCAACGTCGGCTGGAATAACGTCAGCACCGCGGCGGCAACATACAACCCTGGAGGCGCTACGCAAACCGAGCCATCTGCGGTCTACCGCACGCCCGTGATCGCCGCGATAAAGACGCTGCCAAACTAACGCAATGGCAACTCGGCGCGGCGCTGCTTGCCGCAACTACCCGCCTGCCGGCCCGGGCAGGAGCCGGGTGCGGTTATTACGGCCTTACCAGTGTCCATGATGCGTCCGGGTTGTAGCTGGTCATTTGCTTGGCAAGCTCAACCGTATCAGGTCCCAGGTCTTTCTGGTACACCTGCCCATCCTGATTAACAATAAAGCTCATCACGCCTGATGCGCCGTACCTGTCGGGGTAGGCTACCAGGGCAAAGCCATTCACCATTTTTCCATTCACGACATAATTGCGGGCGCCGCCCGATGCGGCCGGCCCTTGCCGGGTAAGAATGTGAAAATAGTAACCAAAAAACGGTCGCGGCCCGTGCGATCCGCTGGGATGTACGCCGGGCGTGTAGCCTGCATTTTCAGCCTCGGCCGCCAGCGCACTAAAGGGACTTTGCGGCGTACCGGGCGTTGCTGGCCAATACAGGCCGTCGTGTGTGCCCGGTTTGCTTACCAACCTCTGCGCATACTCGCGCAAGGTGCTCCCGTCGTGGCCGGTGGCAAAGTAAATCTTTTGGGCAATTACATAAGCGTGGCATACGTGAATGGCCTCTAGCTCGTCGCCGCCGATGCGCCGGGTAAGAATTTCCTGCTTGCCGGCCTCGGTGTCAAAAAACCAGCGGCCGTTGGCGCTCTGCACAATCGGAATAGGAAACGGCCAACTCTTGTTGCCCACAAGAATGATGGATGTATTGGCATTTTCTTTCTGCAGTTGAAACTTTTCCTTGGCATGCGCCACAAACGCTTCAAAATGACGATGGTCTTCAACCTTGTCGCCGGAGGCCAGCTCCTTAAGCGCCGGCCCAAAAATCTGGTGCAGTTGGTGATGGTCCTGCTCTTTAAGGGCCGCAAGCAATGCCGCTGCGGCGTCCTTGTCGCTGGCAAACACCGCCTGACCGGGGGCAGGTTGATCGGTGCCTGCTGCCTCAACCTGTGCCGCACTTGTGTCGGTAGGGGGGGGCTTTTGGCTTTGGCACCCGGCGATTCCTGCTAAAAGTATCGTGGTGCACAAGGTGCTGCCAATCCAACGGTGTGTTATGCCTTTGCTGATCATTGCTGGCTCCTGTCCTTATGATGTCTCGCTTACTGCATGGGGTTGTGCGGGTCGCTCGGCTTTGGCTACCGCCGATGTTCGTCGTTGTGGTTATAGTGGTGATCTGCCTGGTGCTGCTGATAAAAGCGAACACTCTGTCGGCCGCGATCGTCTTCGCGCCGCACATCGTTACGCTGCTGGTAATAGCCCCCAAACACCGCGACAGGCGCCACCGGGTACGGCTCATAGGTGTTGTACCCCACATAGCCGCCGCCATACAGACATCCTCCGCATGAGAGCAGCAACAGCGTCAGCACGCTCATGCGCAGCCACAGGTGGCAATCTTTGGTTAATTGGCCATAAGACATGTCCGTCCCCTTTGCAGGCTCACCCATCGAAAGAAATTTCGCCGATGGCCTGATGACTATCATCATACCATAACCGCCGGCGGCCCCGCCTCTGGTCAAGTTGCCCCTGAGCTGCCCATTTGGTACCCCAAACTCCCGGCATGCGCCGTCCCTCGGCGAAGAGCCTCACCGCGGACGACTTTCACCGCTGGGGCCGCAGGGTAACGCAGGTTTTTTTAACCACAAAGGCGACGACGGCCTCGTGCAGAGAGCGCAGAGCCGCAGAGACGTGTTCCAGCTACAGTGCTGCTTCAACTCGGATACCGGGCCTTAGCCAGGATAACAATCCAACCAAAGTAATCAAATAAAAAAACCTTAGTGCCTTCGCGCCTTAGTGGTAAATCAACCCCGTCGTCGGCTCCGCGTGCTCTGCGGCTCTGCGCGCCAATCGTCGGGCAGCGCCCAAACAAAAACCTTAGTGTCTTCGCGCCTTGGTGGTAACCCCCGTTTTCCTCGCCCATTTGCTTGTCAAACATACCTCTGCCGGTTACAACGTTGGTGGATTTGCCGCGGTCGGGACTACCTTACGCCGGCAAGCTTTGGGGACATGGGCCTGTGCAATTTACGTTGGTAGACCGTTTGCTGGAGCTGGACCCCGGCAAAAGCATTGTTATGACCAAGCAGGTAAGCTTGGCTGAAGAATATTTGGCCGACCATTTTCCGCGGTTCCCGGTGTTGCCGGGGGTTTTAATGCTCGAAGCCGCCATTCAGGCCTCCGCCTGGCTTGTGCGCAGCACGCTGGATTTTTCGGCCTCGGTCGTCACGCTTAAAACCGCCCGCGGCGTGCGCTATGGGGCTTTTGTCGCCCCCGGCCACACCCTGCAAATACGCGCCGACGCGGTTGACATTCAGGCCGATCGCAGCGACCTTAAGATCCGCGGCATCGTAGATGGCGAAACGGCCATTCAGGGGCGACTGGAACTGCGGCACATCAACCTCAGTACGCTCGACCCCGCCATGGCCGCCATCGAAAAAAAACTGATCGAAACGCTCCGCTTCCGCTGGCAAGATTTGCAGCGCGATGCGATGATGAACAAAGCCGTTGCCTGACGCACGGCTTAATGATGTGTTGGACTGGCCGCGGCTCCTCCGACGAGCCAATTGCCAAGGGGCAACGGCCGAAAGGTTTAGCCGGGCAGGTGTCCGGTTTTGGGTTACTTAAAACAAGGGTATTTCTATGGCTATGACTCAAGACGAAGTGTATGCGAAGGTAAAAGATGTTCTCACCACAGCCCTTGCGGTAGATGACGCGGACGTTACACCCACCGCCCGGCTTACCGCAGACCTCGGTGCCGAATCTATTGATTATCTCGACATTCAGTTTCAGCTTGAAAAAGCCTTCAGCATCAAAATCCCCAAAGGCGACCTCATGCCTGAAAATCTCTTTGCCAATCCCGAGTTTGTGGTCAATGGCCGCGTGACGCCCGCAGGCCTCACCGAGCTTAAGTCGCGCATGCCCTTCGCCGACCTGTCTACCTTCGAAAAAGACCCCGACGTTAACAAGTTTTGGGATGTGTTTACCGTAGACACCCTGGTGCGATACGTTATGAGCAAAGTTAACCCGGCTTAAGCCGCCCACGGCTAAGCCGGCTGTGCGGTAACGCAGGCATCTTGCCTGCATCAGCTTGAGTTTGCGAGTCTGCGCTTTGCTTCAGAGCGATGCAGGTCGCATGCCGTACACGCGGCAAAAGCGGCTGGGAATGCCGATAACATCGGCGTTGTCCCCAAGCTGCCCGAAAAAATTGCCACACCGTATGGCTGACCCCGTTGTCTACGACGTTTTAGCGGCCGCCAAAAAATGTTTTAATGGCGGCGGTCGCATATTTGGATGGTGACATCACATGAGCGATAAACAACAATACAACCCCGCCAAGATGGAAGTTATTGTCCAATCTTCCGAGGTGCGAGTGGTGGAGTTTCTTCTGCCCCCGCATACGCCGGTGCCCGAGCATCATCATTCCAACACCGAAGAAATTTGCTATTGCCTCTCGGGCGAGCTGGCTTGCAACGTTCAAGGTCGGCGGCAGTGCGTGCTGCGCGGCGGCGATCGTTTTCGCTTTGCCCCCGGTATTGATCACGAGCTAATCAACGAAGGCGACGTGCCGTGTCGTTTTGTGCTGATTCATGGCGTCGGCGAGTTCAACTTTATTCCCTCCAACCGCCCAAACCGCTGAACTTGACCAAGGCGTCGCGGGCAACCCGCGCATCCGCAGGGTGTATCATGCCAGGCCGCAAGCCCCTTTGGCACCAATTGCTGGCGCCGCATCCCGATAAGCCGCTACAACGAGTCTCCATCCCATTTGCAGCTCCGGCCTCGCCCGCGATCGAAGTTCCCGTTCACGCCCACGCTGATTTGCCAGAGTTGCGGCGGTTCCGGGGTACCCTGTACCAAGCTTCCCACTTGTGGCGCCGGCTTCCACTCTGCTTGTTTTGTGGTGTAGGCTTCCAGCCTGCCCAGTCCCCCTCTTCGTAAACGGTTATCACTTTGATGGGGGCCCATGCCAATGTCCAATCAAGCCACGCGACCGCAAACGCTGCCGCCAATTAGCATCAGACTCAAGCCGCCCATTCACGCGGTTTTCCGCTGCCGCGCCAACAAGCCAAGTCCAAGCACACCAGTAAGCGCAAACGCCAGCGACCCCGGCTCCGGCACCTCTGCAACTGTTCCCTGCGAGGTAAGCGTCCAGCCGATCACGTCCAATGCGGTAAGTTCGTTCGGGCCTAGGACATCGTTGACACGCGGGGTGCCAAACGCGTCTTGTACCTGTGGGTAAGTTCCGGTTTTCCAGTCGCCATAATCGGCGCCGCTCGTCTGATTAAAATTGACCAGATCTGTTGCCCCACCATTGATCGAAAAATAGCTTGATGTCGCCGATGTGCTGAAACTGCGTACGTTCGGGGCGCTGTACCGGAATAAATCAAGCGGGGCGGTGTTGCTGGAACTGCCAACTTGCGAGCCATTGCCTCCTATACCGAGTATTTCATCAATTTCGTGTGCGGCAACGCTTTGTGTTGAATAACCTGAGGTTTTTGCCGGGTTCATCATAAATCCCAGGCCAAGATAAACCGTGCCGTCGGGTGAACCTGTCGGCGGGTTGGAATTGTATCCCAAAGCCCGCAGGAGAGGGTGAGTCGTATAAACAGACGCGGCCGACTCGCCAGGCACCGGATTAGTGGCAGACGGCAGCGACGCCAAAGCCGTCTTGTCATTTTGCGAAAGCGTTTGATTTTTCTGCAGGCTTGAAACGTATGTGCTATACGAAAGTGACGTCAACCGGGTGGTGCTGGCGCCTAAGTATGTAGTTGACGCGTCAAATGTTATGTTGACCGTTACATCGTTGGCAATATCAGCCTCGGCGTTGTTAATAGCATCTTGGACTTGACCCTCAAAATAACTGAGGTTGGTGCCGGCAGTGGTTTGAAAGTTACTTGTGTAAGCGGCGTTGATAACCAGATTTGCCTGTGCAGCGCTACTTGAAAATGCCAACCCGGCCGCAACCCCCAAACAAACGCAACCCGATTTTCGACAGCAAACACCGAGGTTAGCCATGCCATGCCTCCATTAAATGGGTGAGACTCAACCGTCGCCTTCCTGAACAACTCCGAGAGCCAACCCCACTGGCGAAGCCAGAGGGGTTGCATCGCTACGGCCAAGCGTTATTTTTAATAATAGTTACTAAGTTTCAGAAGTCAAATAAATTGTTTCCAGATTTTCAACCTTAGGCCAATTTTTCGAACGGCGTTCCCCCCATGTAGCCGCCGGCTTGTCGGTGGTAATTGCCCGGCAGCCCATGGAGAGGCATACCGACCGCGACCCTGTACGGCCTGAAGCCCGATTTATTCGCAGACCCTTCTTACGGTCAAAGGTGAATGGTCTCAACCAACGGAACGCAATTTGGCGGCTTTCGGCAGTTGCTTTTTAAGGCGGGGCGGGTGTTCAGCTCGACGTTGCATGCCCGGATGCCAAAACCGCCGCTGGTTTTGCAACGTTGCCTGCTTATTGCGACCGCACCGACGGGCTGGATCGAGGTTCGCTCGCCCAGCCGCAAAAGATTTGATTGCCCTTTCTTCCCATATGCCCTTACGATACCATGCACAGGCACGGTACTTATAGCTCTTACTGGGGACCTCATGGCTCAATTACAGCATCGGTCAAATCTTTGTTTTATTCAATCCGCATTATCAATCATCGCAGTGTTCTCGCTGACGATGGCTGCGTTTGCCAATTCCGACATGTTTAAGCCCATCGGCTCGGCCGCCACCATCATCCATATTAATGGCCGCGGCTTTACCATTAACTCCAAGCCGGTGTTTATTTGTTCGGGCAGCTTTCATTATGCTCGCGTGCCGCGCGCTCTCTGGCAAAATCGGCTGCTCAAGATGAAGCGAGCTGGCTTCAACACCGTGCAAACCTATGTGTTCTGGAACTTTCAGGAGCCGCAGCCCGGCGTTTTCGCTTTTAAAGGCCGGGCAAATCTCAATGCTTTTTTACAGCTCGTGCACAAGCTGGGCATGTACGCCTTGGTGCGCTGCGGCCCCTACGACTGTGCCGAGTGGGACGATGGCGGCTACCCGCTGTGGCTGGCCATGCAGCCTGGCGTTGTGGTGCGGCGCGATGACCCCGCATTTATGAATCCGCTGCGGGTGTTTTGGAATAAGCTTTTGCCCATTGTCGCCGCCAATCAGATCAACCACGGCGGTGCGGTCATTTTGGTACAGCTTGAAAACGAAGACAACGCCTGGGGCACCGACATGCCCAGCAAGTATTATCGAGACCTTTACGCCATGGCACGCCGGCATGGCATACAAGTGCCACTGTTTTTTAGTGGCATGCATCATGGCTTTGACCCCGCCGGCCACAACCCATTCAACGATGCAACGCGCACTTCGCCCTGGTACACCACCGAGTTCTGGTCGTCGCGCACCTGGTATCACGGTTACGGGGCCATGTCAAAGCCCCAGCAGCGCCAGCTTAACCGCGGCATCTGGAAGATCATCGCTTTCGGCGGCAGCGGCTATAACTTCTATATGCTCGTGGGCAGTACCAACTTCTGGCTCTGGAACGATGACGAACTCGCCGCCTGCTACGACTACTCCTCGGCCATAGGCCAGGCCGGCGATCTGCGACCCATTTACTACAACATGAAACGGGCCAATTATTTTGCCCGAAGCTTTGCCGACATATTAGAAAACTCCACCAATGCCGACGCCCACTTCCGCAACTTTGCAACCGGTGTACGCGTGCTGGCACGCACCGGTCCGGCAGGCGCCATTGTTTTTCTGGACAATGCCACTTCATCGCCGGCCATTGCCACGCTTAATAACGGCCTGCATTTGCGACTTAAAGCCAGGGCTATCCGCCCGGTGGTGCTCAACACGCCTTTGAGCCCGACATGGACGCTTGTGAGCGGCTATTCACGCATCTTCGGCGTGCAACGCCAGGGCCATCTAACCACCGTGGTCATTTACGGTACCCCCAAACAACGCGCCGATGTTGTCTTTGCCGCCAGTCGCATGCCAAAAATTACCGGCCCCATGCAAAAACTCCCGCTCAGGCACAGTAAGGGGAATGTTTTTGCCACCTATGCCCGCTTTCCAACCGGCGATAAGCCGCGGGTGGCCACGGCACAAATTGGCCGCCGGGTGTTGCGGGTGCTTATCGAAAATCGTACCCAGCAAAAGCGCACCTGGTTTATCCGCACGGCTGGCGGCCCATGCGTGGTTATTGGGCCTGCTTACGCGGGCGCTCTGACCGAAGTTGGCGGCAAGCTCACGCTCCATACCAGTACGCCGTTGGGCCAGCCGCCCGCTAGCGCTCTTGTGTACAGCACTGCGGCAGCACCGCAGGTGCTATTGGCGCCAACCGTGGTAGCGGCTGGCTCGGCAGCCGCCGATGCCCCGGCGATTTCGACCTGGCAATACCAAACGCTTGATGCGCCCGCCAACCCCGCCTTTGACGCCAGCCATTGGCAGCATTCGCAAAGTCCACAGCCAATGGGCGCTGATGGCATCCTCGCCCCATGGTGCTGGTATCGGGCTACGATTACCTCTCCAAAAGCCCGGCAGGTCACCCTGCACTTTGACCATGTATCGAACCTCGCGAGCGTATTTGCCAATGGCCATTGGGTTGCAACGCTTACCGCCGCCGCCAATCTGAGCGTTCAGTTGCAGGCGGGCCGCAACGTGCTCGCTATTTTTACCGCCGAGCATGGCCGAACCAAACTCTACGCCTATCATGGCACGCTGCTGCCTGCTTTGGCCAAAGGCCTCTGGGGCCATGTAACAATCATGAGCGGCCCGGTGCAAAAGCTTGCCCTGCGGCAGTGGCAGGTTAAGAGTATGCCCAAAAGCTTTGCCGCGGATGTTGCAGCCATACAACGCGGCTACCAAGCCGGCGATGGGTGGACTTCTATCGCTTCCGGCACAGATTATTTTCACGGACGAACCGGTTACGCCTGGTACCATCGTGCGCTGCCCAATATAAAAATGCCCACTGCCGCAATCTTAGCCTTCAGCCACGTGGATGACGAAGGCACTGTATTTCTTAACGGCCATCAGCTTCTGACTCATCGGGGATGGGACCAACCATTCACGGTCAAACTGACTCGCTACCTGAATACCAATGGCAAAAATCAACTCGACGTGCTCGTGCATAACGATTCTGGCGGCGGCGGTATTACCGGCGACGTATCGCTTAAATTGTTTAAGGCATCAGACATTATGCCCATCCGCGACTGGTACATGCACGATGGCGCGGCAGAGCGAGCTGCCAAAGCGTGGCAGGCGCTTGCGCCCAAGCCGGCGCTGGCCGTGGGCATTCCGCGATTGTACAAGGCTCATTTTAACTGGCAGCCAGAGCCGGGCATGCACCTCGTGCTGCGGGCGAGTTATAACGGCTTGTCGAGCGGCCACATCCGCATCAATGGCCATGACTTGGGCCTATACCCCGACAACACCATGCCGATGGGGCTTTATATTCCATCGGTGTGGCTTAAGGTCGGTCGCAACACGCTCGAAATTCTCGACGAGCGCGGCCAGTCGCCACAGCAGGCCGGCCTCGTGGTCGAAGCCGCCGCCTCGCGCCGGCAAACAGTGCTGGTAGAAAAATAACCCGCTGCATGACCCCGCGGCAGCGCAGCGCCCCGTGCCCACAAGCGCAGCGCCAAAAATGACCAAAAAATCTCTGTGGCCCTCGGCGAACTCTGTGGCAAAAACATCGTCGCCTCTTGTGGTGCAGGCTTCCAGCCTGCCCGGCTACCTCTTCTTAAGCGGTTAGGCAAAAATTAATCGTCGCGGCATCTGACCAAAGCGTCAATCACCGGCGCCACATGCAAAGCAGAGTGGGCCTGTGACAGGTTCCGCCAAATGCCAGGGACGGGAAAATATTCAGGAACCGGGCCGCACGAAGGGCATTGGGCGTAATAGCACCACTTTGTGGCC
>JABEVB010000210.1 GCA_013044165.1 Phycisphaerales bacterium
AAAGGGGGTCTGCTGCGGGTACGACGCGGGCAAGAAGATCAACGGACGCAAGCGGCATATCGTCGTCGACACGCTCGGAATGATTCTGGCCGTGGTGGTGCATGCCGGTAGCGTACAGGACCGGGACGGAGCCAAACGGGTGTTGCGGAAGCCGCTGGGCCGGTTCCCGCGTCTGACGCTGATTTGGGCCGATGGCGGGTACGCCGGACATCTGCTGGAGTGGGCCGCGTGGATCGCCCACTGGACCCTGGAGATTGTGAAGCGTTCGGACGATGTCAAAGGTTTCAAGCTACTACCCAAGCGCTGGATGGTGGAACGTACCTTTGGCTGGTTGGGACGTTACCGCAGGCTGAGCAAAGATTACGAGGCCCAGACCGCCAGCAGTGAAACGTGGATTTATCTGGCCATGATCAATCTGATGGTTCATCGCCTTAAACCGGGTTGACGAGACTTCTCAAACAGGCTCTAAGATATTGGTCCAATCGAGTATAAAAAGCGCATGCATGTGATACGGAGACAGTCGGGAGAGCAACTCGTCATAATTCCTAAAATTATACTGGCCGGCTTCTTTTTCCGTGTTTTGCCAGAAGAGGTCCATCCTGATCCAGCGAAAGCCTGCCCTCGAAATTAAACGCAGTTCGCCGGGGTGGGGCTTGGTGAAGTGAATATTGACGCCAAGACAGAATGGCGCCACTGGTCGGCCGAGAGTTCCTCCTTCCCAACCCCGCGCGGTTGCGGGGGCGGACACTCGGCTCGTAG
This sequence comes from Phycisphaerales bacterium, assembly GCA_013044165.1. Classification (GTDB taxonomy): domain Bacteria; phylum Planctomycetota; class Phycisphaerae; order WQYP01; family WQYP01; genus JABEVB01. The sequence goes on from JABEVB010000210.1 coordinate 760, forward strand.
CGGCAGCGGCTACCAGCGGCATTCCCAAACCAAGAAGAATTAAGACGGTGACTTTTGATATTGTTTTCATATAATATTTCCCTTCAGGCCTTGTGCTTCGAATATATTTATGCCTAGCAAACGGGACCTATCCCAGCGCAATCAGAATAGAACCGTCAGTACGTATGCTAACGCTGCTGATCCCTCCTGTGAGTGCAGGATTAGCAGCATTACGTTGGACAGCGTCTCAACGAACCTTTCGCCTAACTTGACCGGGTAAAATTCCGGTGACCCGGCGGAATGTAGCGGCAAAATGTTCCGGTCGGCTTACGCCGACGAGTTCCGCAATTTTCAAAATTGGAAAATCGGTGGTTTCTAAAAGCAGCCGTGCTTGACGGATGCGGACGTCGAGAATTGCTGCTCTAGGCGACAACCCGACGTTTTTTCGGAAGCGCCTTTCGAGCGTGCTGCGAGAGACGAGCATTCCGTGCTCGGCGAGATAATCCAGCACATCCTCGGTATTGATTCCATCGCACGCGTGCCGCTGGATATATTCTTGGGCCGCCGCAAACTGATCCTTGGCGCTCGGCAAGGGTGCGGCCTTGCGAGGCAAGCTTATGCTGGCAATTTTGTTCTGCTGGGTATCTGACATCGGGCATCTCCGAGGTACCATGGTGCATGGCTGCTTGTGAATATGCACTCCAGCTTCTATTGCTATTAAATAGTAGAGTTAGTAATAAACTATGTCAAGTGTAAGACTGGCTGATTCCCACGGGCTTTCAAACCGCGATCTGCGATATAAGGGCATAAATTCGGCTAACATAATTGAAGTTGGTGGCCGTGGCCGTTCCCACGTTATCAACAAGGATGTTGGGACACGCCGGTGCGACTAAAAAAGGCTGTTCTTTTATCAAATAGCCCCCGGTGGTTCATTACAGCGCTGCATTATACGACCCATGACGCGCGTCGGCGAGGGTAGGGGGCGAGGCCCTTCAGGTCTTGCCGATCGGTATTATAAAGCATCGGGGATCGCTTCGAAGAGTCTGTTGGTCGGATTTGCGCAGATGAACATGCCGCCCAACATCAGAAGAGGGTGCGTCCGAGGAATGACAACCCATGCCATGACTGGACACGTCTACATGATTTCGCCGCGAGCGCTGTCTGGATTTAAATTTGAAACGCTTGACAAGCGGTTCTATTGTATTTAATATAATAGTAGGTAATATATTAGGTTGGAGAGTTGAAGTTGCTCATGGAGATGGATCGTGATAGGTCTCAGCATGAAAACAATGGGGATTGAGATGCGTTCCACAGGATGTAGGCCGTCTGTGCCGGCTTCGGCGGTTTGCGCCGAACACTCGGTCATGCGCGAACGCGATAATGAAATAACGCCGTCTCATGACGTGAAATGCCGTTGCAGTAGGAGGGTTATGCGAGCTACACTAACTGATGAAAGGACGGGAGAAGCCTTGAACGCACATAACAACGTCTTTTTCCCGGAAGAAGCCCAATGCCCCTTTGTCGTCGCTCGCGTTGCTCGTGATATACAAGGCCGTTTTTCGAGTTGGAGATTCAAATGAAGGTCCCGCGAATAGGATGGTATCCGGGAATGCTCGTCCGACGGACCGGTGCATTCACCTTGGTTGAATTGCTTGTTGTCATAAGCATTATTGCCCTGCTGGTCTCGTTGCTGCTGCCCGCGCTCGCTGGCGCGCGGGCAGCGGCCTTATTTACAAGTTGTAGCGCCAACCTTCGCTCCATTGGTCAGGGCATGGCCATTTACGCCCAGAATTATGAAGATCATTACCCGGCATACTTTGACGTGTACTCGGACTTGTACGCGCGGGGCAGCCCACAGGGGCGATATTGGTGGAACGAGATGCAGGACTTGGGGTACTTTGGATCGCCGCCCAGCGCTTTGCCCCTACCGAGCGACGGTGGCCTGCCCGGCGGGATGGTGCTCGTCTGCCCGGCCGATCAGACGCCTTACCTGCCCGATGGGGCGACGTTTCCACAGTATGCGTGCTCCTACGGCATGAATTATTGGGTGAGCTTTGTGGATGGCCTCGGCGGCGTCGTCACCGGAACCGATAACTACTTTCCCCCACATATATGGCCTCGCATCGCAAGCATCCCCGATCCGGGGAGTGTGGTACTGGCCAGCGAGGTGCAGTGGGGTGGGCTGATGGATTTTTATTTGCCCAACGCCACTGTCGTCTCAACCGCTGCGAACCCGGCATGGAATGCGTGGGCTTGGCAACGACACGCACAAACCGGGGCTGCGAAGGTGAATGTGGCCTGGTGTGACGGCCATGTTTCGTCGGTCACGCAGGTAATTGGGCCGCCCTATTCAGCGTCGAGTCGCCTGCTCGGGGTCAGCGAAAATCTGGCGGTCGGCATAAAGGACTTTGATTATGACACCTATGCGGCGACGCATCCTTGACGACTTGCTGGATATGTAAAAGGCAACCATCGCCCAGCGGAAGCCGATGGAACGCGACGCTTATGGAGCAATGTATGAAAAAGACCAACGGGTGGATCATGACGTCGGCCATCGTTTTGGCAATCGCCCTGAGCATGGCGGTGCATCGGGCCAATGGGTCGAGTTTGCAAAAGGTCAGCTTGGCCCAAACGGGTCAGCATGTCGCCATAACCATCAAAATGGGCGGGCTTATTTCGCTAAAAAATGTTCGACTGCAAATTCTTTTTCATGTTGCGCACGCGGCTGGATATACGGGTGCGGCGGGCGGACCCTACAGCGTGATGGTTGAAGATAGCGTCGTTTATGCGCATCATGGCAGCTCGGCCGCATGGCGTTGGCGAAAAATTGGCGCTGCGAGCACGATACGCAAGGAATCTATTGTTACTGTCAAGCTAAGCAGTCACCTGGTATTAGGCGCCAGCAAGGCTGCGCCCGTACGAATTCTTGTACGGCTGCTCGATGCCGACTGGAATTTGATCGCTACCGCGACTGCAACCGGACATATAGTCGCGGATGTTCCGCAGCCCAAGGGGACGGCGGCTCCAGTTCGCGTCCGGCCGATACCCATGACCACGACTACGCGGCAACGGCTGGCCGCAGCCAAAAGCTACTACTGTTATTACGGCAGCGGTCAGGTGCATGCACTCTCGCATTATGATGTTGTCATCCTGCATGCGCCGCAGATGTCGCCCGGCGATGTACGAACCCTGAACGACCAAGGCGTTGTTACACTCGGCTACCTGTGTATGGGAGAGACATCGCGCCTTCTGCACGGCGACCGCAAAGGGCCGGGGGGGTACGCCAGCTGGTACTTCAGCACGCAAACCCCCGGGCAGCCGGATAAGAACGGCCAGTGGGACAGCTATTATGCCAACTGCGGCGATGCCGCCTGGCGTGCACTTTGTGTAAGGCGAGCGGCGAATCTGATTAAAGAGGGCGGCTTTGCCGGTCTTTTCCTGGACTGCGTTAATACGTATGAGATATATCCCCATTCGGGTGCCCGGCTAGGTGCTATTAAACTTGTGACGGAGCTTCGGCATAAGTTTCCAAATGTGCCCATCGTTCTTAATCAGGGCTTCAAGATTTTGCCGCAAGTTGCGCCGCTGATTGATGGCGTGATGCTGGAGAGCTTTACGCTTACATGGCGATCCAGCGGATCTGATGCCGCTAGGAAGTATGTGCTGCAAAATCGTTCCACGTTGAATTGGTCACGCCGCCTGGTTAAGAAGCGACTTGACCCGATATGTCGGACCTACCACCTCAAGCTTTTCGCGCTCGATTATGCCATGCCCAAGCAACTCAACCGTATCGAGACGGCTGAAAACCGGGCGGTGACTTTGGGCTGTCTGGACGCCATCGCGCCGGTGGCGCTGGACAAAGTTTACAACGTCCAGACTGTGGGCCGGTTTGAAAAAAAATGGCTTTTACCTTTGCGTTGAGGGACCAAGCCCGGCCGCAATGTGCGGCCGGGTGATTGAGTCTGAGTAGCTTTTTAGGAGTTTCCCATGTTTCGATTCACTATTTCTCACGTTGTTGCGGTGGCGGGCGCACTGGCGGCGAGCCAATGCGCGTTTGCCGGGTTCTACGCGACCATTCCAATTAATGGTTCTTTTACGGGATGGAGTACGGTGCCTGTGGCGGCGACCAATACGGTTGACGCTAACGCTCCAGTGAACATCACCCAGGTGAAAGTGGCCAACGACTCGACCGATCTGTATATTCTGCTCACCTTCGCCTCGGCCATTACTGTGGACGACGGCACAAGCAACAACCAGATATACACTGCCATCAACAGCACTAACAATTCATCTGCTTCCGGTTGGAACGTTTTTAGCTTAGGTAAGATATACGCCAATACGGGGTATGAAGGGAACTTTCCGTTCACCGAGACCGCTGCTTTGTTTAATTCGGGTGGTTCGGTGACGGCGCCTATGACTGCGGTTCCCTACGCGCCAGGTTCGCCTACCACGCAGCAGGAAATCAGCATCCCGCTCAGCGCCACGCAGACGGATACCAGTCCCGGCGGCCTCAGTGGGTCGCTGTTCCCGTCTGGTCAAGCATTTACGCTGGCGTTCTACAACTCGCCATCGCCCGGTGGTGGTGACGCTACGTTCATCGGCCCGATCAGTTATACCTTGGCCAGTGCGCCGGAGCCTGGCACTCTTGCGACGATAGCCGTCGGGGTAGGTTTGCTGCTGATGTTGCCACGGATTGGCCGACGCGCCAGCCTCCGCTGAAGCGGCCCCCTTGGTCTGACGTCGTGATGGTTTTGAATTGGCGGCATACGATGCGTGTAACTCAGACGCGGAGGTTCGTTCGGCAATGCGGATCGGGCCTTGAGCGACTGCGCCCGGGTACTGAAAATAGTTGAAATTGTCGCGTGCGGCTTTGGCCCGTATTTGGGTGGGCAGAAATCCCGTTGCGCGGCGGAATGTGGTGGAAAAATGTTCGGGTCGGCTGGCTCCTGCCGGCTCGGCGAGTTTTTAGGAAGGAATAATTGGTGCTTTCGAGAAGGGCCCAGGCACGGCGGATGCGTATTTCCAAGATTGTCGCTCTGCTCGAAATACCCAGGTGGCAGCAGAATCGTCTCTCGAGCGTGCTGCCCAACATCAGCAGGCCGCTCTCGCCTCGCGCTAACAGGCCTCGTTGAGCTGATCGCCGGGCATGGTAAAGCTCTCGTGGCGGCGGTCCGTTTTATTTTGCAGGGCTTCGTCTACGGGCCATAATACTATTAAAGGCTACAATTACTATCAAAATAATGTAAAACACGGAATGATGGGTGCCTGACGATAGGGCCGAGGTAGTGCTAGGCGGGGTAGGTGCTGCCCCATCAGTGGCGCAGGATTTCAGGAGATTGGCCGAATGTCAGAAGAGTTGCGGAAGTACCAGAACCGGCTCGTACTTGTGACCGGTGGGGGGGGATTTATCGGATCGCACTTGGTGCGCGGCCTGCTCGATCAGGGGGCCGACGTCCGCGTGTTGGATAATTTTAGCCATGGCTCGCGGGCGAATCTTACCGAGGTTGCATCCAAGATTGAAATAATGGAAGGCGACATTACCTCGTGGCCTGACTGTCGCCGCGCTGTTGATGGATGTGCTATGGTGTTTCATCTCGCGGCGCTGGGCAGCGTTCCCGGCTCGGTGGACGACGCGATGGGCTATAATTCGGTCAACATTAACGGAACGCTGCAGGTGCTCGACGCCTGCCGAAAGGCCGGTGTGCGGCGCGTGGTTTATTCCGCGAGCAGTGCCGCTTACGGCGATAGCCCACTGCTTCCCAAGACCGAAGACATGATGCCGTCGCCCAAAAGCCCCTATGCCGTCGGCAAGTTGGCTGGCGAGTACTATCTTCGTGTTTACGCCGCGGTTTATGGCCTTTCGGGCGTAAGTCTCCGATATTTTAATGTGTTTGGTCCGCGGCAAAATTCAAAGAGCCAATATGCTGCGGTGATTCCGGCCTTCGCCAGCGCTATTCTGTCGGGTCAGCCGGTAACGATTTACGGCGATGGCGAACAAACGCGTGACTTCTGCCATGTGTACAATGTGGTATTGGCCAATTTGCTGGCTGGCAGCAGTGATCGAGATTTGCAAGGCGAGGTAGTCAATGTTGCCTGCGGGCAGAATATCAGCCTCAATGTTATGCTGGGCCTCATGGAAAAGCAGCTCGGACACAAGGTACGGCGTCAATACCTGCCGGCCCGTGCGGGCGATGTGCGCGATTCGCTTGCGGACATTGGCGAAGCGCAGCATCTTTTGGCCTATAAGCCGGCGAAGAATTTTGAGCAGGGGCTGGCTGAAACGATGATGTGGTATAAAGACCGATGATACATGGCGTCGCGAGGGAGGGCTGGCTGCGTTAATCTCTTGAAGCCGATGTCGTAAGATGCTTGACAAACGATGAAAGACATATTAAATATAATAGTTGATATTAATTTCGGCGATTAAAGTGCGGTTGCCGGGCAGAATCGCTTTCTTTTGGAGTTAAAAATCATGGTAGAGCCGTCCGGTGATGGTACCGTTGGGGAGAACATTCGCACACGTGTATTTCGTAGTTCCGCAGAGGCGGCGGATTATGCCGCAGGCCAGATTGCCCAAGTGATTCGCTCCCGCCAGAAGGAGGCCGGCAAATGCGTGCTGGGCCTGGCGACCGGCTCAACTCCGGTGGCGGTGTATCGGCGGCTCATCCACATGCATCGCCAAGGCGAACTGAGCTTTAAGAACGTCGTTACGTTTAATTTGGATGAATATTACCCGATGCACCCACAAGCGGCGCAAAGCTATCGCCGCTTTATGCACGAACAGTTGTTTGACCATGTAGACATCCAGCCGGCCAACATTCATATTCCAGATGGTTCGATTGCGCCCGAGGCTGTCGCAGAGTTTTGCCGCCGTTATGAAGAGCAGATTCTTGCGGCCGGTGGATTAGATATACAACTCTTGGGCATAGGGCGGTCCGGACACATTGGCTTTAACGAACCCGGCTCAACTGCTGAGTCACGTACGCGGCTTATAACGCTGGATCGTATTACCCGGCTTGACGCGGCGGGCGACTTTTTTGGCGAAGAGCATGTGCCGCGGCGGGCCATTACCATGGGCGTCGCAACGATACTAGAGGCGAGCAAGATTGTGCTCCTTGCCTTTGGTGAGAACAAAGCAGCCATCGTGGCGCAAGCTGTTGAAGGCCCGGCCGCAAGTCAGTTGCCCGCCAGCTATCTGCAAAGGCACAAAAATGCCGAGGTGGTGCTGGATCGCGCCGGTGCTGCAGAACTCACCCGCAGCAAATGCCCTTGGCGATTTGGCCCGGTTGATTGGAATCCGGCCGCCATACGCAAAGCGGTAATATGGTTGGCGCGAACAAAGCAAAAAGCAATTCTCAAACTTACCGACGAGCACTACAACGAGCATGGCCTGCAGGACCTACTGGCCGACAAAGGCCCGGCCTATCGCATTAACCTCGATGTCTTTCGCGATTTAACCCCGCGCGTTACCGGCTGGCCCGGCGGCAAGCCCGCCTCGGCAGCACGCCCGGGTGATATTCGCCGTGCCAGAGATGAGGTTTTTCCCAAGCGCGTGCTGGTTTTCAGCCCACATCCGGATGATGACGTTATCTCGATGGGCGGAACGCTTATTCGCCTTGTAGATCAGGGCCACGAGGTGCACGTCGCATATCAAACCAGCGGCAACATTGCCGTCTTCGATTCCGATGCAGTGCGGTTTACCGATTTTGCCGCCGATTTTAACCGGCTCTTTGGCTTGGATGCCACGGCCGCAGCCCAACTTGAGCGCCAAACCGAGGAATTTGTTCGCAGCAAGAAGCCGGGCGAGCCAGACCAGCCGCAACTGTTAAAGGTTAAAGCGCTAATCAGGCGGGGGGAGTGCCGGGCTGCCGCACGTGAAATTGGCATGCCGGTTGAGCGGCTGCATTTTTTAGACCTACCATTTTACGAAACAGGCGTCATTACCAAAAATCCACCCGGCCCTGAAGATACGGCTATTGTCCGAGCATTGCTGGAAAAGATAAAGCCGCATCAAATTTACGCTGCCGGCGACTTGACCGACCCGCACGGCACGCATCGCGTCTGTCTGGATATTTTGCTCACCGCCCTGCGCGAGCTTGAGGCCGAGCAGTGGCGCAGGCAATGCGAGGTGTGGTTGTACCGCGGAGCGTGGCAGGAGTGGCCGCCGGAAACCGTGGATATGGCCATTCCCATAAGCCCGCAGGAGCTCCTGCGCAAGCGCTCTGCTATATTCAAGCATCAAAGCCAGAAGGATCGGGCTATGTTCCCCGGCACCGATGAGCGCGAGTTTTGGCAGCGAGCGGAAGCTCGCAACCGCGGCACTGCAGAGCTTTTTGATACGCTGGGTCTGGCGGAATATGAAGCGATCGAAGGTTTCGTGCGTTGGACTCCGACCAATGAGGACCTGGCCCTATGACTGGCCGACAATGCCAAAAAGCGGTGATTCTTGCGGCTGGACTCGGCTCGCGGATGCGCCGCGCCGACGAGACCGCATCGCTGTCGGCCGCGCAGCGCCGCGCTGCCGCCGATGGCTCTAAGGCCATGATGCCTTTTGCCCGTCCATTTCTGGATTATGTTCTCACGTCGCTGGCGGACGCGGGTTTCAGGGAGATATGCCTGGTGGTTCGGCCGCAGGCCGCCGAAGTTCGCAGCTATTACATTGATGTAGCATCGCCAAATCGGTTTAAGTTGGATTTTGCGGTCCAGAGCGAACCGCGTGGCACGGCCCATGCGACGCTTGCCGCGGAAGCATTTGCCGCCGGAGACAGCTTCGTGCTCATCAACGGAGATAATCTTTACCCCACCGAGGCACTGGCGCAGGTGCGCACACTTGAGGGGTGCGGTCTGGTGGGCTTTGAACGCGATGCCATGCTGGGCGATAGCAACGTGGCTGCTGAGCGCATAACGGGCTTTGCGGTGGTTTGCCGCGACGAGGTTGGCGATCTCAACGGCATTATTGAAAAGCCTTCGCAGGCGACGTTAGATTCGCTCCCTCGGCCGATCTTGTTGAGCATGAACTGTTGGCTTTTTGACCGCGACATTTTTGCCTCGTGCCGCGCAATCAAGCTGTCATCGCGCGGCGAGTTTGAACTACCCGACGCGGTGTTGCACTGCATGGCCGCCCAAAAAAAACGATTTCATGTTGTGCCCTGCCGGCGGGGCGTCTGGGACCTGTCGCGGCAGACAGACGTACCGCAAATATCGCGCATGCTTGACGGCCGGGAGGTGCGGCTATGAAAGCGGTAGACCTTCCGACGGACTATTTTTTGTCGCAGCTCGTGCAAGCGGGGCTTTCCCTCCCGGCTGCAGAAAGCAAACTTGGTCTATATGAGAGTGTTGCCAAGAGTGTTGAGCAGCGAGGGCATGTTGGCGGGCCTGTGGAGTTTTGGCACGTCCCTGGTCGCATTGAGGTTTATGGCAAGCATACCGATTATTGCGGCGGCCGCAGCGTGCTATGTGCGTTGGAGCGAGGCTTTTGTATCGCTGCCCGGGCGAGAGACGATGAGCTTATCCGACTGATCAATGTTGCCGATGGCAGTGAGGTAATGGGTGACGTTTCTCGCGGCGCTGCTCAGCGGATGGGGCACTGGTCCAACTACCCGATGACCGTGGTGCGGCGTCTGGCCCGTGATTTTCCCAATTGCCGTCGCGGGATGGACTTTGCCTTTTGCTCTGATTTGCCCGCGGCTGCAGGCCTAAGCAGTTCGAGCGCGCTGGTGACGGGTGCCTTTCTGGCCTTTGTGTTTGCCAACGAGCTTGAAGGGCAGCCTGAATATCAGCGGATGTTGCACGATCAGCCGTCGCTTGCCGCCTACCTTGGCGCTATCGAGAGTGGGCGGTCATTCGGGAACTTTGGCGGCGATGATGGCGTTGGAACGGCCGGCGGGTCGCAGGATCATACAGCTATTTTGTGCTCACAGGCAGAATGCTGCATCGGGGCGGAGTTCTTAACGCCGGCGGTAACCGACACGCTTCCCTTAAACTGCGACCATCGTTTTGTGATCGGCGTCAGCGGCCTCGTTGCGGAAAAAACCGGTGCTGCCCGACATTTGTATAATCAGACAGCGGCGCGAGCGCGACTCGCGCTGGATATTCTCAATAGGCATCTCCCCGTGCCTGCCGCTACGCTCGAACAGGCCTGGAAGAAGTTAGCTTGTGATACACCTCAGGTATTCGGCATCATCGAGAGAGAATCTCCGGATGCCGCCACCGCCCAGACTCTTTGCGAGAGAGTGCTGCAATTCCACACCGAATCGCATGTGATCATCCCGTCGGCTTTGCGCTCGCTCAAGAGCGGTCAATTGGAGGAATGGGCTTCTCTGGCGTCGCAATCACATGAACTCGCCGATAAACTGCTTCATAATCAAACGTCGCAGACCAATTTTCTCGCTGCCGACGCCCTGCGACTGGGCGCTGTTGCCTCTTCTGCGTTTGGGGCAGGTTTTGGTGGGAGTGTATGGGCTTTGGTAAACGCCAACGCAGTGCCGCAGTTCATAGCCGCGTGGCGAAAGAGCTATTGTGCGGCGTTTGATGAACAGGCGGCCCGCTCGGTTTTTTTTGAAAGCCGGCCGGGGCCAGCCGCATTCCGTCTCGCTTGAGATTGTGTTTGTGCGCCTTGGAGTCGCCAGGAAAACTTCAGCTGGCAATGCAAAGATTCTTGGCCGCCCGATTGTGGGCTGCTGCAAGCAGGAGCGACAATGTCAACTATCAGGCAATATAACGTCATACTGCTTCTGGTGGCCGGCCTGGGCGGTCTGCTCTATGGCATTGATGTGGGTATTATTGCCAGTGCCCTGCCCTATCTATCAGCGACTTCCGGGCTGGATGCAGCCGAGTTGTCCATGGTTGTCGCAGCCGTGCTGCTTGGCAGCGTTTTATCCACGTTGTTTGCCGGCACGTTGGCGGACTGGTTCGGTCGTAAAAAGCTGATGATAATCAGCGGTGTCTTGTTTGCTCTGAGCATTCCAATTATTGCCTTGGCTCAGGGCTACGGACCGTTGCTTGGTGGCAGGCTGCTGCAGGGCATTAGTGCCGGCCTTATTGGCGTGGTGGTGCCGCTATATCTTGCCGAGTGCCTGACGCCCGCGCAGCGCGGAGCGGGCACAGGCGTGTTTCAGTGGTTGTTAACGCTGGGGATTTTTGTTGCGGCGATTATAGGCATTGTATTCAGCATGCGGTTGGACACATTGATGGAGCATGGCACCGCATCGAAGATATTTTCGTACAAGAACTCTGCCTGGCGCGATATTTTCTGGGCGTCTCTGCCGCCGAGCCTCCTTTTTATTGTGGGAAGTATATGGGTTGCGGAATCTCCGCGGTGGCTTTTTAAACGTGGTCGCACGGACGCCGCGCGGGCTGCGCTGTTGCGGAGCCGCACCCCTGAGATGGCTCAAACTGAACTTGCCGAAATGCAACACTTAACCCACCCGGAGTCAGCGCTCGCCATCGCCAAACCCAAGGGGAGCTTACTTCAGAAAAAATACATTGTTCCCTTTGTGCTTGCCTGCGTCATATTGGCCTGCAATCAGGCGACGGGCATTAATTCAATTATTGGCTACAACACCGCTATTTTGCTCCAGGCCGGCTTGAGTGACTTGCAGGCTCATTGGGGATACGTAAGTTTTGCCGGCGTTAACTTCCTGATGACCATTGTGGGAGTGCTGCTGGTGGACCGCATCGGCCGCAAATGGCTGCTGAGTATTGGCTCGTTTGGCATTATGGTATCGCTGGTGGGGGTTGGGTGGCTCTTTTATCAAAGTGAATTGCATCGCGTGGATTGCCGCAGTGCCGTAGCAAGACTTGTGCAGCAACACAAAAAAAGTGCAATCGAATTAACGCCGCAGTTGGCTGCAAGCTGGATGCGCCAATCTATGCAGGGCAAAGCAGGCATTTTGTCGTATCCCACAGGTCGCCCGGTAAGCCTCGTGGTCATTTATTCGGTGGGCAAGTTTAGCGCCCAAACTCCAGCCATTCGTTCCGACAGCCGCACGCCCGGCACCATCAACATCAATCGTGCTGACTGCCTGCCAGATAACGCAGTCCGGGCCTTTTTTGCCAATCCATTTGCGAGTTTTGGACGGGCGCAAAAGGATCCGCTCGTCATTGATCATGCGTGGCTCACGCCCGTCCCCACCGCCGCGCACGGATGGTTAACGCTGGTGGCATTGTTGGTATTCGCCAGTTTTTATGCCGCCGGGCCGGGAGTGTGCGTTTGGCTTGCATTGTCCGAACTTATGCCCACGCGCATTCGATCCAATGGTATGAGCATTGCCTTGGTGCTTAATCAAGGCGTTTCCACCATCATTGCGGCCACGTTTCTGCCATTGGTGGGGACTTGGGGCTACGCCATGATTTTCTTTGGCTTTGCCGCGTGCACCATAGTGTACTTTGTGGCGGCGGCATTTTTCCTTCCTGAAACCCGTAAAAAAACTCTCGAAGAAATTGAGATGATTTTTCAAGGAGAACATTAATGGGCCAGCATTTTATGCCCCGCGTCGCATTGTTGACCGGCTGCCGTGCCTTGCATCTCCTCAAGCCAACCATCGTACTGGGAGCCTTGATGCTGTGCTGTTTCGGTCAGGTGCAGATGTTGCGCGCGGCCAAAATCTCGCTGGGCAACCATTATATTCGTTGGCAGGGCGCAGTTGTAAATGGCCACATAGAGCCGCGAGCAGTCTTGGATGTTGCCGCCCACAAAAAGCTCGTGCTTTTCGGACCGTGCTTTTCAATTACACTCGGCAAAGGACAGACGGTCTCCAGCCAGCAATTTCAAACAGTTGGCACGCCAACCACAAAGTTGCTGCCGGCTAATCCCGAAGCTCTGCGAGCAGCGAGTCGCAGGCCGGGGCGGGCTTTAGTGCTTTTGCTTGCAGACAAAGCCGCGGGCCTGAAGGCGACCTGGTCGGTGCGCGTTCGTAGCGGGTGCAATTACTTAAGGGAACAGCTTGTGCTTCAGGCCATCCATACAGCGGTGGATATTCAAGCCATTACGCTGCTGAACTCGCGTATTCCCTCAAGTCACACTGTTGGAGTAACGCCGGGGTCTCCAATCGTCCTGCCTCATTTTTTTATGGGCTATGAGAATCCGATGGCGCAAAATATTGTTGATAAAGGGTCGCATGTGATTTGCCGCCTGCAAAGAAACGCACCATTGGCCCCCGGTGCTGTGCTCGATGGGTCCTGCGTGTTTGGTGTATACCATGCGGGCCAACTCCGGCGCGATTTTTTGGCTTATATCGAGAGCACTCGTGCTCGAGCCTATAAACCATTTTTACTTTATGTGTCGTGGTATGACATATCCTTTGGCGGCACCTACAGTCAGGGGGCATGCCTTAAATCCATCAATGCTATAGGCCGCCAACTTGCACAGAAACGCGGCGTAAAGATCAACTCTTTTCTTTTTGATGACGGTTGGGATAACCGAAACAGCATATGGCGGTTTAACAGCGGTTTTCCGCATGGGTTTGAGCCGCTGGCACTGGCGGCGGCCAAGTATGGCGCACATATTGGCGTGTGGCTGTCACCCTTTGGCGGTTATGGCTCGGCACGCGAACAACGGATTGCGTACGCCAAATCGCACGGTTACGAGGTTGACAGTGGCGGGCTTTCAATTTCCGGCCCCAGATACTACCACCGTTTCGCCACCGTGTGCATGAACATGATTCATCGTTTTGGCGTTAACGTGTTCAAGTTTGATGGTCTTGCCGCCGGCGCTCGGGCCGCATCGGCCGGCCAAACGCTCGATGGCGATGCGATGCTGCGATTGATCAGCACTTTACGCATTGCGGAACCTCGCGTGTATATCAACCAGACCACGGGTACATGGCCTTCGCCCTTCTGGTTGTTGCAGGTGGATTCAACTTGGCGCGGCGGGGGTGATCACGCATTTATCGGTGCTGGGTCCTGGTGCCAAAAATGGATCAATTACCGCGATGCGCAAGTCTACGCCAATGTGGTTACACGGGCGCCGCTGTATCCACTTAATTCGCTTATGGTTCATGGAATTATTTATGCCCGTCTGACCCGGCGATTGCATTCCATGAGCGATCATGGGTTTGCTGATCAAGTTTGGAGCTATTTTGGTTCGGGTACCCAACTTCAGGAACTGTATATAACTCCGTCGCTGCTGGATGCAAATAATTGGAACGTCTTGGCTCGCGCCGCCAAGTGGTCGAGGCGCAACAGCAAAATCCTGGTGGATACCCATTGGATCGGCGGCGATCCGGCCAAGGGGGAAATTTACGGCTGGGCGGCCTGGGCGAACGGCAACGCCATCATGACGCTGCGTAATCCAACGGACAAGGCCGCGACCTTCACGATTCATCTTCGCCGCATGCTGCAGTTGCCTGCTGGCCAAGCCAACAACTATGTGTTTACCAGCCCACAGGTACCGCAGACAGCACAAACAGCACTCGACATTCAAGTTGGTAAACCATACCGCATGAAGCTGTTGCCGTTTGAGGTGAGAGTACTGCAGGGGCATGTTCAGATGACACCTGAGACGAACAATTCTGTCGGGGCCGAGGCAAAATAGCGACGGGCCGGTTAACGTTCCGCGGCTGGCCGACGTTTGAATTGCGGATCCTTGTCAGAAAGCTTGGGTGAACGCGGCTGCGCGTTAAGGGCAAGCCGTGCCAAAAAGTCCTAAACATTCTTATTTATATTCCAGCAATATTCCAAATAAGCATATAAGGCCAATATTATGGATTGTGATCTTAAATAAGGCATGCTCCATAGTCATTTTTGGTTACTTATAAAGTTAATTTGCTTTATCGTGCAATCGTTGCTATATAGTTGGTATATAAAAAAGGAAACTAAGAAATAAATGGGTGTTAACGACGTTCTGTAATAGTCGGCCGTAGCTTCTACTTGGCAATGTGGGCCGTCCCAAACAACCTCTAAATGGAGTGTAATCAATGAGCATCGGTAGAACCGCATCTCCCGTACGGTTGTTGGCAATCGGGGTGATACTTCTGTGTCTTGCCGACAGCCTGACCAGCTTGCAAGGACTTTACGCCAAGGATGCAGTACCGTCGGGTGCCAGCGCCAGTACGGCACCGACATCCAAGGGTGGTCACGCAGCTTTTGCCCAACACTTTCTACAAATGCTGGTGATGAATCCCAATCAACTGCGGAGCGATGGTCTCTTTTGGCGGCCAGCGTACATGCAAGTGGCCAAGTTGTATAAGGCTGGTCACTATCGTCAGGCGTTGGCGCAGTTCTACAGTTACTATTTACAGAAGTTCAGCACACCGGAAAAGTACGGACTGCCCTCTGCTTTGGCAAATCCATCCGCGGCATGGGGCACGCCGCCGTTTTGGGTCATATCCTCCGTGTTTGACCCCAATACGCCAAAGAGCGATGTTCTCGCTGCGGCAGATGATATTTTACAAGGCAAGGTAAATTTATTCGGCACCGTGGTAAACATAGGCCCACCGGGCACGGTGAACTGGAACTATCCATTTCCTGCGGGGCAAAAGGTACCTGGCCAGTTGACCCGAGCGCAACTTCGCGAATACCACGGTCAGACCCAGCCTAACGTTCAACTCACCACGCTGACCGCATTTAACCCGCTGGTTCAGGCCTACCTGATCACGCGCGATCGCAAATATGTAACCGCCTGGGCTGATTACCTGCGCGATTGGCGCAGCCATTGCACCTATTTCCAGCAGCTAAACCCGCTGTTGGTGCCGGACGGCATTAACGCCTCCTGTGGCGGCAGTGCCATTCGTTTTATGCGGTTGCTCGAAGCCGTACGCAGTTGTGATCCGCAGATTCAAACCGACATTCCGCCGCATTTATTTGCTGGAGTGCTGGCCAAAATGTATACACAGCTTATTCTGCCGACCATCACCTACATTCGATCCAACACGCATAACTGGACACCCGCTGCCGCGACCGGTGTTATCAATCCTATAGTGTTCGACGAGTTTGCGGCCTCTCATGGTTTATTCCGTGAAATCGTTCGCCGCTCCATCGAAAGCGTCGCATCCACCGAAGAGTTGCGCGATGGCTCTGAAACGCAGCAGGACCCCTGGTACGATCAATCAGACTATGATCATGTCTGGTGGGCCAACCGTCTGATGCAAACGCATTCTATGAATGTGCCGGGATGGCAGCAGGCGTTGTGGCAGCGCCAGGTTGTTGGCAATATTTATTTTCAAAGACTTGTGCAGCGCCTTATGCGTCGAAAAACCACCTTCTTGATTCACCTGCAAACATCGCAGGGGCAGTGGCCCATTACATTTCGTGGTGACGGACGCAGCGCGATGCCGCCGCCTTATGCATACTCGCCACAGGCGTTTCAAAACCCGGTCAATTTTGCCATTATGCAGGCAATATACAATCCAACCTCCGGCATTGTGCCGCCGTATACCAGTGAATGGTTCCCTTATTGCGGGCTGGCCATCATGCGCGATGGCTGGAAGGCCACCAGCGGATACGGAGCGCTCTTCTGCTCGCCGCACCCGGGAGCCTACGGCGGCTATCGCAGTCGCAGCGACAACAATAGTTTTGGCCTCAACGCTTATGGTCAGGACCTGCTCATCAACAACACCACGGGGCATTACATGTACCCGACATCGCCCATCACTGTTGATGGGATGAACCAGTTTTTTCATGTCGGCGTATACAAGGTTCCGGCGCCGTCGGGGCATAAGGTTTTTGAGGTAGTTGCCTGGCACAAGCCCGCGCCATGGCGGTGGTATGCCTCGAAAGAATTTAATCTAGCTGAGGGTGTGTACAGCGGGCGGTGGGGCAGTTTGCACCACCCGCGCACCGTTGCCGGCCCTTACGGCCCGGACCAAAGCATGCAAGGCACTCTTACTCGCTCGCAAACGTTTGGTGGTATTACATATCAGCGACTTGTAATGCAAGTCAGGCCAGAGCAATTATGGATTGTCACCGATCGCCTTTTAACCAAAGCCGCCCATGCCTACACGCAAATATGGCGGCTACCCCTAACGCCGGGTGGAATGCCGGCTTTTGAGCCGCAAAACATTCATATCAATAAGGCGCAGCGGTCCATCACAACCAATCAAGGAATGACTCCGCTGCAAAACCAGCCGGAACCCAAAGGTTGGAAGGCTCCCAAGTGGCAGCAAGTGGCCATGGCCAATGTGGCTCTGTATCAGTTTACGCATGCGAATGTTTCCTATACGTCGCGCATTCGTAAAATGCCCATGTTCCATTACAAAAACATTGTTCGATTCGGCCGCAACGGTTGGGAGCACATTGCGGTCAAGTGGAAGGGGGCTGGCAATCAGCAGATTGTCACGGCCATCCTGCCTGCCAAGCCGGGCGCTGGCAAAGCCGGACGGTTCAAGAGCATCGAGCAAATTACCAGCGGCGCCGCCGGGGTAGGCTTTAAGGCTGTGTTGCCCGATGGTAAGGTCGTGGTGTATTTGTCGTCGCCAAAACCTGATGATACGCTCGCCTATGGCGCTGTTCAATTGACCGGACAAGCTCTGCTTTTGGCGGGCGATCAAGGCATGGCGCTGAATTGCCGCACCTTGACCATTAACGGCAAGGCCGTCAATCCGGGCCGAAGTAATTTTGCTTTTGACTTGCGCAATGGTTCGCTTGCCGCGGTGAAGCCCATTTACCGTCCAATTGAGCCGGTACGAATAAGTCCAAACATCAACGCCTTTGAGCACAGCCTGAAGGTTTCGTTGAGTACGCCAACTCCGGGTGTGCAAATTCGTTACACAACCGATGGCACTGCGCCAACGCCGCATTCAATGCTGTATACCGCGCCGTTTACCATTACCCATACCGCGTTGGTGCAGGCACGCGCCTATCGCGATGGCGTAACGCACAACCCGTACCAAACCAGTGGCACCGAGGCTACGCCCGTAATTCAGGCGCTGTTTCACAGGGTGTCGGAAGTTGCCGCATTGCCGGTGTGGACCATCCGTCGCTCCAAACCGGGGGCGCAATGTCAATACTATCAGGCAGACTATCAACAGTTGTGGCTAAATCTTCGCAACTTAACCCCACAAAAAACCGGTGTGGTGAGCAAGCTTTGGGATATGGCCTTCATTCCGGCCAATAACCCGCCGGTTGGCGCTGCATTGGCGCCTCGCCAGAAGTATTATGCGCTGGTGTACCATGGTTATTTAAATGTGCCCGCCTCCGGCTTGTACACGTTTTACGCACCCAAGGCGTATTACACACCGAGCACGGACCCTGGTTATCGCCTGGAGCTGTTTGTAGGGCCAGATCGGGCCCAACCCAATGGCATGATGCGGTGGAACGCTTCCGAACGCGTACACGCTTTTGGAACTTGGAGCCTTTCCCTGGCCAAGGGGCTGCATCCGTTTAAAATTGTGTACATAGACTACCGTCGCGACTCGGCCAAGTTACTCAACCGTAAAGGCCTTGCGCCTTACATTTGGCCGGGTGTTGCTCCCCATTTGGATGTGTCGGGGCCAAACGTTTCGCGGCAGCGGATTCCGGCCAATTGGCTGTGGCACTGAAAGATCGCTCCTGAATGAACGCCTGAGGGTAAACCTCAGTGCGCATCAACAGTTGCCTTCATGCGCCAGCAGAGACGTTCTGCGCATACACCTTGGTGTAGCGAGCGCCCTCCGCCGTAAACAACAGCGACTGGCATCATCCTCAACGATGTGCCCGAGCGTCCTGTGCCCCAGCCTTCTTTTGGGCTACTGGTGCGGCCGATGCTGCATCAGCTTCCCGGTGCGTCGTGCGGCAAAGGGTATTTTTTATTTTTGATCTGGGTACGTGCGGTGCAGGGTGCTTACGCATCGGTTTGTGTTGGCTCACTTACGGGCTTGGCATCCGGTGGGGTGATTGCCTTGGCGTTAGGGGCGTGGATGTCAATCTGTTCCAGAATTCGCGGTAGGTCCTGCCACATCCAGCCGTCAAAGTTTACCTTTTCCAGAATACCGTCAGCATTATTAAAGGTAATGGTGACCGTGCCGCGCATGTTCCATTGGCGATTGTCAATTTCGGTGATGCGGTCCCATGCGATGAAACGCCCGTTGGAGAGCGTAAGGCCTTTGTCGTCAGCCTTGAGTGCCAGGCGATTAATACGGTAAAACCAGAGGCCGCCAACACAGGTAAGTACGACAAGAATAATGACAATTCGCCGTTGATTGGAAATATCCGTTACCGAATGCCACCCGCTAAACTGGGCGTCGTGCACAAGGCGATCAAATGATTTCCGCTGGGCCTTGGATTCCTTATGCCAGCCCTGCCAAGTTTTCAGAATAGATTTTTCAGCGGACGTAACGTGCCGACTGGTAAGCATTTTCTTAACGATAGCGTCATCGGCCTTGGGCCAGCCCTGCCAACCATCCCAGGCAAACCATGCGCCAAAAAGCACACACAGCAACATCAGCACCAGCGGACGTCGGCGTTCCCATTCGCTACGTTTTACTTGAACAGTCATGGTACCCCCAAAGTATTGATAACCTCTTGTGTCGGATCAGTTGCTGGAGTAAATGCCCCGCGGCGAGCTATTATTCCGGCGAATCCAGGTCTTGCCGCCAGATCCATCGCCAAAAGCATGCCTTTAGCTGCTCCGGAAAGCCACCCCGGCCTACCGGGTGCGTTGGAATACGCGGTATCTCATGGGGATGCCGCAGGCCCCATTCAATAAACCGGCTCGTTTCATCGAGCATGCTCTGCCGCAATTGCTCGTAGCTCTGCTCATGCCGCCGACGTACGGATAAGTTTAACAAACGCCATCCATCCTGAAACGGAGACTGCGCGAGATTATACGCCAAGCTGGCTGCTTGTCGCTACCCATAGCCGGAAAGATTTGTAGTCATAAGAGAGGGTACTCATGGATGGCACCGGGTGCCATTGGGCCGGCAAAACCTGATTGCGAACATGTGGAGGCGGTGAACAAATGCGGCAATGACCGCCCGAATATTGATTTGATGGGTTGTTTGGATTGCAAGAGGCGTGTAGAGTACGAAAATGGTTGGCTGAAGCCGAAGCAGCCGACGATTCAGATGGAGGTGTCGCCATGGCGCCTAATAATCGTCGTAATCCCGCGTCGCTATACGAACTGCTCGATAAAAATGCGCTTAAGTCATCGCGTAAATCCGGGCCGCTTAAAATACCGGAATGGTTTAATAAATCGTCGCGAACTGCGCCCGCCGCGCCTGCGTCGCAAACGCCCATGGAGCCGGCGGCAACCGCGCCGCCGCCCGCAAGCACCGGTCAAAGCACCCAGTCCACAACCACACCACCACCCGAAAGCGCCGCCACTACGCCATCTGCCGCAGCCGTTGCTCCAACTTCTGCGGTGTCGCCGAGTGCATCATCATCCGATCCATTCGAGCGTTTGGTAAACGCCGGTCCGCCAAGCATGCGTATGGTAAGCCCCTTGAGTCGCAGCGAATCACCATCGGCATTGGGTGGCCGGCCGCCGTGGATGTTACTTGGTGCAGCAAGCTTGCTTGGCGTCATACTGCTTATAGTAGTTATCGCGTTGAGTTGGGGTGGCAAGTCGCCCAAGGGGGCGGCTGTGCCGAAGGTAACGGGCCCAGTTGGGCCAATAACTTCAAAGCTCGTCCCATACCCGGAGGCGTCTGTACCCAGCGCTGATGAAGGGCAACCCACTCCCGCGGACAATACTGCCGTGCAGCCAACTCAGCCAAGCTTGGGTGCGGTGGTGGCGATGGATCGTGTAAAGTTCGATCCTCAGGCCTGGTACCTGGTTATTTTGACAACTCGGCCGGCTCTGGCCCGGCGAGCGGCGGCGTTCATAGCCGCGCATGGTGTGAGCGTGACCGTTGCGCCACACATTCACGATTTGGCGACAGTTATTGCCGTACAAGGTTATCGGGACCGGGCAAACCCCCAAGCCATTGCCTTCAGGCGGCGCGTGGTTCATATTGGAGACTTGTTGCCTGAAGCGCGGCGCCTGCATCGCAGTGTGTGGAGTGACGCGTACTTCAGGCATATCAGCATACACCGATGAGGCGTTTGCTCAGGTGCCACGGCAACGAGCATCTTGGCGGATGCCCCGGCGAGCGGAACGCTGGTGCCGCGCCTGCGGGCCTGCGGCACATGACGGTGGGTCTAAAGACGTATACAAAGTGAAAGGGACGGTTAGCGCATGGCCGATACAGGTGTTTCGACGGAATCTTTGGGTGCTGGACTTAAAGATATCTACCGCGGTAAAAAGCTTCGCGTGGCCATTATTGGTTGTGGCGGCATTTGCGCAACACAAATGCAGTCCCTGCGGCAATTGCCACAAGTTGAGGTCGTGGCAGGAGCCGACATTCACCAATGGCGGCTCGATGCTCTGCGCGAAAGCTTTGGCGTCACCGAATTATTTACCGACTATCGCCGCATGTTGGCAAAGGTAAAACCTGATGCCGTCACGGTTTGTACACCCAACGGCGTCCATGCCCCGGCCACGATTGCATCGCTCAATGCCGGTGCTCATGTCATTACGGAAAAGCCCATGGCCATGACGCCACAGGAATGCCAACGCATGATAGACGCCGCTCGTAAAAATAAGCGCAAGCTTGCGGTTGGATTCCAATACCGTTTTCATCCCAGCACGCAAATGTTGCGGCGCGCGCGCGACGAGGGGCAGTTCGGAAAGGTGATGTTTGTCAAATGTCAGGCGCTGCGGCGCCGGGGCATTCCTAACTGGGGTGTGTTTGGTCAAAAGAAGTTGCAGGGAGGAGGCCCCATGATTGACATTGGCGTGCATGTATTGGAAATGGCTCATTATCTTATGGGATCGCCCAAGCCGGTCGCCGCGAGCGGACGCACTTGGACCTACATGGGTGACAAACCCAGCGATGTTGTGAGTCAGTGGCCCGGTTGGGACCATAAAACGTACACGGTGGAGGACCTTGCCGTCGGCCACATCCGGTTTGCGGATGGGGCTGTGCTCCAAATTGAATCATCCTTTGCGGCCCATATCGAAAAGGATGTGTGGAACTTCACCCTGGTGGGTGACCAAGGCGGTTGTACCTGGGATCCTGCGACCATTTTTACCGATCGAGCTGGCACCATGATCAACGCCACCCCCGCATACCTTCCGCGTGGTGATTTTCAGACCCTCTTTGACTTAAAGCTCGAGCACTTCGTTGATGCTGTGCTTTATGATAAACCACTGGAGGCCCCGGGCGAGGCGGGCTTAGCGATCCAAAAAATTATTGATGGCATATACCGGTCGTCGTCCGCCGGCCGCGAAGTGTTGATCAAATAGCCGAAGTTAATCTCCTAAGGCCTGCGGTTGCCAAGAGTTTTCATATTTAGAGAATATATGTATGATATTTATGAAGATTACATCTAAGCATGTAGTCGCAGGTTGATCCGGCGGTTCAATTGGGTGTGCCTATGGTCTTCAGCCCTGGTACGGTAGCTCATGCAGTACTCAACGCAACCTCATCGGCTCTGATGGTGGTTGACCCACAAGCGCGTATATTTTTCGTCAACCATACCGCTGAAAAGCTCTTTGGCATTTCCGCCGCAAAGGTGAAGGGTGGCCCGTTAAATGCGGCGCTATCCGACCCGGTGGTGGCGGCTGCAATTGCGTCGCTGGTTGCCCGTGTAAGCCGAGGCGAGCAGGATTTCCAAGTTGACAGCAAACTCAAGGATGCCGCCGGCAATTTACGGCACATCAAGTGGGACGTATTGCCGCTGGCGCACCGCGACCTGCCCGACATCATGGCTCTGCTGGTGGGGCGCGATGTGACGCGTCAAATTGCCGCCGAAGAGGCGCTGCGGCGCAGCGAAGCGCGGTTGCGAGCACTTGTGGACACGGCGGTGGACGCCATCATTACAATTGACGATCATGGCAAGATTGAATCGGTCAATCCGGCGGCGGAAAAAATGTTTGGCTACACCGCCGCTGAAATGCTGGGCAAGGGCGTTGAAATGCTCATGCCAGAGCCGTATCGAGGGGAACATCACGCCTATCTGTCCAACTATTTGCACACCGGTAAAAGACGAGTCATTGGAATTGGCCGGGAGGTCACGGGCCAGCGCCGCGACGGGTCGCTGTTTCCAATGTATTTATCCGTTGGCGAGCAGACGGTGGATGGGCGGCGATATTTTACCGGCATTGTGCGGGACATCACCAATGTTAAACGAATGGAGGTGGAAGTTCTGGAGATCAGCGAGCGAGAGCAGCAGCGCATCGGCCAGGACCTGCACGACGGGCTGGGGCAACTGCTCACCGGTGCAGCATTCATGACCAAGGCGATGGCGGGGCGGCTGGAAAAACTGAACCCCAGCATGGCGCTCGAGATGCAGTCCATTACGCAAATTATGAATGACTGCATTCGCCAGAGTCGCGAGCTGGCTCGGGGCCTGCAGCCGGTGAGCGAGGCGGCGGACCTGCCGACGGCGCTCGCGCAGATGGCCACGCAGGTGGAAAACTTGTTTCAAGGCGTTGTATGTCGCGTGCAGTCGGCTGCGCTGCCGCCCGAGGTGCCCGTCGGCGTTGCCACTCACCTGTATAGAATAGCCCAGGAGGCGGTCGGCAATGCCGTGCGCCATGGCCAGGCGCGGCACATTGAGTTATCGCTGCGCACGCTCGGGCCTGCGGTGCGACTGATGATACGCGACGACGGCAAGGGCATCGCCGCAAGGGACGGCGACGGCATGGGGCTTAAAACCATGAGTTATCGCGCCCGCGCCATTGGGGGGCACTTTGATATCCGCAGCACGCCGGGGCATGGTACGATGGTCATATGCTCTATCGGATGGCCCGATACAGTGGAAAAGGAGGCCCGATGATGGCCAAGCGACCTGAACCCGGTAAAACCCGGCTCAACATGTTGGATTCGCACCGAAACTCGGCGCCTGTCAAAACCGGCCCGCGTATTTTGCTGGTGGATGACCACCCGATTGCCCGCCAGGGCGTTCGTCAAATGATCGAACATGCTGGCGATTTGCAGGTATGTGGTGAAGCCGCCGATGCCGATGCCGCCATGGATGCTGTCGCCCGACTGCATCCTGATATTGCGGTCATAGACCTTTCGCTGCAGGGAAAACCCGGCATCGAACTGATCAAGGATTTAAAGGTTCGCTATCCGGATATTCGCATTCTGGTGCTGTCCATGCACGACGAAAAGATGTATGCCGAACGGGTGCTGCGGGCTGGAGCCCGTGGCTATATCATGAAGCAGGAGGCCACGGAGAAAATATTAACCGCCATTCGTCGCATCCTGTCGGGAGATATCTATGTGAGCGACGCTATTTCCGGACGTTTGCTGCAACAGCTTGCCGCCGGTGGCAACAAACCGCTCAAAAGCTCGCTTGATTTGCTAAGCGATCGAGAATTGGAAATATTCCAGCTGCTGGGGCGTGGCAAATCCGTGCGTGAAATTGCCGGAATGCTGCATCTTAGCTCCAAAACCGTTGAGGCGCACCGGGAACATATCAAGGAGAAGCTGCAACTTAACTCCAGCACCGAACTGTTGCGCCTCGCCGTTCAGTTGGAAATGCAGAGCTGAACCTGCCATTGCATGAGCTGGTGGCCTGAGTCTGGTGCCAATTTTGCGGTTGGCTATACGCTCGCTCAAACTCCGCATTCGTTTGCAGCCTCTTTTAGTACCCCGTTATAGGGAAATTCCCTACCCCAAGTTGCCGGGAAATCGCATGATGAAATCGAATATGTCCTGATTGTGCTGGCCTGCAATCGCTGGCAAAATTGTAGGCTATGAGCATGGGCTTGTTACGGTCGTTTGCGGCCGTGGCGGCTCGCCGGTGGCGCTTTGTCCGTTGCCGGTAAAAAAGCGAATTGTTCCTGTTGGTGGGTTGGATGCCGATGGTCGAGAGAATGAAAAAGAGTATTCGCGTCAGGGGCGTATCAAAGCTGCGCCGCCAGCCAACGGCGCAAACAGATGGGCGCATCCACGGGCACCCTGTGCGGCGGATGCTCATCGCACTCGACGCCAGCCCGGCCGCCGCGTGCGCCGCCCAAATGGGCTTTGCGCTTGCGTCGCGTCTTGCGACGAGTGTGGCAATGGTGCATGTCGTAGACAGCAGTCGAATTATGGTAGGCGGAACTCCCGCCGGCGTGCCCGAAGCTATTGACGACCTGCGCAGTCGTGGTCGTTTGCTCTGCCAGGAAATGGCCCATCGCCATGGTAGGAAAAAATATGAGATGTTTGTGATGGTGGGAAGCCCCTCGGTCGAAATTTTGGCGACGGCGGCCCGCTGGAAAGCGGACTTGCTGGTGATGGGCAGCCATGGGGGGGCACGATCAGGCCGGTTCTTTTTGGGCAGCAATGTGGAAACCGTAATCCGCGAGGCTCCTTGTCCGGTGCTTGCCGTGGGGCCACAGGATTGCCTCGCTCATCCCAATAGGATTCGCGCTCGCCGCGTACGCACCCGCCGCTGATTCATCGCGTGCCCCCGCATGAACCTTTCGCCAATCGCTTTTAATCTTCTTAGTCAATGTAAGAGCCTGTTTGAAAAGGCTGGTGCGGTCGGATTGCGGCCCAGGGTGGCCGGATGCAAGGCCGCAGCTCCGAGGCATATTCGAAAATATGGCGAGGAGC
>JABEVB010000211.1 GCA_013044165.1 Phycisphaerales bacterium
ACGCGGGCCCGCGTGCTTGCATCGGCCATTTTTATTCCAGCAAGAATCGGCAGATAGGGCAGTAAGTCGTAGCCGCGGCGCTTCTTAAACTCTGCGGGAAAACGCTTGGTCCAGGTGGTTGGCCCCGCTTCCCAACTGTCGTCTTCAATTCCCTTAAGGGCCTTGCGTTGGCTGGGCGTCATCTCTTTAAGCAGCGGCGCCATCGTGACGGCCCAGGTTTTGTCCAGGGCTTTGGCGCTCATGCTGTTGGAGTAGTAGCCCCAGAAGTTATGGGCGCCCGTCGGCACCTGCTCAAAACGCAGAATGGTCCATTCGCCGGCCGGCGCCTGCCATCGCAGGCGCCCCGACGCGCTCATTTGCGATGTTAAGTTAATGACCTTTCCGGGTGAAACTCCGCTTTTATCCGGCACCGCGAGCACGGCCACATTTCGGCTGTACGTTGGCGCGCCGGTGCGGGGGAAGTTGCCGCCCGGTGGGCGCACCGGAAACGTCGGCAACTTGCCGTCAAATACCATCGGGCCGTGGACCGCAAGCTTGGTCCATACCAGATTTTGCTCGCCATATTTTATTGGAATATCACCCGATGTATTGGCCAAACCGTTGCTGACGACCAAGCTGATGCCCAGACGGGCGCATTGGCTGGCGGCAAAGCACACCAATTTACGCCAGCGTGGCGACCATGCCGGCATCGGCCCCGTTGGAACCGGCGTGCAATAAGCATCTTTGTATTCGTTGGTTTTAACCGCTCGATAGTGCTTGCCAATCAATACAAGTTTGGTGTGCCACGACCACGTGCCAGCCTGATTACCGTAGAGAATGCAACCTGTAATTCCGGTTGCCTTCATCGCCTCCAAGTCGCGTGTGAGATCGGCCCGCCTGGTGTTGACGCCCAACCAAACCCAATAAACCCAAGGGTGAGCCTGGCGGGCGGGAACCTCAAAGTGCTGCACCAGCGCGGCATAGGTTTCGGCATGGCCGGGCTTGCCGGCCGAGGTCGCCGCTGCCACCGCAAAAACAACTAATGTGCAGAGCCACCGACTTGAATATAGTATTCTTTTGCTCCCTGAAAAACATAGTTGCATTAGAAGTCCTATATTTGATTGCAACATGCCGCAACTGAAAAAACTTTGGTTATGCGTAGCGCCTGCCCCGGGACGGATGTGATGATACTGGCCTCATCTTGGCTCGTCAACGAAATAGTTGCCATCGAGGAGATTGAGGTATTGTGCCTTTCAGTGGGGCACGGCGGTTATGCCGACCTCGTTACGCTGCAGCCTGCATGTCATTCGAAAAAATACGCCTCAATTTAACGATGTGAGAAAAAGGCGGTCTTGACGTTTCATGCTTTTTTGGGGGGGGCGCCTTCTTATGCGTCATCGCGGTGAGTAAGGTCTCGTGGCACACTCAGTGACCAAAAGAAGATGGCAAAGCGACCTGGGCGGTGAGATGGCCCGCTCTTCGAGAGCTTACAGGTGACATCAATCATCGGGTGTTTGGCAGGCTGGACCGCAGCGGGTGACATTGGTGCCGTAAAAGGCGTGGATGCTTGGCAGCGGCCTTTGCGCCAGACGCACTTTTGCCGGCTATTTCTGCTGCATGGCTGCCCGCAAGGCTTTTTCATCGGCGTCAGTCCAGTAGCCGCATTTAAGGTGAATAAAGACCGACGTATATGGCATGGTCAAGTTGGTTTTGATAATCAGAATCTTAAATAGTTTGCCGTCGCTGTTGAGCTTATCAATGCTGTTGATGTGCATGCGCTGTTCATGCGGGACGCCGGCGGCCGCGAGTATGGCAGCAAGCTTTTGCCTATAAGCGCTGATACCCGGCGTTTGCCCGTCGGTAACATAGTTAAGCTCGCGATCGGTGTAAGCCACCGGGCGGATGTTGGGCGCTTTGGCGATCTTTGCCAGTACGTATTGAAGGGTCGAGAACATACCACCCCTGGCAACAATGGTGGTGACGCCGGCTTTACTCTGGTCTGGATAGGCCGAGTCAACGATGGCAATCCAGTTGCGATCGCCATACAGGGGCAGGTCGCGCTTGACCGTACACTTCCAGGCGGCCGAGTGGCCCATGCTTTGGCAGCCCGCGAGGCTCACGAGTGCCAGCAGCACGACGGCTACCGCCAGCATGGCTCCAGGACGTGAGCCAGAAACAATTCCGCGGCAACGTTTCAATACAGTCATGGTATCGTTCCTTTGTTAAGCAAGCGAAATACTCAGCGTTTTATCCTCAGCAATCAGCAGGTCTTGCTGAAATGTAACTATATATGCGGTGCCGTTATATGCAACAGCGGCGGCCGCAGGGCGACCGGCCAGGTTTACACGCAACTTGGATGTGTTTAAGTGCGGCGGCCCATTGATCGCGACGCTTTTAAGCCGCAAGCTGCCGGACGCCACTTGCAGGGTGGCCGTCATACCTGATGCGGATATTCGCTGGCGGTAAGTTCCCCATGCGCCGGCGGCAAGAAACGCAGCCTTGAAGTTTTCAGGCGCGAGCATGGGGTTAAACTCCAGGTGAGCGTTGGGTCCATGATACTTCCAGCCGCAGATGGCATCGTAAACGCCAAAGCTTGCCATGGCCCGGCTGTAAAATCCGCTGCATTCAATTTCGTCAAATGGATTGCGATGGCTGCCGTTATAACGGTCGTGAATGGCTCGAATGACGGCCAAGCCCTTGTCTACGCGGCCATGGGCAATCATCAGCGATGCCGCCGCGTGCTCAAAGCCGCTCATGCACTCATTAAAATAAGATGCCGACCAATTGCTTTTAATATTGTAGCCGCCTTGCGGCCAGGTGCACATAATCAGGCCGGCATCGTTGCTGGCGGCAAACCAGCGGCCCGGCGGATAGGCTTTGCGGTATTTGCCTACATTGGTGGTAAAGCTGTAGCGCCAGAGCGAATCAATGGCTTTGGCGACCTGTGCCGGGTCGAGTATTTGTCCCAGCCCGGCCAGGTAGGCCCAGCTTTGGCCCAGCATCTGATCTATTTCGCAGCCGTCGTAACTGCCTACATGATGTGCGTGTTTGGGATCGGCCTTTTGAAAGTAGTACTCGCCATTAAACAGGTTTGCGTCCACATACGCGCGGCCGCGGGCGGCAATGGTGCGATAGCGGCTTGCGGCAGTGGAATCATGCATTTCATCGGCCATGGCGGCTCCGGCATGCAATGCGGCAAGATAGAGCGAAGTGATCCAACTTATTTCGCCAAACCAGGCGGCATCCAGCGTGTTATGTTGGGCGCCGGTGAGCACCCCGCGCTCATGGGGATCGTTGGTTCGAATCAGGTATTCAATGGCTTTTTTAATGTTATCGTAATTGGCCCGCAGGAAGTCGGTGGTGGCAAACATTTTATGCGATTGATAGGTTCGCAAAATAATGCCGCATTGGCCGTCGGCCGGCACGGTATGATCAAACTCGCCGCGCATGGCCACGCCGCCATCAGGCTCAAAGCCGATCGCAGGGTTAAATTCAACCATTTGCCGCAGGCGCTGTTCAATCTCCGGAAACACGCGACTCGTCACCTGGTTGTATTCCCAGACGTGGGTGCAGGTTCCGGGGCAGCAGTAGGTGCCTTCATTGCCATAAAATCGGCCGTCAGCCATCAGGTACGCCGTCACCGATGACAGAATGCACGCATTGGCCAGTGTGCGTTCGAGCAGCCAGTGCGGCAGGGTAGATTGGTTGTACCAGGTGTCGCGAAACAGTTTGGTTTGGCCGGCCAAGCGATCAAAATCACCCATAATGGCGGCGGCAACATCCGCAGCATCCTTAAAATGGGCGGCGTACCAGCGCTTGTCGGTGGTTTTAAGACGCAGCGGAATCGGGTTTGGAAAATGCCACGTTAGTAGAAACGAAATTGTTTTACTTTCGCCCGGTTTAAGCGTAATGGTTTGCCCCACGCTTCCAACCAAGGGTTGATCCATGGGCTTGCGCGCGGTGGTGGAACTTGGGCGAAATGCCGCCGCGGGCAACTGGGCGTGTAATGTATCGGAGTTGCCAAAGCAGGCCTCCGGGCTGCCAAGAACCGACAGGGTCATGGTGCCGAAATCGGGAGCGCTTTTGGGGTGGACGACACCAACGGCCGCATCGCTGAAGATGATGGCATCCACGAGTATGTGCCCCCAGCCGCCGGTGGCGGTGTCCACAATTTCGATCACCGCCTTTTTGCCGGCGTACGAAGCGACATTCCAGCTATGCCATCGAAAGTGATCGCTGTTGTCGCCGGTGGCCGAGTCAACTATTTTTCCGTTAACCAGAAGATTGACACACGTTTGCCCCGGATGCATGCCGCCGGCAAGGTGCACATTTATAAAATTACGGCTGATGGTAAACACGCGACTGGTAAGTTTACCCGTGGCGGCATCCGGATTTTGGCCCAGGTGGCTGTTAAATGAGTCGGCCATGTAATGCCCCAGCATGGTACGCTTGAGGGCATTGCGGTCCCAGCCGGGCCGGGCCGACTCGTTGGTGGCAAAGCTCGCCGGAGCACGGCCAAACGCCTGGCCTTGAATTTTCCAGCCGCTGAACGAGCCATCCGAAAAGTTCTCAAACGTTATGGCGGGTCGTTGCGGGGCAGCCGCGGGAGCCGCGGGTGAAATAGCATCTGCCAGCAACATGACAGCGTTTTGGGTGCGTTTAATGCGGTTGCGGCGCAGCATGCTGGTATCGCCGCCGCTGTGCACCAGCACGGCATTTTCGAGCCAGCCGGCAATGCTGCAGGTCGCCGGTTCGCTGCCGGTGTTGGTGAGGGTGTACTCGATAATGGTTGCCGGGAAGGCCGATTGCTCAAGGTTGCCCGGCAAAAAAGGGGAGAACGCTTCCAACTTTACCGCCAGCGGGACATCCAGATCAGAATAGTTGACCTGCCCAACCGGATATTGGCCCACAAACCCTACGGTCTTAAAACCTTTTTGGTCAAGGGTGCGAACAATTGGCTTATCGGCCGGGCCAAAGCTCAGGGCAAAACCCTGTGCCAGAACCACTTGCGAGGCATCGCCGGTATTATTTTGCGTGGGCGAATTGAGGTAATCGCCTTCGCTGCCGCTCTGGGTGCGCAGGTTAAAAATATCCCACCACCAGAGCTTGCCATCGCCGCCAAGATAGAGCTGGCCCGCACCGATGCCGCCCACCGGCATGCCGATGTAGGCGAAGTTATTGCTGTTCTGGCTTGTGTAAACGGTGGGGTTGCCGCGCTGGGCGAGCGACGCTACCCAATCGGCGGTAACGTTCTTTTCAGTGGGTGTTTTGCCGCGCGAGCCTTTGCGTAAGCGCGCAAGCGAGCCGGCAACGCCATTGGGCGTAAACGGCGTTTGGATGGCCCGGGCCGTACCGCCGGCGGCACTTGCAGGGGATGGCAGATTCGGGGCCGGTGCATTGGCGTCGCTCTTGGAGATTTTAACGTTAGGCTCTGCCGTGCCCTTACGCAGGCGAGAAATGGCCGCAACCGCAGCCGCATCGGCTAGAAGTTTCCGACGGGTAACGTGACTCATTACGGCTCCTGTGTTTTTAATCTCAATTGCATCCAACGACCCGGCGCAAGCTTTATTGCATAGGCCTTTTACGCCCAGAATAACACAAGTCGCAGTTGCCCTACCGGGCTATCTGGGGCCCACGCCGCAAAACTCGCTGATCATGCAACGACGCCTACAGCATTTTAATGTTGTGGCATCATTACTGGATATATCAGCCGCAATTGGTGACCGCATTTCGATCAGCTTTGATTGTGACAGTAGCATCAATAATCGCCTGGTTAAGCGGCCTGGATCTGCCGGTATATGAGCCTCGCACAACCATCGCTTCGGCGCAACCGATTACAGGCAGAAGCAGAGCGCAGGGCTGGTGAAATGGCAAGGGTTGACAGGCCCCAACCGGCAAAAATTCAACGAGCGTCCAATGCTATTGCAAGGCATGATCAGGCTGCCGGCGATTTATTCGTTGCGGCATTGCCATTTAAGTAAACCGCCTTATGCGATTGATTTCAGGCAAAACAGTTCATGGCCTGGTCACAGAGTCGCGCCAGTACAAATACAAATCGTAGCCAACAAAATAATGATCTGCCAACTCCTTGCCGGTGCCGCCATCCCAGTTGTTCCAAGCCACATGGCCATCGTTATAAAGCTCATTGCCTCCTGCAGGGGTGCCCGAAGGCGTTAAGTGGGCGGTTGCCGCCCACCAATTTTTACCGTTGGGCGTGACTGCCGGGGTAATATCATCGGCAGCCAAAGCCCAGCCAGGATTGTCGGATGGGCCGCTCGGCGAGAGGATTTTATAGCCCGTCGTCGGAGATAGCGGATCGTTTCCCCAGTTATATGCGTGCCCGAGATACATGTAGCCAATTTCGTCGTAGTAATGGTAGCCGGCGGCAGCGTTGGACGGGTACTGATATATTGTACCGTATTCACCAGAGCCATAGTTTACATCGCGATACAGAGCGGCAAAATACGGGTAAGTTTTAAATGCGGCCGGCGTTTGGCCGGGCTGATACGAACCCACTGCTGCCGCCGGTGGTATGCGAAAGTTTGGACAGGTAAGCACATCCACGGCCGTTGGCAAAGGCTGGTATGGGTTGTGGCCAATGGACGAGGCCATAAAAGACATCAGTGCGTCACCCTCGGCACCCGTTAAAGCATTGGGAAACGAAAGATTGACCGTATAACCTGGCGGAAGGGTGGACGTAGACGAAAAAATCGGATTGCCATAGTAAATATCCCGCTGGTGTGGGTAGGTACGGTAGGTGCCGGCGTACTCATAAAGAGCCTGGCCAAAAGACCGCAAATTGCTGGCGCACGACACACGCATCGCAAGATCTTTGGCACGGCTCAGCGCCGGCAGAAGCAGCGCGAGCAAAATGGCAATGATGGAAATGACCACGAGAAGTTCAACGAGGGTAAAACCGCGCCGTCGAAAGCATGGATGATATGTACGGGTAATCTTCTGCACGGTGGCCTCCGCCAAAATGATGAATCCTAATCGTATCGCAGCGGCGTTTTAGCGGTTGCGTATTGGAAAAAGGGCCGGCGAAGAAGGTCTCCACTGGCCCTTTTCACTTTTTATTATAGCTCGCGCAGAGGCAACATAATTGTCGTGGCCTTTGCCAGATCACGAGGCATACCAAAACAATTGCGATACGCCAGACGCATTCAGGCCCGAGTTGCCACCTTGCGACGCGCGGCCAACAAGCCGATCGCACCAACCGCCAGCAGGCCCAATGTGGCCGGCTCAGGCGCCGCGATTGCCGAGAAGCCAATTGGGCCGACCGCACCACCTTTAACGGTGGTGCCGCTTGTTGTCACCGTGTTTGATGCATTAAACCAGTACACATCCGAAGCGGTCGGGTTGGACACAAGCCACTGGATCACTTGGCCTTGAGAGGCTGCGGTGATCGTGTTTGAATTAGTGTCACCCGTGGGTGATGATCCAACGTATGAATTACTTGTATTATAATAATACCCAAGCGATCCGATTGACAGGTAATACGTTCCGGCAGCTGGGGCCACCTCGGAAATGAGGAGAGCGTCCTTGCCCAGCGATGAGATAATGCTTGAATTGGAGGCCCATCCTAAGTTGGTTGAAACACCAAAGACGTCAGTCGTTGTGGATAGGCCTGAGCTGCTACCGAAAAATTGCACTGTCGGATTATTCAGTGTGGCAACCAAATAAGATTGTGTCACGCTTGCAGTGGTACTACCCGGCCAATTAAATCCAAAGCCAAGATACCCCGCGACCGTCCAATCAACAGCCTCTTTGGTGCTTCCGATTTGCCCCAAGCCGTTGCCGAGCCAATTCAAACTCGTTGACGTGCCAGAAACACCCACCACGCTAACCGTGGGTGTTGCCTGCACGCTTGGCACAATTGCGGCAGAAGCTGCGATTGCAGCCACGAACAAAGTGAGATGCGATTTGGACATCATGAATAATTCCCCCAATTTTTCTCTCCCACAAACAAGAGAGACACTGGCATCGCCTAAACCGGGCGATCATCGGACTGGCATAAACACCAGATTAGGAAGTTAAGAGTTCTTCCTTGACTGCTTACGTTGCGAGCGCTATCATTCTTAACAACAATTTTCAAATATTTTTTAAAGAAAATTAAAGGCCATTATTTGACGTGAATACGAATATTAATAAGCCTCACCAGTTATAAATCGCCCATGGGTTTGTAAATCCCGATACAGCGGGACTATTTACATAGGCCCTTTCGTGGCCGGTTTTAACCCGCCCGGTGATAATGAAAGGGGCAATCTCTGTGTACGATGGCCTATGTGTTGGGTCCGATAACCCCGGGCCGCCGGGATTTTGAACGTGCACCCCCCTTCAAAAATGGCGCTGCCCGCAACAGCCTGAAAGGCTGATTGTTAATAGCCGTGCGTGGCTCCCACGCACGGTTATCGCGTTGATAAAGAAACGGACCCTGAAAGGGTCATAGTCCGTTTGAATTGCAGGTCGGAGGCACCCGCTTTTGGCCTCTTGGCCATTTGGGATGCGTCCCGCGTGAAAATAAATTGATGCGGGCACATACCTTGTTTGTATGCCGCGATATGCC
>JABEVB010000212.1 GCA_013044165.1 Phycisphaerales bacterium
AGGCCGCGGGCTACTGGCATGGCAAGCCCGAACCGGGCGCCGGCGAATGGCTGATGAACAATATGCACCTTACGCGGGCTGAGTATGCGACGCTCGCACCCAAGTTCGATTCGGTCAAATTCAACGCCGACAAGTGGGTAAGCATCGCCAAGGCCGCCGGCATGAAATACATTGTCATTACCACCAAACATCATGATGGCTTTTGCATGTTCAACACCAAGGCCACCAAATACAACGTTGTGGACGACACTCCTTGGCATACCGACCCGATGGCGCTGCTCGCGGCCGCGTGCAAAAAGCAGGGCATCCGCTTTTGTACCTATTATTCTGTTCAAGATTGGCACAGTCGCTATACCCTGCCGCATTCCATTACCAATGGCAAGCCCAATTGGCAGGGCATGCGGTTTGTCGCACCGGATGGCGGCAAGGAGTATGTGCGTTATATGCAGGAGCAACTTCAGGAAATTATTACGCAGTATCATCCGGGAATTATCTGGTTTGATAACCCCGGCTCTATGCCCTGGACAACCTCCAAGGGCGTGCACGTAGCCGGCTGGACGCGGGCCGATGCCGCCAGCGTGTTCCACTTCGTGCGCAAACTGGACCCAACCGTTATCATCAACAATCGTCTGGCGTATGGCTTTGGCGATTACGGCACCCCTGAACAGCACATTCCGCCCGGCGGCATCCATGGCAATTGGGAAACCTGCATGACCATCAACAATACCTGGGGCTACAAGCGGCAGGATAAACACTTCAAGTCGGCTGCTACGCTCATTACCAACCTCATCAAATGTGCCAGCGGCGGCGGCAACTATCTGCTTAATGTCGGCCCGACCGGTTTGGGCGTGATTCCCAAGCCGGAGGTAACGCGTCTTATGGCCATGGGCCGCTGGCTCAAAGTCAACGGCGCAGCAATCTATGGTTCACATCGCATGCCGTTCAAAAAGGCAATGCCTTGGGGTTACATTACCAGCAAGCCCGGCAAACTCTATCTTGAAGTACTGCACTGGCAAAAAACCATTACGGTGCCAATGAGCAACACGGTTGCCAAGGCTTATTTGCTGGCCAACGGCCAAAGTGTAACGATCAGCAGCAGCGCCAAAGGCGTCGTGGTAAGCCTGCCGACAACCGCGCCGGACAAGATCGCCAGCGTTGTGGTGCTGGAGTTCAGCGGGGCAGTGAAGCCGCTGTAAGAGCCGGGGTAAAAGCCTCGGGCATTTTAAATAAACCAACGCGCGGCCCGGCGTTAGCCTTGTGCTAGCCGGGCCGCGGTCTTTGGTCAACGATTGACGAGGCATAAAGACGATTCGTACCATGCCTGTGATGGCATATGCTTCTGCAACCGATCCACTGCTTACGCTGGCCGACCGGCAAAATTGCCACACCCATTTAACAGGCTGTCGGCCTCTTCATCGTTGACGTCCGTGGGCGGCATGATAACATTCACATTGCTGGTGAAGATCGGCCCCAACCTCCCGATTATCCAGTGGCCTGGCATCTTGATTGCAAAGGAGCAACGTATGAAACGTGATCTTCCAACCTTCCGTGCCCACTATGGGCTGCTGCATCGCGTGGCTTTGTGGTCTTTATTGTGTGCTTTGACGGCTATGTGTTTAGCGGCCCCCGCGAAGGCTGCCGATTCCAAACATGCTGTGGATTTGGGGTGGTGGAAAAAGGCTCGCTTAGGGATGTTTATTCATTGGGGGCTATATTCGGAGGCTGCAGGTTTTTGGCATGGTAAGCCCGTACCAGGTTACGGTGAATGGATTATGAATAACGGGCACATCCCCCGGGCGCAATACGCCACCTTGGCGGCTAAATTTGACCCGGTCAAATTCAATGCCGACAAGTGGGTGAGCATTGCTAAGGCTGCGGGCATAAAGTACATCGTGATTACGTCGAAGCATCACGAGGGCTTTTGCATGTTCAACACCAAGGCCACCAAATACAATATTGTGGACGACACGCCGTGGCATACCGATCCGTTGGCGCTGCTCGCGGCCGCATGCAAAAAGCAGGATGTTCGATTTTGTGTTTACTACTCGATTATGGACTGGCATAGCCGGTTTCAGGCTCCGGCCCGAGGCGGCGCGCACCCCACTTATAACCCTACGCATTTTGTCCCGGGCGGGGAGGCTCCCTATCTGCACTACATGGAAACTCAATTGCGGGAGATCGTTACGCAGTACCATCCGGGATTAATCTGGTTTGATGGCCAATGGATGCATGGGTGGACCCGCGCCGATGGCGTGGCGATTCGCCATGAGCTTCGCGAACTCGACCCGAATCTTATCGTCAACAACCGAATTGATCCGCAGGGCGCCGTTGATCATGGCCAAGGCTTTGGAGGTGATTATGCCACGCCCGAACAAAAAATTCCGCCCGGCGGCATCCCTGGCAACTGGGAAACCTGCATGACTATCAACAATACCTGGGGCTACAAGCGGCAGGACAAAAACTTTAAGTCGGCCGCTACGCTCATCATCAACGTCATCAAGTGTGCCAGCGGCGGCGGCAACTATCTCATTAATGTGGGGCCGACCGGTTTGGGTGTGATTCCCAAGCCAGAGGTAACGCGTCTTATGGCCATGGGCCGCTGGCTGAAAGTCAACGGTGCTGCTATCTATGGTTCGCATCGCATGCCGTTCAAAAAGGCGATGCCATGGGGCTACATTACCAGCAAGCCCGGCAAACTCTATCTCGAAGTTGTGCATTGGCAGAAGACCATTACGGTGCCAATGAGCAACACGGTTACGAAGGCATATTTGCTGGCCAACGGCCAAAGCGTAACCACCAGCAGCACCGCCAAAGGCGTTGTGGTAAGCCTGCCGACAACCGCGCCGGACAAAATCGCCAGCGTTGTGGTGCTGGAGTTCAGCGGGGCAGTGAAGTCGCTGTAAGAGCCGGGGTAAAAGCCTCGGGCATTTTGAATAAACCAACGCGCGGCCCGGCGTTAGCCTTCTGCTTGCCGGGCCGCAGTCATTGGTCAACGATTGACGGGGCATAAAGCCGACTCGTACCATGCCTGTGATGGCACATGCTTCTGCAACCGATCCACTGCTTACGCTGGCCGCCCTGGCCCTGGGTTTGCTGCTGGGGTTTGTTCTGCGCCGCCAAATAGGTCTTGCCGCGTCCAAAGGTGAGGCGCTGGTCGCCAATGAAATTGAAGCCAAGCTTCGCCAACCGCATGTCCTCATTAATAATGTTACACTGCCCACATCGGATGGTACCTCGCAGATAGACCATATTCTGGTGTGCCGCACGGGAGTGTATGTCATTGAAACCAAGCATTATCAAGGTTGGATATTCGGCGAAGTAAGCCAGCCGCGATGGATGCAGGTGCTGTATCGTCGAAAGTCGCAGTTTCAAAATCCGCTGCGTCAGAACCAGGGCCATGTGCGGGCGCTTAAGGCGTGCCTCAAGATGCCAGGTGTGCCCATCACGTCGCTGGTGGTGTTTACCGGAAAGGCTACGTTTAAAACGCCGCGTGACCCGGCGGTGCTGCTGCTCCACGAGCTTGTTGCCAGGCTGCTTGAGCCGCCGTCAATTGTATTAGATGAAACGCAAATGGCCTGTATCGTGGGGCATATTGAAATGGCTCGCCGCCGCCGCTCGCTTGAAACCGATGAATATCACCTGAATTTTGTGCGATCTCGTCTAAAAGCCTATCGCCATCACGGCCGATGAGGTGCCGCAAAGTAATGCAACATCGAGTCATTACTCCGCTGACGTCAATCAAAACGGCAGAAATGGATTGAGCTGTTTGGCGGCCTTGGCATCGTCGGATGCGGCCGAGAGCAGGGCGGTGGCGTGTGCCGAGTTACTTGTCACGCCAGCGTAAGTCGTTTCAACAATGGATTTAAGTGCCGGTGTCAGCCACTTAACCGGCGATTGGCCGGATGGATAGGCCAAGGTGGCCTGTTTGAGATCCGCAAGCGCCTGCCTGAGTGCGGCGGTAGCAGCAGTGCGGTAGGCTGCAATTTGTTTGCTCTTGGGGGCGCTCATAGGGCTGGTGCTGTTGACGACCGCATAAGCCTTGTTGGCGTCGGAGGCGGTTTGGGTGGCCAGCGTGCCGGCTATTACACGAAGCCAATCGGCCTGACCTGCCCGCAGGTCGGCAACTGCCTGGTAAATGTCCAGCAGACATTCGCCGGTTTTGTTTTCTTGTACGGTAATCAGCGGGTCAAAGGCACTCATGCCTTTGGTTGTTAATTGCTGCGCTTCGACGTAATGCATTCTTTGTTCGTTGGCGGCAAGGCTTAAATTGTTCCGCGCGCCACGAGCCGCCGCCACCGCCGCGGCGGCCTGTTTGTCGGCGGAATGATAAAGCGATTCAAGTGATACCAGTTGTTGCTGCAGCGTAGGCACTTTGCTGTGTGGGTTATTGATGA
>JABEVB010000213.1 GCA_013044165.1 Phycisphaerales bacterium
CAGAGGTTGCGGCTTAGGGCGGGCTTCCCCTTTTTGTGAGTTGGCCGGCTCGGTAAATTGTTGTGTCCTTTCAGCTTGCGACGTTAACCGCGATTGTGCGCGGCGTTGTTGTCATTTGAAACCATCTCATAAATCACGCTATGATCGAATCCGTTGTGAGGCGTGAACGGTCCGCCTCAGGCACCACGCGCTGCGTGAGAGGTACCTTTGACGACCTGCTTGCCACCGCAACAAATGATGCCGGCTGTCCAGAGAGTTGTATGATGCGTTCCAAGCCCAGTCGTTCAGCAGTTCTTGATGAAATAGAACTGCCAGTGCC
The DNA here is from genome assembly GCA_013044165.1 of Phycisphaerales bacterium. GTDB lineage: Bacteria > Planctomycetota > Phycisphaerae > WQYP01 > WQYP01 > JABEVB01. The sequence continues at coordinate 320 of JABEVB010000213.1, forward strand.
TCGACTGCCGCGGGCTTTTAATGGTCTGCGTATTGCGCATTTGTCTGATCTGCATCTTACCTACTGGAATGATCGTTTTTCCGACTGGAAACGCTCTCTGGAGCGGCTAAAGTGCGATTTGCTGGTTATAACTGGCGATTTGGCGCACAGAGCATGGCTGTGGCGGCAAACACTGCCCAATGTGATGCGTTTGCTTGAAGGCATAAGCCCCGATCTGGGGATTTACTTTATTTTGGGCAATCACGACTCCCCAGATATTGGCCCGGCACTGGCCCGGTTTGGTCTGCGGCAGTTATGCAACGAAGCCGTAATCCTCAAACGCGGCGGTGAACGGCTTGCCCTGGTTGGTATAGCGCAGCATCGTCGCATTGACACTGACATTCCGGCTGCGCTGCGCAATGTACAAGCGGATGACTGTAAAATTATGCTGTTGCATTACCCGGATTTGGTGCACGCGGCCGCGGCCGCTCGGGTGGACGTTTGTCTGGCGGGGCATACGCATGGTGGGCAGATATGCTATCCAGATGGGCGGCCCATTATTCGCCACGACTCTTTGCCGCGTGAAATGTGTGCGGGGGTAAACCGGGTAGACCACACCTGGCTGGTGGTAAGCCGTGGTATGGGCAAGGCGGCGATTCGCGTACGGATGTTTTGCCCGCCGCAGATGATGGTGATCACTTTGGCGCGCGGCCCTGTACCCGCCTTAGCCAGCGATTAGAAAACAGCTATTGCCGTAAATGCTCGGCGGCAGGGCTGTTGAACGGCGCTCGCGTTTATGTGTGCCGCCCACCAAGGTATGTCCGCAGCCAATTGCTGGAGTCTTGGTATATTGCCAATGCCAAAGAGCAGATTGGTTGCGATGACTTAAGTCATCCGCTTGCCATTATAGCCCGTCTGTGCGACTATCAAGCCATGAGTCTGCTTGACGGAATTCTCGATTTTAACAAACGGTTTGTGGCGGAAAAGGCCTACGAGCCGTTTCTTACCAACGCGCTGCCAAATAAAAAGCTGCTCATTCTTACCTGCATGGACACGCGACTGGTGGAACTGCTGCCGCGTGCGATGGACTTCCGCAATGGGGATGTAAAAATAATAAAAAACGCCGGCGCTCTGGTGACGCATCCGTTTGGCAGCGTCATGCGAAGTATTTTGGTGGCAGTGTACAGTTTAGATGTTCATGAAATTGCGGTTGTCGGGCATCATGGCTGCGGCATGACGGGACTTTCGTGCCGTGATATTCTTAACAAGGCTCTGGCGGCGGGTATATCGCCCGATACCATCACCATGCTTAAGCATGCGGGTATTGACCTTGAGCGATGGCTCGTTGGATTTGATCAGGTGCAGGACGGGGTTGAGCAGAGTGTTGAAATGATTCGAACGCATCCGTTGTTGCCGAAGAAGCTGCCGGTGCATGGGCTTATTATGAACCCGGAGACAGGCAAGCTGGACGTGGTCGTTAATGGGTATAAATCCTGATGTGGTGGCACGGTCTAGCGCACCGTCTCCAATGCGCATGTTGCACTGAAGTTGCGACGTGAAAGCGCTGCAACTGCCTGGTTATTCGCTTAAACGCCTTGATGCAGATGAATGTGTTGGCTGGTGGTTGGTTTGTCGGCTGCGGGCAAGTAGAATACTTTTTCTGCGCTGATGGGCTGCAGCAACAGAATGAGGACTTTCATGCGGCGAGTGGTCATTACGGGGCTTGGGGCGGTTTCGCCTCATGGCATTAGATTTTCTGATCTATGGCAGGGGTTGCTGGCTGGGCGTTCCAGCATTGCGGCGCTGGCGCAGTTCGATCCATCGGGCTTTCCGAGTCAAGTTGCCGGCACCGTGCCGGCATTTAAAACCACCGATTATGTGCCCAAAAGCTATCGTAAAGCCACTAAAATCATGGCACGCGATATAGAATTGGCGGTTGTGGCAGCGGACGGCGCGGTTCGCGATGCGCGTCTGGCAACCCGTGGTATTGTGGAGGCAAGCGGCGGATCGGTCCCAGGGCCTGATTGGCATGCCGTAGACCCCCGACGCGTGGGCTGTAACATTGGAGCTGGCTTAATATGTGCCGATCTCAACGAACTTTGTCAGGCCATGGCACAGGCCAAGAACTCCGATGGCACGCTGAGCTTGGCTCGCTGGGGAAAATCAGAGGATCCATCTAAAACCAGTGGCATGGACAACCTCACCCCGCTTTGGCTATTAAAATACCTGCCCAATATGCTGGCCTGCCACGTGAGCATCATTCATGACACGCAGGGCCCCAGCAACACCATTACCTGCGAGCAGGCTTCCGCCGGGCTGGCCCTTGCCGAGGCCTGTCGCACCATTCAGCGAGGTCAGGCTGATGTGGCTTTGGTCGGCGGTTGCGAAAGCATGATACACCCGATGGGCCTTATGCGATGGTCGCTTTTAGGCCGGGTCAACAACACGGCCAACCCGGCAGGGGCATGCCGACCTTATGATCGCCGCGCCGCCGGTACCGTCGTAGCTGAGGGTGGGGCGGTGCTGGTGATTGAAGAACTGGAGCATGCTCAAAAGAGAAATGCTCATATTTATTGTGAAATTGCAGGTTTGGCCGCGGCCTCCAGTGGGCGAAAGTTAGGCGAGCCAGACCCTACAGGCGAATCGGCCGCGTTTGCCATCGCCAAAGCCATGCGTGATGCAGGGATAACTTCTGCCGAGGTGCAGGCCATCGTGCCACCGGGTTCGTCTGTGCCGACGTATGATCAATCTGATGTGGCTGCCATCAGCCGAGTGTTTGGAAAAGCAGCCGAGGTTGTACTGGCACCCGCTCGCGGCGGTGTGGGTGATTGCTCGGCTGGATCGCAGGCAATAGATTTGGCTGCTGCGGCCATGGCGCTACACGAACAAAAGCTATGGCCTGCCGCAGACAGTGATCAGCCGCTTGCCGACGTGCGGATGCTTGCTACGCAGCAACCCATGTCGTTGCAGAACGTGTTGGTGTTCGCAAGCTCGCTTGCTGGGCAACATAGCGCAGTGATGTTGCGCAAATGGCAGTAAGGTTTTGTGCATCGGCGGTCGCATCGCGCCTGGCCGACGAATGCAGATAAGGGAATGTTCATGGCCAATCGAGTAGTCATAACCGGAATGGGCTGGGTTACACCCTTGGGGCATGACATTGAGCAGGTGTGGCAGCGGCTGTTGCGAGCTGAAAGTGGCATCGCTCCAATTACGTTGTTTGATGCGCGCACATTTCCGACGACATTTGCCGCAGAGGTTAAAGACTACCAGCTTCCCGCGGCACTGCGCCAATCGGGAATGCATCAGGAAATCAGCCGAGCGACCGGGTTTGCTTTGGCCGCAGCCACGCAGGCGTGGGAACAAGCAGGGCTACCTGCACCAAGAACACCGGGCCATGCCAGGCTCGATCCCTACAGCATCGGCATGTACTTGGGCAGCGGCGAAGGCTCGCTCGATTTTGGCACGTTTACCGAGGTGACGCTGGGAGCGTGGGATCAATCAGCAGGCACTGTCGCCACCGGCTCATGGGCAAAATCTGCAATGCGGCGTTTTAATGCTATGCGCGAAATTGAGCAGGAACCGTGCATGCCGCTCACTCATTTGAGCTTGGAGTTTAATGCTCGCGGTCCGGCCATGAACTGCCTCACGGCTTGTGCCGCCAGCACCCAGGCGTTGGGTGAAGCGACGCAAATTATCCGCCGTGGCGATGCCGAAATTATGATTTCCGGTGGTGCGCACTCAATGATTCATCCGTTTGGGGTAACGGGTTTTAATCGTCTTACGGCGCTGTCAACGATGAATGATGATCCGCGTCGCTCGTGTCGTCCGTTTGATGCCACCCGCGCCGGCTTTGTGCTGGGCGAAGGGGCGGGCATTCTTATTCTTGAATCTTTGGAACATGCTGTGCGGCGCAATGCGACAATTTTGGCGGAGATTGTGGGTTATGGCAGCTCAGCTGATGCATACCGGGTTACCGATCAGCACCCTGAGGGACGCGGCGCTGTCGTTGCTATTGAAGAGGCGCTGCGTGATGCCGCCTTGTCGGTTGATGACATTGACTACATCAATGCCCATGGCACCGGCACCAAAGAAAATGACTCAACAGAAACGCTGGCCATCAAGCATGTATTTGGCCCACGTGCCAAGAGCGTGCCCATCAGCAGCATTAAAAGCATGATGGGGCACCTGATAGCTGCAGCAGGTGCGGTGGAAGCTATCACCTGTGTTCTGGCCATTCGTGATCAGGTGTTGCCGCCTACGGCCAATTACTGCGTGCCCGACCCCGAATGTGACCTCGATTATGTGCCCAACGAGGCCCGTAAAGCCAAGGTCAATGTTGCCATGTCCAACAGTTTTGGTTTTGGCGGCCAAAATGACACGCTTATTGTCCGGCGGTTCGCCGACTGAAGATATAGTATCTGCGTTTGATGCTGCTAAGGCGCTATCCGCTGTGGCTCTTTGTGCGGAATTATATGCATTCTGCGCGGCTAACACGTTCTAACGCCATAGTAGAATAATTTGTAATTCCGACTCTACTCGCAGCCTGTAAAATGTGCTATTATGTTGACTGGACTGAAATCATTGGCTTGGCGTGAAGGAGAAGTTTCACCTTGAATCACGACATTGTTTTTTCGCGGCTCAATGAGTTTATGATTGAACTGCCCTCGTGGGGGTTTGCCGATACCGGCACGCGTTTCGGCAAGTTCAATCAAGATGCCGCAGCTGTCACCGTTGATGAAAAACTGGCTGATGCCGGACACGTTAACAAGCTTTGCGGTTGTTGTCCTACCGTGGCTGTGCACGTGTTGTGGGATTTTAAGCCGGACCAGGCAGCTGCGGAGGTGGCAAAGCTGGCACGCAGCAGTGGTGTACGCATCGGCTCAATCAATCCCAATGTCTTTCAAGATCAGCAATACAAATGGGGCAGTGCCGGCAACCGGTCCTCGGCCATTCGCAAGCATGCGGTGGAGCACATGCTCGATTCGATTGCCATTGGCAAAGAGGTTGGCAGCAATTTACTGTCTCTTTGGTTTGCCGATGGGATCAACTACCCTGGTCAAAGCGATATTGTCGCCCGCAAACGCTGGTTTACCGAATCGTTGAAGGTTCTTCACGCCGCGCTGCCGCCGGATATGACCATGCTGGTCGAATATAAGCCGTTTGAACCGGCATTTTATGCCACTGACATTGCCGATTGGGGCATGGCGCTGCTACTGGCGCGCGCGGCGGGGCCGCAGGCCAAAGTGCTGGTGGACACTGGCCACCACTATCAGGCGGTCAATATTGAACAGATCGTTGCATGGTTACTGGATGAAAACATGCTGGGCGGTTTTCATTTCAACGACCGAAAATATGCCGACGACGACCTTACCATCGGTTCGATAGATCCGTATCAGATATTTCGCATATTCTGTGAGATCGAAAACCATCGTTTTCGCACCGGATCTGTGCCGCCGATCGCTTATATGGTGGATCAAAGCCACAACCTCAAGCCGAAGATTGAAGCCATGCTTCAAACCGTGGACATGGCCCAGCAGTTGTACGCCAAAGCATGCCTTGTAGATCGCAAAGCCTTGGCCGCTTCGCAAGAGAACGAGGACCTTGTGCAGAGCGAAAATATTTTGCGAGGGGCATTTTTGACGGATGTGCGGCCATTGCTGGCCGAATGGCGCAGCAGCGGTGGACTTCCGGCCGATCCGCTGGCGGCTCATCGCCAGAGCGGATACGAGGCCAGGGCGGCAAAGGATCGTCTGGCCAAGCATGGCAAGAAGGCTGGTGGGGCCTACGCCTAGTGTCCTCCGCTTTAATGCGTTGCCTATCGTGCCGCGAGTCTGGCTATGATAAATGTTCAACCATGGTAGGTTGTATATGCACAAGCCCAATAGTCATGCCTGCGGATGTGCTAAATCGAGCGATAGAAGCAAAGTCCAGATGCTGCGACTGGCGCAAGGTGCGATTGCAGGCACTTTTGCGGGGGTATTGGTTGTGTTGTGGGGACTGCAAGTGCTTGCAATGCTGCCGCATTGGCAAGCGCACTGCTTGGTGATGGTGATCACGGGGGCGGTCGCGACATCTGCCATGGCCGCAGTGGCGATCATTTCACTCAATAGCTTGGAAGCGGCTTTGCCTGCTGCTGGATGGGCGAACTCGCTGTTGCTATGGTTGCTGTATCGTTTGCTGGCGGTGACGCAGTTGATATCACTCTTGATCGCGGTTGCCGCAGGCGCAGCGGCAGTGCTCGGTGTGCGCCTACCGCTGCTGTAATTCGAAGGCGAGGCCCTCGGCTGGAATGGTCTGCAGTTCAAGACGCCGTACGAAGAAATAACTTATCGCAGCCAGACATGTCATTCGCCACGACGTAAGTCAATAGCTGGCAGCACCGAATAAACCGTTCCAGAACCAGCCGGAATGTTTGTTTTTTATGACTCTTGGGTGGCGGCAACCTGCTGTCTAAAGTCATTGGCGGCCGCCAGAAGGTGCTTTGGGCTGACTGATCAATGTATGGCTGTGGTGGTGCACCTTATTTTTAAATGGGGTCATAGGCTCAAAGGCCCCGCAATAGTTATCCGCCACGCACGCAAATCTAAAATACTCTTGCACCATGGCGCTTACGGTGCCAGTGGTGTCAGGACTTTATCAGCACTGTGACGGTTTTGTCACAGTGAATGGAGCGTTGAAGTTCGCTCCACATCGGCTGGTGCTTGATAAAACCAGGGATAGGTTCACCTGCATTCGGTGGAAATGTTTATAGAGTTAAGGCCTATGAGGCATCACGGTTTACGATTTCTGATGGCTAATATGTGCTTTGGCCCGTCATTTGCAATGCAGTGTATGTATGTTTCTTAGCCAGAAGCATGGCTTGGTCTGTGACGTTTTGTTACGGAGGAATGTCTGATGCAATCCAATGTACATCGTACTAAAGGTATTCTTGCGGCCTCTCCACACTCCCAAGGCACTGGGGCGGTGCAGCCGGGAGCGAATACCGCGGAATGGTTCGATCGTATGACGCCATGGATTGCCTCTGGACTGGTACATATCGGCCTTCTTCTGCTTCTTTGTTTCGCCTATAAGGTCGTGCGCGAGCAACTCCAAACTCCCGTACGGCCCATTATTGTGCCTATGGGCATGATGACGCAATATGTACGCGATCCGCTAACCGGATTTCTGACTGGGGGTGGCAAATCAGTCCGTAGCGAGCTGGGTCGTGTTTATGGTTCGATCCGGTGGTCTAAAGCAGCGCTGCCGACGCCACTGATATCTGACCATCAGCATTCAAAGGTGGCGCCATGGCTCATAGCGGCGGGAGGTGCTGCGAGAGAGCTTCGAGGCACAGCAGGTGTGCCATTTGCATCGGGCTTGGGCGTGGGGCCATCTCTGATGGGGGCCGGCCCTGGGCGTGGCGACAAAACCAATGCGGCGCGTATTGTTTACATAATAGACCATGCAGGTGGCATGCTTGAAAACTTTCAGTTTCTGAAACGAGAGTTGATGCGTTCTGTAGACCGTCTATCCCCGGTGCAGCGGCTCGCAGTTATTGTATTTCGAAAGAACTACGAGATTCTTGGCCCGGCACGGCTTGTGCACGCTACGCTCGGGGCCAAGCGGCGAATCATAAAGCTCCTGTCACACGTTGCCCCTGCTGGCCCGAATAGTTACAGGCTAAGATATTTTGAAAGGCCGTTTCGAGCGGCCTTTGAACTTCATCCGCAGGTTATCTTTTTTGTGACCAACGGCGCGTTTGATCCGCGACTGATTGACGTTGTAGATAAACTTAACGCCAGGCATCGTGTGCATATTTTTACGTATGCCTACATTGCACATGATCCGGTGTTTGTGGCCCAATTAAAACTTCTTGCGCATCATAACGGCGGGAAGTATACCTATGTGTCGCGTACTACGGCGGGGCAGTAATACCGATGGCTTGCAACATGGCGGAGGCTTTGGCCATAATTTCACGGCACTCATCGTCGGGGGTGCTATCGGCGACAATGCCAGCGCCGGCATAAATAGCCACTTTGTCATGATGCATCAGCATGGTGCGGATGGCGACATTGAGTTCGCCATTGCCCCAAGGTGAAATCCAGCCGATGTTGCCGCAATAGAGTTCACGCGGAAATGCTTCGCATTCGCCGATGATCTGCATGGCGCGAATTTTGGGTGCGCCGGTGATGGATCCTCCGGGGCACATGTCGGCGATGATGTGTTGCCAGCCCCGTGGAGCGAGTTGCGGCTGCAGGCTTCCGGAGAGGGTGGCGGAGGTGTGCCAAAGCGTGGGCAATTTATCGAGGTTGCGGGGTGATTTAACCTTAACCGAGCCGGGTGAGCATACGCGTCCGAGATCATTACGCAGCAGGTCTACAATCATGGCGAGTTCCGCAGCATCTTTTTCGCTGGCGAGAAGTTCACGGGCGAGTTGCTGGTCGAGTGCGGCATCATCCAGTACGCGGCGGCGCGTGCCTTTGATGGGGCGGGTGATAACATGGTCGCCTTGACGCCGAATAAAAAGCTCCGGCGAAGCGCTGATAATGGCATGATGGTCAAATTGAATATAGGCCGAAAACTCCGCGGGAGAAATATGGCATAGCCGTTCAAAAAGACTTGGCGGCGGCGAGGCTGAACTGCATTGCCAGCGGGCGGCAAGATTAACTTGATAAATGTCGCCGGCGGCGATGTAGCGTAGAGCGGTCGCAATGCTGGCGGAAAGTGCCGCCAGATCGGCCGATTGATCGAGCTTGCCAGAGGCCCGCATAGGGTGTGGCTGGGCTTGGTCGCGCGGCGGTTGGAGCAGCAGGATAGGTGGGTTGCCAAGAGTATCCACTGCGGCGTCGGCAGGCGCCAGATGAACCAGTTGCCATGGGGCCGGGCTGCCTGCGGCGTTGGTGTGCTGAATAAGATACCACTCGTAAAGCTCCCATCGCATAAGTGGCCATTGCACGAAGGCGTCGCGTGGCATTTGGGGAATTTCTGTGTGGCGGCCCATTTCATAGCTGACAAAGCCAATCCAACTGGCGTGTTCAGGCCAGGGGGCTGCTGCTGCGTGGGTCGGAGCCGAAATTAAGTCCTGCCACGCCTCCAGCGGAGTATCAGTCGTTGCGTTGTCGTCTGATGGGGCGGTGCTGGCGTAGTCCTGGTGAATCCAAACTTGAGGCTTAGAGCCTCGCGTCAAAGTCCAGCGAGCAATGGGATGATAACCAATGATAGACACCCCGGCGGAAGTTCCTGTGACCAAGGCCGCTAAACCGGCCGCAGGCTCTGATTCGTGTACATGCTGGAGCACCTGCAGTGGTGTGGCAGAGCTGTTTACCGAGCGAGCGTGGCATGTGATTTTACGGAACATACTTTTCCAATTAAGCAGCGCATCTTGCGGCGCTGTTAAACCATGGGCAGCGTGCGGCCCACCGCGGGCATGGCCATTTTTCCAACCGCGCAGGCGAGTGGGATTGTGCACCGCTAGGCTTTGGCCTCAAGCCAGTTGTCGCCCCATCCGATATCAACTTTTAGCGGCACAAGCAATTTCATGGCGTTTTCCATTTCGCAGCGAATGATTTCTAAAAATATATTTAAGGAGTCTCGCTTCGCTTCAAATACCAATTCATCATGTATCTGCAGGAGCAGATTAATTTGGGGCCGGTGCGGAGCAAGCTTGCGATGCAGATTGACCATAGAGAGCTTAATTAAATCCGCAGCCGATCCTTGAATAACCGTGTTTACCGCGGCCCGCTGTCCAAAATTGCGTATACTCTGGTTGCTGGAATGAATTTCCGATATCTTTCGTGTTCTGCCAAGAATAGTTGATACAAATCCGGTGGCGGAGGCCTGTTGGATGCACTCGTTACTGAACTGTTCGATTCCGGGAAAACGAGCTTTATATCCTCGGATAAAATCTTCCGCCTCACGCTGTGAAATCTTAAGTTGTTTGGCCAGGCCGAATGCCGTTTGGCCATAAATAATGCCGAAGTTAACGGTCTTTGCAATTCGACGCATATCGGCGGTGACGGCATCGGCGGTGACGTTAAAAATTTGCGTGGCGACAAACCGATGCACGTCCTGATCCTCCGCAAACGCCTTAATTAATTCCGGTTCCTTGCAGAAGTGGGCCAGCACACGCAGTTCAATTTGTGAATAATCGGCGGACACCAGCACGCTGGCGCTGTCGCCTGCGACAAACGCGCGGCGTATCTCACGGCCGAGTTCGGTGCGAATGGGAATGTTCTGCAAATTAGGATCGCTGCTGGAGAGCCTGCCGGTTTCGGCGACAGTCTGATTGAAGCTCGCGTGCACACGACCCGTGCGTGGCGAGGCTTGGTTGGCGAGCGTGTCGAGATACGTGTTTTTTAGCTTGGCGAGTTGCCGGTATTCAACAATCATCGCGGGTACGGGGTGGCGATCCGCGAGTGATTCGAGCACGCCGATATCTGTGCTGGGACCGGTTTTATTTTTACGGGAGATGGGCAGGCCGAGCTTTCCAAACAGCACCGCAGCCAACTGTTTGGGCGAATCTATATTGAATGTGCCGCCGGCCTGGGCATAAATTTGCTGCTCCAGATTCAGCAGTTTTTCATCAATGGAGCGGCTCATGTCGCGCAGTGGCTGGGCATCAACCTTGATGCCGGTGAATTCCATATCAGCCAGCACCTCCAACAGTGGCATCTCCAGATCATGATAGAGCTTCGCTACGGAGGCTTGTTCCAATGTCGGATGCAGTTTGGCGGCCAGCCGATATGTAACGTCGGCGTCTTCGGCGGCATAAGCACATGCTCGGTCAAGTGGAACGTCGGCAAAGCTGATTTGCGAGGCCCCGCGACCAATAAGCTCTGAAATAGCGATAGGTTTAAGCCCCAGCAAATCGTTGGCCAGGGCGTCCATTGAATGGCTGGCGCGCGATGGATCGAGCACATAGCTGGCCAGCATGGTGTCGAAAAAAATGCCCTCCAGCGGGAGGCCGGCGACCCGCAAGACGTTGAGGTCGTATTTGATGTTCTGGCCGATTTTTTTTATCGAAGTGTCGGTGAATAGTGCCGCCAGTTCGGTGCGCAGTAACTCCACCGGCAAACACGCTCCGCCGCCGCGTATGGCAATGTAAAACGCGCGGCCGGGCGATGCGCACAGCGATATTCCACATATGTTAGACTGCAGAGCGCCGAGCGCGTCGGTTTCGGTGTCTATGGCAAGCCAGCGATTGACCGATTTCTCAAGCTGAGTTTGTAACTCGCGGAGCATGTCGGCGAGGGTTTCAGGGGTGTTGACCAACTGGTAACTGCCGACCACGGGTCCGAGTGTGGTGGAGGGCAAAGAACTTGACAGATCAGGGGGCTGTAAAGAGGCAACAGTCGCGGGTGCCACTGGCCTGTCGGGGGCGGTTGGGGCGTTGGGTAAGCCAAACAGCATGCCCTGGGCAGGTGTATCGTGGCGCGGTTTACTCCGAGGTTTGACGGTTGATTCAGTCGTGGCAGCATTTGAGGGTGCGGTGAGAGTCAGACCTTGAGGCACGCGGCCACAGAGCTTTTCGCATACAAGCCGGAGAGTGGGGAGCAGTCGGCGGAAGTTAAGCTCTTCAAAAACTGGAACCAACCTCTCGAGGCGGGCGGGATCGAAGGGCGCCAGAGGCCAGTGGAAATCAAATTTAACATCGCGTTGCAGGCGCACAAGCTGCCGCGATTTACCAAGTATGTCGAGGCTGGCACGCAGCGATTCGCCGGCTTTACCGGGAATTTCGGAACTGCGGGCAAGCAAGTTGTCGAGCGAACCATACTGGGCGATCCATTTGGCGGCGGTCTTGGGGCCTACACCCGGCACGCCGCTGATGTTGTCGGCCGTATCGCCGGTGAGCGCTAAAATATCGGCGGCCTGGGCGGGCGTATAGCCTTTTTGTCGGAGCAGAGTGCCGGCATCAACCGTTTCGCCGGTTTGGATGTCAAAGAGAAAGGTCGAATCGTCAATAAGCTGATCGAGGTCTTTGTCACGCGAACAGATATACATGCGAACAGCGTTGCCACCGGTGGTGGTGCGTACCTGTTGTACGGCAGTTGCAATGACATCGTCGGCCTCGTAGCCGGGGCGAGTAGAATTTTTATATCCAGTAGTTCCACCATCTGCCGAATGCGGGAAATTTGTGGGGGCATGTCCTCCGGCATGGCCTTGCGCTGGGCTTTGTATTGAGGGTCGAGTTGGTCTCGATTGGAACTGCCAGCATCCATGGCCAGGGCAAGGTACTGCGGCTTGCGGGTATCGAGCAGTTTAAGCAGCATGCTGGCAAAGCCAAAAGTGGCATTGGTGGGTTCTCCGCTGGGGCTGCTAAGGCCGGAGAGGGCGTAGTAGGCCCGGTAGATGTGGGCGTGGCCGTCAATGATGTAAAAGTCCTGCGTCATGTGTGTGTTTATAACATTGTGCGAAATTTGTGCCAGTGATTCGAAATGGTGGGTTGGACTATGTGAAGGATGAAAGTGAAATTCAGGGGTGGCCGCATGAGCTTAGGGGTGGGCGATGGGAGTTTGCTCGACAACTGACAGGCCAAAGCCTTCAAGGCTGTGGAGCTTTTTTGGTCTGTTGGTAAGGATGCGAAGCTTGGTAAGGCCAAGGTCGCGGATAATCTGTGCTCCAATACCAAAATCGCGCCGATTCATAGCAGACTGTTTAAGGCTTGGCTGCGGCGGGGCCGCCAGCAGTTTGCGATACTCGTGCAGGCGGGCCAACAAAGCCAGCCCGCGCGACTCCTGCCGAAGGTAAATCAGCGCTCCGCGGCCGGCGTCGCGAATCATGCGGAGCGACGCGGCAACTTCACCGGCGTGCCCGGTCGCACCAGCTCCAAACACGTCGTCGAGGAGATTTTCAGAATGGACACGTACCATGACCGGCTCGTCAAGCCGACGGGCCGTAGTTCCGGAGGCGTCATAATCTCCTATGCCGCCATAGCACAGAGCCAGGTGAATGAGCGGATCGTTTACAGTTTCGTAAACGTGGAGCGTAAACGGGCCGAAGGCGGTTTCCAGCGGCATAGACTCAATGCGTTTAACGAGCGTTTCGCTGCGCAGGCGATACTGAATAATATCAGCGGTGCTGCACATGAGCAGATTGTGCTTGCGACAGAACTCTTCAAGCTGCGGTAGGCGCGCCATTGAGCCGGACTCAGTCATGATTTCAATAATGACGGCGGCAGGAGCGCATCCGGCGAGTTTCATAAGGTCCACGGAGCCTTCGGTTTGTCCGGCACGTTCAAGAACGCCACCGGGTCGCGAGCGCAGAGGGTTTACATGACCGGGTCGGCATAAGTCGTCGGGCGTACTGGCTTTGTTGATGAGTGTCTGAATAGTTTTGGCCCGCTCGTTGGCCGATACGCCGGTTGTAATGCCCAAACGGGGGTGGGCGTCTACGCTCACGGTAAAGGCGGTGCCGAGCGGAGCGGTATTGTAAGCTGCCTGCGGATAGAGTCCCAAGCGTTCGCAATCTTGGGGTGTCATGGCTACACACAGCACGCCGCGGGCTTCACGAAGCATGAAGTTGACGATTTCAGGTGTGATAAATTGAGCCGCGCAAACCAGATCACCCTCGTTTTCGCGGTCCTCGTCATCCACCAAAACGATCATCTGGCCGTTGCGCAGCACTTCGGTGACTTGGTCAATAGACGCAAACGGCATGGCATTCAGTCTCGGCTAATCGGGAAGGCAGGCCCGCACATTGCCCGATGGGCATGGCTTTGGTTCCATAAGCTGGCGACCCTGCGCCGAGTTGGCCGAAACCCATTTGGAGCCTGGATCGGGCGAGCGTACCAGCATGCCTTGGGCGAGAATAAACTCTTCCTGCATTGGGTTAATATTAGGGCCGGCCGCGGGTGTCTTACCTGACTGCATAGCCGTTACCGCCGCACGGGCCTGCTTGGTGTACTTCATAAGATAGGCAACATATTTATTTTTGCAGGAGTCACACGCGTACAAGAAGGCCTTGACGAGGGTGGGTTTTCCGGTAGCGCCGATGAGCGGAGGCGTTTCTTCAGCCGATCGAACAACCAATTTATGGGTGGCCAAGTCGTAAAAGTAGACGTTCATATTGAAGCTTGGCTTTTTCGGGATAATTTCTCGAACAACAAAGGCAATTGCAATGATCGCGACTACGGCAGCAAGGATGCTGATGATGGAAGAGTTTCGGTTAATAGCTTCGCGAATGTTGTCCGGTCGTAAATATTCCTTCCAATTGTAGGGAAGCATACAAAACCCCCAGAAAAAAAACACTTCAAATCGCATTGCAGGGCAGCAACCGCCTGCAGATTTTACGCCATTGCCTCAAACCGAGGCAGTCCGGAACGACCAACCCCAACCATGAGAGTCCACCGACCCCGTTACTTGACGATTTAACTTTATCAGGTTTACGACGGATTACAAGCGTCACATATTGCGCCATGGCGTCGCCTCCAATGAATGGAGATTGACGCCGACGGCCAGCGGGTAGCGATCAAGCGCAGCGCAAAAGTCTATATCAGCTTCAAGATCGGCATGGATAAGATTGATGCCGCCCTGTCCCAACCGCAGCGCCGGGGCGAGGCGCGACCGAACGCTCGCAAAGGTTTGATAGGCAATCCAGGCGGTATCGGTGAGTTCCAGGTCGGGCCGCATGGTGCCGGCGAGAACCTGCCACAGTATGGCGCCGGCTCCGATTACATCTTCAATGGCCGTGCGACCATCGGTGCCGGCACAGAGCAGCAGCGTTGGGCCTCGATCTAATTCCGTAACAACTGCTTCAGCGGTGGCAGCGGCATTAAGTAAGGAGCCGATTAACATGCGCCTCGCTGTTCTCGCGGCCACGGCGGCGCGCGTTCCGTTGGTTGTACTTAGATAAATTGCCGCCTTATTGACGATATCGTTGGAATATTCGGCGGGAGAATTGCCCAAGTCAAAGCCTGCTATTTTACGACATCCACGCTCGCCCGCGACAATGACCGGTGCGACGGCTGCGGCTCTGGCCTTGAGAACCTCTTCCGGGCGGTCAAACAACCTCACGGAGGCTGCGCCGCTGGCCAAAGCGGTTACGGTGGTGCTTGTGGCCCGCAAAATATCCAGAACAACGACTTGTGCCTCAGGCAAAGCCTCGCGTGGTAGAAACTCCGGGAGCAAGACAACGTCAATCACAGCAGTTGGTTCCTTATAAACGATGTTCAAGGCAGGCCCTACCTGCCACCTGCGGACTCTAGCCGACAAAGCCAACCGCTTCCACTGTAGTATACTGCCTGTTTTCGTCCTTGGGGCCGCCGGGCGAGCCGGCATTGCCCGCCGGTCAGGATGATTTTTGGGATGGCAAAGTGACCGCAGCACAAGATGTAACAACAAAACAAGCCCACGCGATGCGACACGACGCCCGACGGCGATTCTGGCGGTTGGTATTGCGACTGGAGAATGACAAAATTCGTCCACCCATGGCGTTTCGTAATGCTGTTGGAATGATGGTTCCGCTGGTATTGGGCCTGCTCGTCGGACACCTTAACATCGGGCTGGTCGCGTGCCTTGGTGCCTTTAACGTGAGTTTTTCAGATGGAGGCGACCCTTACCCGCAGCGAGCCAAACGCATGTTGCTTGCCTGCGCTCTTGTAGCCACCGCTGTGGTTACGGGCGCAGCGTCGGGCAGTGACACCGCGCTACGATTGGTATGGGTGGCGGCTTGGGCCTTTGCCGCCGGGCTTGGGGTATCATTGGGTACCGCGGCGGCAGACTTGGGCTTAATCAGCACGGTGACGCTGATTGTTTTTACCAACCGGGCGATGCCCCTGAATATGGCGTTGGCCTCGGGTGGCATAGCTCTTCTAGGCGGGCTGATGCAGACGGCTCTGTCGCTATTTTTATGGCCGTTTGCGCGTTATGGTCCTGAACGCAAAGTTCTTGCGCATCTGTACCGAGACTTGGCGAATATGGCCAGCAGCCCGCAGGCCAAGCGCGAATCCTTGCCGCTCACGAGTTCAACGTTGCTGGCCCATGGCTCGCTGGCATCTCTGGATCGCGACCATTCCATAGAGGCGGAGCGATATCGCTCCTTGTTGAACCAGGTGGAGCGTATCCGTCTGAGCTTGTTTGCAATGCGGCGATCGCATCCACCCGCCGACGAGCTATTGGGCATGTCGCAGGCTAAAACATTGATTGATGCTGAATTGCTGGCGAGAGATGTTTTGACCCAGGTGGCCGATATGCTTGATTCAGGAACGCTTGCGGCTGCTGGAGTCAACCAAGCTCGGCTGACCGAGCGCATGTTGGCGTTGGATATGCTGGCGCAGGATCAGCTCGCTACACCGACTGCAGCTAAAGCGGACGATGGCGATAATAAATCCAAGCCTGCGGCGCCATTGTTGCCGGGTTCACAGGTGCCGCAGGCGACGTTGTCAAGCTCGCTTCTGATGGCATTAACCGGGCAGTTGCGGGCATCGCTGGACCTGGCCCAGCGAGCCGTGATGGTGGATCGGGCTGCCGAGGCCATTCGTCAACCGGCACCGCGCGAGCTGATGGCGCAGGCATGGGGGCAGATTTTACTGGCCAATATGACGTTGCGTTCCAGTGCGCTGCGCCATGGTCTTAGGCTGGCGGCCTGTACGTTCGTGGGTCAGCTAATCGGAGTTGTGTTTAACCTGCCCAACGCCTACTGGATACCCATGACAATCGTTCTTGTGCTGAAGCCAGATTTCAGCGGCACTTTCAGCCGTGGTTTGTTGCGTCTCGGTGGGACGCTGATAGGTTTGGGTGTGGCAACGGTTCTGTTTCACCTTTTTCCCGATTCTGTTTGGCCGGTGGTTGCGATGATTGCGCTGTTTGGCTTTGCGGTGCGCTGCTGGGGGCCGGCGAATTACGGTATCTTTGCCGTTTTGGTCACGGCGTTTGTTGTGTGTCTACTCGCGCTGGCCGGCTCGCAACCTAAAATGGTGATAGCCATCCGCGGCATAGATACCGCCATTGGAGGCATTGTTGGCCTGTTGGCTTTTGCAGCCTGGCCCACACTGGAGGCGTCGCAGGTGATGTACCGTTTTGCGGAGTTGTTGGATGCCTACGGTAATTACTTTGCGCTGCTTTATGATGGGCTTAAGCAGCCAGCCTCACTGCTGCCCAAAAAGGCGATGGAAATAAAACTGCGGGCACGACTTGCACGATCGAATCTGGAGGCCTCAATTGATCGAATACGCTCAGAGCCGTTCATGCAACCAGAGCATCTTTCGCTGCTCGGCGGCATGCTCGCAAGTTCGCACCGGCTGGTGCGCGCGTTTATGGCTATAGAGGGGTATATTGGAGCATCAGCCGAGCCTCTTGCCTCATGCATGCCCCTTAATAAGTTGGTGCAGGGGGTGACGGACTCGGTTGCGGCAATGGCCGAGGCGCTTCGGTCAAAACCGGGGACTGTGGCGATGTTATCGGGCAGGCAGCCCTCGGATTTGCGCGGCGAATTTGTGGCTTTGGCCCGCCAGATGCGAGCCGCCAAACCGCAACTCGATGCTCGTGAGAAGTCGTTGCTTTTGGAACTTGACCGCGTCGTTAACAGCGCCAATACGCTGCGCGAGCAGGTTGAGCAATGGTGGTCAGCTGGCCAGATGAAGGTTAACACGCAGCAGGGCGATTTATCGCCAGTTCCTCGTTGAGAGGCTTTCGGCGGTGATGACCGTGATGCAGCCAGCCTGATGTTCAGGGTTATTGCCAGCCCGCCGCTGCGGCGCTTATCGCACAATGAGCGAAAATATACAGGATGGGCGGTAACTATACTTAAGCGTTGGCCTTGGACGCAAAGCTTTTGGAGATTAAGAATATGCCTCGTCGAAAAATGGTTCACGTCCTTGTGGCTGGTGTTTTAACCATTGGCTTGTTTACATCGCTCCCGTCGGTATCGGCCGCCAAAGTTGCCGGAGCAAATGGTGGGGTTGCGGTGCCGGCGGCGTCGCCGCTGGCGGAATTGGGTCGGCTGCTGCAAAAGGATTTTCATTCACTGGATAAACTCATGCCGCGCGGCGACGAACTGGTGGATGCTCAGGCACGCCAGCGGCTTGCACCCAAAGTTCTGCCGCTGCTAACAGACATTGAATCGAAAATTGTTAAATTCATGCATACGGCCACCGGGCTTACGCCGGATGATAAGTCGCAGGTGCTGGGGCTGCAGCAGCATTTTTCCGCCGTAATGGCGGTGCTCGGAGATGTCGGTGCACAGTCTCTGCTGAAACAGGAGACGGCCTCGGCCGATCACGTGGTGAAACTGGGGGGGCAGTTGCAATTGCTGCAGGTGCAGTGGTGGCAAAGCGCACAAAATGCAGGGGTACAGGGCCACATTCTTAAGCGGATGGCGCTATTGGCCAAGGCTAACCCTACCGACGATACAGTAACGATGATGCTTTTGGGCATGATAGAACTAGGATCGGCTGATGTTGCGGTACGTGATCAGGCGCGGCAGATAATAATGGATGATCAGTTTGGTCCGCTGGCGATGCAGGTTAAGTCGGATGTGGGCTATACACTTAAGCTGCATAAAAAGTTTCTTAACAAGCCGGTGATCGTGCAAGGCGTGTTGCTTGGCGGGGGTAAATTTTCGACCACCCAATGGAAGGGCAAAGTTGTTGTGGTGGATTTTTGGGCTACATGGTGCGGACCTTGCCGTGCGAGTCTCCCTGGTTTGGAAAGGCTTTATTCCAAGTATCATGATCAAGGCCTGCGAGTGGTGGGCGTGTCAAACGATAACTCGGGTGCCGCGTTGAAGGCATTTTTGAAGGCTAATCCAAAAATGGCCTGGCCGCAGCTTTTTGACGAGAGCAACCCGGGTTGGAGCCTCATTAGCACGAGTTTTGGCTTAAACTCCATACCGACGCAGTTTATTATTGACCGCCAGGGCATTTTACGAGATATTTCGGTTGGTTTTGACCCCAATCATGACATAGATTCTGCAGTGGTAAGACTCTTGAAGCACAAATAGCTGCGAATGGCGAAAGAGCCGGTGGAGCTTTCAAGGAGCGGGTGTGAGCGATATCTCCAGATGGAATAATGCCGACTGAAAGCTCTCGCTTTTATGACAGTATCGTTTCACTTGACAATTTGGACAAATTGGTATCTTATTATGTAGGAGTCGAAAGCGAACATCACCCGCTTTCGTGAGACAGGAGCATTCCAGAAGCGATGCGAGAGCGTTTTGTTTTGACCAGCGGTCGAGTGCCGCCGGGTTAGTGATGGGCCAAAGGCGTTGAAACGTTTTAAAAAATCGCAGGCAGCGGCCGGTAGATGCGGGGGAGATGAGGTGTTGCTACGGCTGCTTAATCGCTGTTGTTTTTGGAGTCGGTTATGAACATCTTACAACCTCAAACTCACCTTCGTGGCAATTACGCACAAATATGCGAACGCCTCAAGCGAGTTCGCATGCAGGTGTGCGGGCGCCGTGGCCAGTCGCGGTTTGCCTATCTTCTGGGGCTCTCGCCGTCAACCTACAACTACTACGAAAAAGGGCGGGTGCCACCCGTGGAAGTCCTTGATTTGGCTTCCAAAGTAAGCGGTGCGCCGCTGATGTGGCTTATTCGTGGCGAGCCGGATACTTTTAATATTGGATCACTTGCCTATATCGTCGGCGAGCTGCCACTCAAGGAGCAACCCCCCAGCGATGATGCTACACAGGCCGCTTGATGTTCGGCACCTGCGGAGAGAGCCTTGGCTGGTTGGCTGCGGAAATTGTCAACTGCGATAGGGGCCATGAGAGGGTGGCTCTAATCTCAGGCTTCAACGCGGCCTGACCGTTTGCCCAAGTCACGACCCTCCGCTGAAACAACTCTTCATCCCAAATTTATATTTAAACTTATCCCACGCTATGATGTTAGCAGGTGGCGTACCTTTGTGGTTGCGCAGTCCACTGGCACTCCAGATGGAGGATGGTCTCTTTGTTAAATATCATCGTCAGAAACCACCGACCGTTGTGGGAGCCCAATCCATTGGTTCGCTTGATGGCTGGCGGCCTGCTTCTTTTGGCTGGAGTGTTCGTGGCGGCAAGTCCAGCGATGGCCCAGCCAGTTCAAGCTTTTAGCGCCAGCATGAGTGCGCAACCCACACAACTCACTCCTGGCAAATCAGGCGAGTTGACGATCCAGGTGACTGTGACGCCAGGCTTTCATATTCAGAGCAACAAACCTCTGGATCGCTTCTTGCAGGCTACCCTGGTTAAGCCGGTGGCTTCGCAGGGAATAATATTTGGCAAAGTCGTTTATCCGAAAGCGGTACTTATTCCTGCGCCACCAGGCGTTACCTCCGCAGGCAAGCTTTCGATTTTTGATGGCATTATTGTGATGAAAATTCCATTTAAGGTAACAACCGAGGCGGTCGGTGGCCAACGCACCTTAAAAGCCAATATCACTGCCCAAGGCTGTAATGCCGATTCCTGTGTGGCTCCGAAAACGCTGCGGTTGGCGGCTCACATCAAAGTCCTTGCCGCGGCGGGCAAGAATCAAGTTGTTGCGCCACAGGTCGTCAATAAAATTACCAGTGCGACTGTGCCCGCGGTCACGGCGCTCCATGCCGCTTCGAGTGACTTAAAGCTCATAGAATCGCGGCCCTATTCGCCGTCAACCGCCGTGCGGCAAAAGTCGCTTTGGCAGTGGATGGTCATTGCGCTATTGGCCGGGCTTATTATGAATGTGATGCCCTGTGTATTGCCGGTTATTCCATTAAAAGTACTTTCGCTCGTGCAGCAGGCTCATGGTGATTCGCGCGTGGCCATGCGTCATGGCTTGGTGTACAGCGCGGGAGTTTTGACACTCTTTTGGCTGTTGGCGGGCGTGGTGGTGGGCTACCGCGTCTATGCGCATAAGACATTTGTGTATGGATCGCAGTTTCAGCACCCTGTGGTTACGCTCATATTGGCCCTGATTGTGCTGGTTTTTGCGCTGTCGCTGCTGGGGGTCTGGACGCTCTCTCCGCCTCGGGCGGTTTATAAATTGGACGATGCTCGCCAGCAATACGGTGGTTACCTCAGCTCATTTGGTATGGGGTTGCTGGCCACAGCGCTGACAACACCGTGCAGCGTGCCATTTTTGGGCGGCCTGCTGGCCTGGGTGCTAGGCCTCTCGGCCGGAGGCATTGTCGGATTTTTTACCCTGCTGGGCATTGGAATGGCGCTGCCATTTTTAATTTTGGCAAGCTATCCCAAGCTGCTTCGCTTTGTGCCGCGGGCTGGTCGTTGGACCGATGTATTTAAGCAACTGATCGGCTTGGTAATGCTCGGTGTCACGTTGTAC
This sequence comes from Phycisphaerales bacterium, assembly GCA_013044165.1. Taxonomy (GTDB): domain Bacteria; phylum Planctomycetota; class Phycisphaerae; order WQYP01; family WQYP01; genus JABEVB01. Next base: position 21,513 of record JABEVB010000213.1, read on the forward strand.
CTGCTGACGACTCTACCTGATTTAACATATATAAAATTCGGGCTGCTTACTTCGCTCTTGGTGGCCATAGCATGCTGGATTTGGGGGCAGGGGCCTTCGGTTAATTCACCGTTAGGGGTGCTATGGTCCGTGCGGGGCATGGCGGTGGTGCTGGCGGCCGTGACTATTTGGGGGGCTTCGCTGGTACTTTTTAAAGGCGACGATGCGCCGCATGGGTGGCGTAACTTCAGCGTTTCGGCCATGGACAGGGCGTTGGCGGCCGGTCATCCAGTGATGGTGGATTTTACCGCCAAGTGGTGCATCAACTGTCATTACATCAAGCAGACGGTGCTTGAGAGCGCTGTCGCCAAAGCCGCGTACAAAAGATATGGCGTTGTTTTGCTTCGGGCGGATATGACGGTGACGAACCCGCCGGTCAATCTCCTACTGAAAAAGCTGGGCGGGTATTCGATTCCATTTTTGGCGATCTTTTCGCCAGTCAGTCCATATCATCCGGCAACGCTGCGCGATTTTTACTCTGTGCAGTCTGTTGTGCGTGATCTTCAGCATGCGGCGGGGTAGCTTTTGGGCAGGCGTGGCTTGCTGGTGATAGCGTCGTGGCACCCAACAGATAAGTTGCCTTTGAAGTGATTCGCCATTGCTTATTCCTTGGGGTTGGATTTATCGGCGGCATGAGCCTATGACAATTATGCCCGGTGGCTTGACCACAACGCACTGGGCCGCAACAATAGACGGCGTTGCCACGTTGGTTTTGCTGACGTCTGGAGAGATGGCTGAGTGGCTGAAGGCGCCGGTTTCGAAAACCGGTTAGGGCGCAAGTCCTACTAGGGTTCGAATCCCTATCTCTCCGTTTACCTTTGTACATGTTAGTAATGACGCATTTTGCATCTGCCAAATACGCCGCTGATGCTTGGTACTTGGCGGTAGATGCTCAGCGTCAATGTTTTTCGGGCCCTCCAATTGGGCCGTCACGGCAAGCTTAAGGTAACTATTGACTGCCTTGCTCTGAGCTTGGCCCGCACGGCATCTATGGAGCGGGTAACATTTAGATGTCCGCAGGCTGTGCTCGTGGTATTGGCCAAAGACGTGCCGCTTGGGGATAATGTCTTGCTAGGGACTGTTGTTGGCTTGGGATTTCCCAAACTGCTGCGAGCGCCATGCGCGGCCAAGGAGTTTTTGTTTGAATGTATCGCTTCTGGTTTTGCAGTTGGCGGTAATCATTCTGGTGACGCGCACCTGCGGAGTACTTATCCGCTATCTGCGTTTGCCGGAAGTTATCGGTGAAATGATCGGCGGCATTATGCTCGGGCCTTCGCTGCTGGGGCTTATTGCCCATGGCTCGCTTCTGCACGGACTGTTTCCGGATGATTCGATACCGGCATTGAATCTGTTGAGTGAACTCGGGCTGATGTTTTTCATGTTTATCGTGGGCCTGGAGTTGAATTTGCGATCGCTGCGCGGTCGCGGGCGGGCCGTGCTTACCACGGGGCTTGCAAGTCTGCTTATTCCATTTATAGGCGGGTTGCTGCTGGCACGCTACCTCTCGGCCCTGCCTATTGTGGCGCCGGTGCATCATCCCACGGCATTTGTTCTGATGATTGCCACCGTAATAGCCGTCAGTGCGTTTCCGGTCATGGCCCGCGTGCTTAGCGATCAGTCGCTGCTTAAAACGAAAGTAGGCTCCATGGCCATGGCGTCGGCGGCAGTGATAGACGTAGGCGGGTGGTGCCTGCTGGCCGTGGTGTATGACATCGCCAGCACCATTGCCAATAATAGCCATGTATCCGCATGGTGGTCGGTGTTGGGGGGTATTCGCACGGCGGCGTTGGCGGTGGCCTACGCGCTGGTGATGATGATGGTGCTGCGTCGCTTTTTGTGGCGCTTTCAGACACATTTTGAATCGCGTGGTCGCGTTACGCGCAATGCACTGGCGCTGGTCATCGTGCTGATGTTTGCCAGTGCTCTGGTGACCGATTATTTGCATGTAAACCTTATATTTGGCGCCTTTATGCTTGGCGCGATCCTGCCATCCGAAGATATGTTTGTCCGCCATCTGGCGGAAAAATTGCAAGACGTGACGTTGGTTGTGCTGATGCCCGTGTTTTTCACGTTGATTGGGCTTCGCACTAATTTTGCCGGGTTGTATGCCCATACCATCTGGCACACCGTGGCCCTTATGTTGCCTGCGATGTTTGCTCTTAAGTTTTTTGCCGCGGCAGGCGCTGGACGCCTTAATCGAATGTCCATACGTGAGTCGAGCCTGCTAGGGGTGCTCATGAACACCCATGGCGTGATGGAACTGGTGGTGCTTAACCTGGCGTGGGAACTTCACGTGATTCACTCACAGACCATGGCTATTATGGTGCTGGCACTTTTGACGGCAACATTATTGGCGGCACCGCTTATAAGCCTGTTGGGGAGACCCTGGCGCAAATCGCCGGACCTTGCAGTATTTGGCGATAAGGCGGGCCACACCCGGGTACTGGTGTGTATTTCGCAGATGGCGTCGGTTTCAGCAATTTTGGAGGTGGGGCGGTTGATGTTGGGGCCGACTGGATCGAGACTGCATGTGCTGGAACTTGAAACACCCAGCAGCCACATCGGTCTGGGGCTTGAGGCCGCGCCCGACGAGGGCGGTCCAATCGAAGCAGCCCAGCGCTACGCCGCCGAACGCAAGATTGAAATAGGAGCCATCAGTTTTCCAAGCCGGCGGATTGGGCACGATATCGTGCGAACGGCGGCGGCCATTCGCAGCGATTGGCTGATCGTTGGCTCGCATCGTGGCGTGCTGGGCGCGTCGGCCATGGGGGGGGTGGCGGGCTGGGTGATGCGACACGCGGCCTGTCATGTGGGCATCCTGGTGGCCAAGAATGTCACGGCAATCAAGCGAGTGCTCGTACCATATGTTGGCGAAGAGCAGGACGCAGGCGCTCTGTTGGCCGCTAATATGATGAGTCAGCACGCTGAGGTGGAAGTAACCATCTTGCACGTGGTGCGACCACATGGGCATGGCCTGCCTGATTCTCCGATGGGGGTAAGGTCCCTGGTAGACCGGTACATGCCCAACACATCCGGTGGCCGGCAGATACGCATGCAGGTGATTGAGCACCACTCGCCGGCAGACGTTGTCATTGAAGAATCGTCTCGACACGATCTGGTAATTCTTGGAGCATCGCCATTGTGGCGACTGCGCGAGCGGCTGCTGGGCTTTTCGCAGGAATCGGTGGCGGTAAAAAGCCGGTGTTCGGTATTGATTGTGCACACAGGAAAGGTACGCAGCAAAGCCGCTACCGCAGACGCATTGGCCGGTTCGCATGCGGCCGTATCGCCAGCTGCGGCGGAAGCGACCGCACCGCCTTAGCCGCCGTGCGCCTTGTAAAGGGCGTACATTGCCGCCAGGGCTGCCAGATTTCCTGCCACAATTGCGACCGTAAAAATGCGACGGCTGCGCGGGTTTTCAATCCGTGGAGCAATGGCCACGACCGTCACCACTGCCGAAAAAGTCATGCGGAGGCTAAGTCCCGGCAGGACATATTGGCTGCAGTGTGCTGGGTTGGTGGCCGCGAGCACCGTTGCGGCTTTTAATGGCGGCGTTTTCCAGCCGCTTGAAACGTGCAGAATGTTATTCAGCATTGTAGCCGCGTGCGGCCCAACCTATAGCCAACGCGAATTGCCTTAAGCAGATGAGCCTTGTGGCGTGCGATAGCGTGCGACCAACGACATAGCTTAGCGCACGGTAAACGTAAGTTCCGGCTTAGCGGCGTCGGGGGTACACCAAAACATTCCCATGCCGCTGTATGGCGATATCCACAAGCGGTATTGCCCTGGGGAAACCGTCCATTGGCCTTGGGTGCTCCAAAAACCAAGGTCGCGCTGGCTAAGTGTAAACTTAACCGTTTGCGACGCCCCTGCCGACAGTGTTACACGCTTGAAGCCTGCAAGTTGCCGACACGCCCGCACGCCGGCGGATGACGCTGGTGCTTGCATATAAAGCTGCACAACGGCAGTACCGGCGACTTTACCGGTGTTGGTGACGCGTGTGGTTACTGTCAGCCGCGCGCGCGGCTGCAGGCTTGTGCGGTTCGCTTTGGCTGGTCCGAACTCAAAATGAGTGTAAGAAAGTCCATATCCGAAGGGGTACAGCGGGTAGGCGGGGCCATCCACATACATATTGCTGGTCCACTGGCCCACTGGTTGTCCCAAGGGGCGGCCTGTGTTGGGGTGGTTGTAATACAGCGGCTCTTGGCCGGTGGCATGGGGAAAATCGGTGGTCAGATGACCGCAGGGGTTAAACTTGCCCATCAGGATATTAGCCACCGCCGGGCCCGCCTCAACGCCCGGGTACCAGCATTCCAGTAAAGCAGACGCCTTTTTTGCCAGAGTGGGTATGGCCAGCGGTCGGCCATTAAACAGTAAAACGATGATCGGTTTGCCTGTTTTGACGAGGGCGGCAAAAAGCCTGCGTTGCGATTGAACCAAGCGCAGGGATAAAACGCTATGATCTTCGCCGCACCAGGTGGCAGGCTCGCCCAGTGTTACGATGACTGCATCGGCATCCCTGGCCGCCGCGACGGCCCGACTCAAGGATTTGCCGCTTAATACCGTCAGGACGCATGTTTTGGGCAGTGCCTCTCTCAGGCTGCGGGCAATAGTCACGGCGTCTGCCGGGCGTCCGGCACCGGTCCAGCAGCCGAGCATGTCAGTCTGATCGTCAGCGTAAGGGCCAATGAGCGCCACATGCTTAAGCGACGAGGCGTGCAGCGGCAGTGTCTGATGGACGTTTTGCAGTAGTACACACGATTCCTCCGCAGCTTGCAGGGCGACCTTGCGATCAGCCGGTGTAAGGTATGAGCCGGGTTCATGAGCGGGATTGCGGTAGGGATGATCAAACAAGCCCAGCTTGAACTTGACATACAAGATGTGCTCCACGGCGCGGTTAATCCAACGCAGCGGCACTATGCCGGATTTAACCTGGGCCGCAAGGGTGCGATAGGTTTGGCTGACCATTTCCATGTCAATGCCGGCATGAATGGCTTCACGGGCGGCCTGTCGGCGTGAATGTGCATAACCCCACGCCTGCATCTGGCTGATTGACTGCCAATCGCTGACAACAAAGCCTTTGAAGTGCCACTGCCGCCGAAGCACATCGGTAAGCGTGAAGTGATTGCCCGACGACGGCACGCCGCCAATGGCGTTGAAGGCGCTCATTAATGTCAGAGCGCCGGCTTTAATGGCCGCTCCAAAGGGTGGAAGATAATAGTTTCGTAGCGTAAAGCGCGACATATCGGTTTGAGAATAATCTCGTCCGCCCTCAACATTGCCATAGCCAACATAGTGCTTAAGGCAAGCGGCGAAGTGGCCCGACGCCTGAAAGCCTCGAACAGCCGCGGCGGCCATTTCTGAATCCAGCAGAGGGTCTACGCCGTTACCCTCGGCAATGCGGCCCCAACGGGCGTCGCGGGCGATGTCTATCATGGGACTGAAGGCCCAATCCAAACCTGCGGCGTATGCCTCATGGGCGGCGATGTGCTGGCAGGCTTCGACGAGGGCCGGGTCCCAACTGCACGACATGGCCAACGGAATGGGAAACTCCGTGCGAAAGCCGTGAATCACGTCAAAGCCCATGATAAGAGGAATGCCCAGGCGGCTTTTTTCGACGGCAATTTTCTGAATTTTATTGCGTAGAGCAACGTTGGCTTTGCCGACACCGCCGTAGCCCAGCACTGATCCCCATTCGCCCGCTTTAAGCTCCTGAGCCATCGCTGGAGTTATGGTCGGCGGCAGCAGAGTTTGCTCGATCTGCCCGATTTTTTCAGCCAATGTCATGCGCTGGAGCAAGTCTTTGGCGCGATCGCTGGGTGAAAGGGCGGGATTTTCGTAAGGGTCTTCGCGGGCGTTTTTATTGAGGTCAATCCAGTGCTTATGGTAGATGGAGCCGTTGGCTTTGGCAGGCAGGTAGCGGTTTGTGGTGGTAGGCTGGACTGTCGAGCCGTATGCCCATGCTGCCATGCCGGCAAAGGCGGTGGCGGCAAATAATGTCAGCAGCAATGATGTTTTACGCTTGATAACTTGTGTCATGGACATTTCCTTATAAAACGAACCGTCTGTAGCTGACCAAGACAATAGGCGATGGAGGTGCACTTGTACACTCCCGTATGGGCTCACTTTGGTTGCAGAAAGACAGCATATTATTATTTAAGGCAAGCGTTTTGAGAGTAAGGTTGTTTGGCGCTGCGGCGGCACGGGACGGTCCCTTTGCAGGTGATGCCGATGGGCTTTGTCACCGAACGCAAGCCTCAATGAAAATCGCGTGATGGCGGGGATATGATATTTTTTGATTGTACATAGCGGGCCAAATCGGCGGCGTGCTGCACCATCAGGTGCGTAACCTGGCCCTGGCGCTCCACCTCGCCCCATGCCACGATGCCGCCGCTGTTGCGCAGCACCGCGCGAAAGCGATCGTATATTTTGGGTCGCACAATAAGGTTTGCTACGCCGGTTTCATCTTCAATGGTTACAAATAAAATACCCGCGGCTGTTTGCGGTCGCTGCCGCACCAATACCAGCCCGGCGACGGCCATTGCTTTGCCATGCGGCCAGTGTTGCTCATCGGCGAAAGCTGCTGCCGGTTGTACATGTCGCGCTGATAGCTGCGCACGCACAAATTGCATGGGGTGGGCCTTGAGCGACAGGCCGGTATGTTCATAATCGGCCAGTACCTGCCGGGCGGGATGAATGGGCGGCAATGGGGCGGCATCATCGGCAACCGGTGCAGTGGCATTGCCCATGGTTGATGTTTGTGAGGTTGCGGGCGGCTCAATCAAAGCGGTATCAAATAGAGGCAGAGGCTTATCGCTTAGAGCGGCAATCATCCACAATGCTCGCTGGCGATTAAGCCCCATGGATCTAAATGCGTCGGCCAGCGCCAGTTTGTGCAAATCGGTGGTGCGTATGCAGGCCCTTCGCCAGAGTGCGGCAATGCTTTGAAAAGAACCGGCCTGTTGGACCGCTTTCATGACATTGTGCGCTGCCGATTCTGAAAAACCACTGATGAGCCGCAGCCCCAGGCGCAGCGCCGGAGCATTGACCGAGCCTGCAGCGGTTACGGTTGTTGCGGCATATTCCAACGTGCAATCCCATTGAGAATAATTGACATCAATGGGCCGCACCTGTACGCCGTGGGCCTGGGCATCGCGAATAATTTGTGCCGGCTGATAAAACCCCATGGGTTGGCTGTTGATGAGCGCGGCGGCAAATGCAGCGGGTTCAAAACACTTAAGCCACGCTGATACATAAACCAACAGTGCAAACGACGCCGCATGCGACTCTGGAAAGCCGTACTCGCCAAAGCCTTTTATTTGCTCGAAGCAGCGTTGGGCAAATGCCTCGCTGTAGCCGTTGGCTTTCATTCCGTTGATAAGCTTTGCCTCAAACTGCTGGAGTTGATTGCCCTTGCGCTTCCATGCGGCCATGCTGCGGCGCAACTCGTCGGCCTGCCCGGGCGTAAACCCGGCGGCTACCATGGCCAGCCGCATAACCTGCTCCTGAAATAACGGCACGCCCAGCGTTCGCTTAAGTACGTTTTCAACAGCTTCGCTGGGATAATCCACCGGTTCTTCGCCGCTGCGTCGTCGCAGGTAGGGGTGTACCATGCCGCCCTGAATTGGCCCCGGCCGCACCAGGGCCACCTCCACCACAAGATCGTAATAGTTGCGCGGCTTCATGCGGGGCAGCATGGCCATTTGCGCCCGTGATTCCACCTGAAAAATACCTATCGAATCAGCCCGGCACAGCATGTCGTAAACGGCCGACGATTCCGACTCGATGGCATAAAAGTGCAGCGGCGGCCTGCAGTCATTACTCTGGTCGCGCCAGGCGTTTGCCAGAGCGATGGCTTTGCGAATGCAGGTGAGCATTCCCAGCGCCAAGATGTCTATTTTGAGAATACCCAGAGCATCCAGATCATCTTTATCCCACTGAATGATGGTGCGGTCGGCCATGGCGGCATTTTCAATGGGCACCAGATCGCACAGGGCGCCCTCGGTAATCACAAAACCGCCCACATGCTGCGACAAATGCCGCGGAAAACCGATAAGCTCGGCTGCGAGTTGAAGCGTAAGAGTCATGGCGCGGTTGTTGGGGTCCAGCCCCAGCGATTTGAGTCGTTGTGTGGACACGACTTTTTTGTCCCACCAGTCTACCGATTGTGCCAGCCGGCTTACGCAAGCAAGCGAAAGCCCCAGGGCTTTGCCCACATCGCGCAGAGCGCTGCGAGGCCTATAGGTTATAACCTCGGCGGTAAGAGCGGCGCGGTCGCGGCCAAAGCGGCGATAAATATATTGAATAACTTCTTCGCGGCGCTCATGTTCAAAATCTATGTCTATGTCCGGCGGTTCATTGCGCTCCTTGCTGATGAAACGTTCCATCAGCAAATCCACGCGTGTGGGGTCCACTGCGGTAATGCCCAGACAATAACACACGGCGGAATTGGCGGCGGCGCCGCGTCCCTGGCATAAAATATGACGCTGCTGCGCAAAGCAAACAATGTCGTATACGGTTAAAAAGTACGCCGGGTAATTGAGTTCGCGTATAAGGTTAAACTCGTGCGTGATGCGGTCTTTGATGGGTTGCGGCACACCCATCGGATAGCGCCGGGCGGCACCTTGCCAAGTAAGCTCCATGAGATAATTCATGAGTGTTGTATTGGCAGGGCAAATTTCGTGCGGGTATTGGTAGGTGAGCTGATCAAGCGAGAATTGCCCGGCGATATCGGCAATTTCAATGCTGCGGGTAATGGCCTGCGGGTAGTAGCGATACAGCCGATGAATTTCCTCCGGAGGCATCAGACTTCGGCCCGCGCGCAGCCGCCGCAGGCCGAGTTGGTCAATGGCGCAGCTTTCGCGAATGCAGGAAAGCACATCTTGCAGGGGCTGGCGCTCGGGGCTGTGGTAATGCACATCGTTGCAGGCCACCAGCGGCATGGCGGTGCGGCGCGCCAGGGCTGCCAAATCAGCCAGTCGTTGGGCATCATTTGCTTGCTGATAATGCACAGCCGCAATTGAAAGCCGGTTGTAATTAAAGAGGTCTTTGAGGATGCCGAGGTATTGTTGGTGCGTGCCGGATGTTTTGTCTGATGGAAGGTAAACAGCCAGCATATCCTGATGATGACTGGCGAGGTCCTGCAGATAAATGCGGTATTCGCCCTTGAGGCACCGGCCATGGCCACGGCCGATGGTAAGCAGTCGGCATAATCGTCCGTAGGCGGCTCGATTGATGGGATAAACCAAAATCGAAAACAAGATATCGCCGGCGGCGGCGGAAATATCCAGCCGGGAGCCGACAATCAGCGGCATATCGGCGGCGCGTGCCGCCTGATGAGCCCGCACGATGCCGGCCAGTGAGGCATCGTCGGTGATGGCAATGGCGCGATACTGAAATGCGGCTGCCTGGTCAATAAGCTCTTCCGGATGGCTGGCGCCGCACAAAAACGTAAAGTTGCTGCGCACCTGCAATTCGGCATAAGGGTATGAACAGCCAGCGGCGCTGCGGCGATGGCGCACGGCGGGTTTATATTGCTTTTCAGGCTGTTCGGGCATGCGTTATACCCATAGGCCATGCACAAACCAGTTGTGGCTTTCCGGTTGTTCAAACATCCAAAGCCATTGGCCGGTGTGTGTTTGGACTGAAAAATAATTGCGATGCCGCAGTTGTCCGCTGCGCCACCATTCATTGCTGACTGTTTCGGGGCCAAAGCGAGACATGTCGGCATGGTGCGATTGACGCCAGCACCAAGCTGCAGGTTTGTGATCGGCTGATGCGGAGGGCGACACGATTGCTTCGGGTTGTGGCAGCAGACAGGCTGGACGATTGCAGCAGGCGGCTGTCGCTGAACCAAGGTGATCCGCCCGGCTGGCCTGAGTGGTTGTCGCGGTGCCGGTGGCCAGAGGCTGCGGGCAGGAGGCGACTTCGGGTACCAGTGATTCAACCGGCTGAAGCGTGTACATGGCGGTGGCGGCGAGACGCGTATGCAATATATCCATTGCGCCGGCTGCAATTTCAGGCCATGGAGCCTTCGGCTCGTCCCAGGCGGTCAACTGGGAGTCGGTGAGTGGGGCGGCAACATCGGCTGTGATACGCAATGTATCTACGCCATTGCATAGTTTTAACGATTCTAACCTGGGCCGTACAACCGTTCGCAAATGGCCAGTGCGGCCGGTAGGCTGCACCAGGCTGATGCTCTGAGAAAATGCGGCAGTTTGGCGACACAATCCTTTTAAGGTCAGCCGGATAACTCCCTGCTGCCTTTGACGCAACAGGTCGGCAAGCTGCTGCAGGAGTAACTCGGCGGCGGCATACAGCATGGGCCAATCGCAAACTTCATATTCAAACCGTTGCTCTACCGACAGCGGGTTCATGACGATTGCGGGTAAAAGCAGTTCGGCGGTACGGCCCAGAGCCTGATCTATTCGCAGCAGTACGGCATGGCCAAACCGGGCCGCGAGTTGATGCCTGGGTATCTGCAGCAATTGAAGCAGGGTTGTAATGCCCAGTTCGCCAAGTATGCCGACGGTCTGTGGCTCGAGGCGAAGCGCTGTCGGCGGCAGCTTGCCAATGACGGCGGCAATTTCTGTGGAGGTGATCAGGCATAGCGGCTCTGTACCATATCGAGCCAAGGCCCACGCCGCGCCAATGGTGGAGGCCGCCGCAAGACGCGCGCTTAACCCGCTTTGACGCAAGTATGCGGCAATGTGCTGCAGCAGCGACTGCTCGGCATCTGGTGAATGTGTAAGCCCGCGAAGATCCATCAGCAGGCCATCAGGCATCATGTCATTTTGTGCATGGGCGGGGTGAGGGTCTATCGCAACCCGCGGTGAAAAGCGCATCAGACGCTGACTTAGCGCCATCAGATCGTCCAATCCCTCTTGCTGGTTTAATGGCAACACCTGTGCCCCCGGTGCCATGGCCTGGGCTTCAGCAAGGCCCATACCCGGCCGCACACCCAATTGGCGGGTCGTATCACAGCAATATATAACCTGTTGTGCGTGGCCTGTGTTTTGGTAAAGCATCGTGCCGCGGCTGCCGGCAGGAGGTGGATGATGGCCTGTGGAGGGCCGGCGGCTTGGCAACCGTTGAATGGGCCAGTCCGGCAAAAACACCGACAGAAATCGCTGCGGATATATGGCGTTATTCATACTTCAACCCTTTGCCATGCCTCACCGGCATGTTAGTATTTTGTTAGGTATAGCAAAAGGAGTGGTTGGGTGTCAAGAAGTTCAAAAAAAGACTTAAATGTGAGGTCATATTCTTTGCAGTTGCGGCATTACCGATTTTGCTGCCTGACGCGTTGCCGCAAGTGTGTTGCTTCAGTCGAAACGGGAGAATCGGTCGGTCGGCATAAGAGGTATAATAGTGCCGCAACAAGGAGACCGTTTTATGTCCAGTTCACGTCGTCATTACAGCGGAGCCGAGAAGATGGCCATCCTGCGGGAGCACCTGCTTGAAAAAACGCCCATTTCCGATGTCTGCCAAAAACACGGCCTGACATCCACCTCGCCAGGGATAGCTGGCTGGATAGGCGACGAATGACCGCTGTGGAAGTTGGCGACGGCAGGACGCCGCCGACAACTTCCCACATTCAGAGCCTCTTCCTCATGACTTGTAAAATACGACCGCCCGAACACCAAAGTCCGTTACGCACTCGGACTCATTCTCCCGTTCAGGCTGAACCAATACACGCCATTGGTAGACCGGCCAACGTTCGAGCGGGTGCAGGTACTGCTGGGCGGCAAACGATACCAGAATCATACGCTGACGTATGCAGGCGGTTTGATTACCTGCGGGCATTGCGGAGCCGTGATTACCGGCGAGACCGTGACCAAAAAGCCAAGCGGCCGGGAGTATGTGTACTACCGATGCTCCAGATACACGGCAGAAGGGCATCCACGCATCAGGCTCACCGAGCGGGAAGTAGACGTTCAGGTGTTGGCATTGTTTGCGCGGATTAAGCTGCCGGACGACCTGCGGCATTGGTTTCAGCAGTGCCTGCTGGCGTGGTCAAAGCAGGATCGCCAGCAGACCATAGACGAAACGGCAGACCTTCATAGGCAGCTTGCCCAGGTGAAGTTGCAGCGTGACCGGCTACTGAACCTGCGGATCATGGAAGAGATCAACCCAGATACTTACGCCGCCAAGGATACCGAATTGCGGGATCGCCTGGCCAATTTGGAGCTATGCCTGCAGGCCCAGGGCCGTGGCCGCGATGAACACGGCGATTTGGCCATTAAAGTGTTTGAACTCTCGCAAGCCCCTGCAGATAAATGGCTTACAGCAGAAAGTCGGGAAAAACGACAATTGCTCGAAATTATCTGTTTGAACTTGAAGCTTGAGGGAGAAAACGTCGTGTTTGCAATGCGAAAACCCTTCGACGTTCTCGCCAGCGGCCTTATTCCGCCAGACAATCGGGGCGACAGGATTTGAACCTGCGACCTCTTGGTCCCGAACCAAGCGCTCTAGCCAAGCTGAGCTACGCCCCGGCTGCGAAATGTGACAATAGCTTATCATACCAAGCCTCAATCGGCTAGAGCGTCCCAAGGCAAATATTGTGCCTCCCCGCGACAAAAGCCCCATCGCCTTACAATTTTCCAAGAGCCAGTTACCTTAAATACAACCGCCCACAGATGCCACTGGCCTGTTCCGCACCCCTGACGAATTGCCTCACCCCCGCTACAATAACGCTGTTTTGATAAATGTGTCCCTTTAACTTGAGAACGTCCATGCAAACGACCATCCATACCACCGCACCTGAACAACAATTTGCGACCCTCATAGCCGCAACCGACAACGTTTATACGCCGGCGGAACTTAAGCAGCGTCTCATAGACTCCGCCTCAGCCAACAAGCCGCTGCGCGTTAAGCTGGGCATGGACCCCACCGCGCCCGATCTGCATCTGGGCCACGCGGTGGTGCTTCGAAAGCTGCGGCAGTTTCAGGATTTCGGCCACAAGGCCGTGCTTATTGTCGGCGACTTTACCGCCATGATCGGCGATCCAACCGGCAAAAAGAAAACACGCCCCGTGCTCTCATCCGAGCAGGTGCAGCAGAACGCCCAAACCTACTTTGAGCAGGCCGGCAAAATTCTCGACACCTCGCCCGAACGCCTCGAAATTCGCCGCAACAGCGAATGGCTCGCCCAAATGAACTTTGCCGACGCCTTAAAACTCGCCCAGCAAATGACCGTGGCTCGCATGCTTGAGCGCGATACCTTCAGCGAACGCCACAAGGCTGGTGAAGCCATCTATATTCATGAGTTTATGTATCCGCTCATGCAGGGCTGGGACTCGGTGATGGTGCATGCCGATGTTGAATTGGGTGGCACCGATCAAACCTTCAACAATCTTGTCGGACGCGACCTGCAGATCGCACAGGGCCAAAAACCGCAAATTGTCATGATTATGCCCATCTTAACCGGTACTGACGGTCACCAAAAAATGAGTAAATCGCTCGGAAACTATGTGGGCGTAGCCGAGGCCGCCACCGAACAATTCGGTAAAACCATGAGCATTCCCGACGATCTCATGCCCCAATGGTTTAATCTCTGCACTCCACTGTCGGCCGATCGGATACACTCGCTTATAGACCCAACCCAAACGCATCCGCGCGAGGCCAAAGAGGTGCTGGGCCGGCTTATTGTAGAGCAATTTCATTCGGCGCCCGCCGCCCAGAGCGCCGCCGAAGACTTTCGCCGGCGCTTTGCCGGTGGCGAACTGCCGAGCGAAATCGCCCAGCACGTCATCAGTGCCGCACTTCTTAAAGATGGCCGCATCGGCGTGCTTACGCTTATTAAAGAAGCCGGCTTTGCGCCCTCCACCAGCGAAGCGCGTCGCCTCGTTGAAGGTGGAGGGGTAATCTTTGCGGGCCGCAAAATCAGCAATCCCAAAGAGCAGCTCACCCTTGAAGGCGAGCCGGTACTGCAGGTGGGTAAGCGGCGCGTGTGTCGCGTGGTTATGGCTCCGGCTTGAGCCGCGTACCCAGTATGTTAAACTTTTCCCATGTAGCGGCTCGCCAGCGCAAGGCCGCGAAAATGCCCAGCAGCGACGCATAAATGGCGGCCATCATCCAGGAGCCTTGCGACCCCCAGCCCGGCGCCAGCCGCCCCACCAGCCAGCCCCCCAGCACGCAAACACCCCATGAAAGCACACCCGTGACAATGCCCGGCACCAGCGTATCGCCGGCTCCACGCAACGCGCCCATGAACGTAATGTTCATCGCGTCAAAAATTTGGAATGCCGCAGCAATCAGCAGCAGTCGCTGTACGAGATGAACTTCCGCCGGCCGCGTTAATATAAGCCGCGCAAGCGGCCCGCCCATCACCACAAACAATACGCCGCACAAACCCATGTAGGCCATGGCAAAAATCAGGCTGCGCCGAGCCACGCGTCTGGCACCAAGTTTGTCGCCCGCACCTATTTTTTGCCCCACCATTACCGTCACCGCCGCACCCAAACCTACCACCGGCATAAACGACACCATCGTGTAACGAAAAACCACACTCGTTGCCTCTGCGGCTACCGCCCCAAACCGGTCAACAACCGCAATGCTGAAAATCCCCCACGATAGCGTATCACTTGCAATTTGCACCCCGGCAAATACGCCTATTCGCAGCAATCGCCATGCATGCGACGGCTGCAGCTTCCAGGCCTCGAGTGTGCCATAATCGCGGCGATAATTTTTGCTCAAAAACACCACCGCCACCGCGGCCAGTGAAACCGCCGCCCCGGTAAAAAATGCTATCGCCGCCCCCAGCAGCCCCAGCCGAGGGAAACCCCAATGCCCAAATATGAGCACCCAATCCAGCAGCAGGTTTACGCCATTGCCCAACCCGCTTGCGATGAACTGATAAATCGGTCGCCGCACCGCTATAAAAAAGCTACCCAAAACCGACATGCCAAACGTCAGCGGCACCGATGCCAACGCAAAGCGAAAATACAACGTTTCTTTTTGCAGCAGCACCCCATGATGCCCCACCAGCCAGAACAAATCGCCCGCAAACGGAATCAGCGGCCAGCAAATCAGGGCCGTAAGCGCCGAGAGCCACATGCCCTGCCATGCATAAATGGCTGCTTGACGCGGTTCGTTGCGGCCCAAGCTTTGGCTTGCCAGCGATGAAACGCACGTCGCAAACCCCAGCAAAAATGAGATGAGCGCATACGCCAGCAGGCCGCCATTAAACGATGCCGCCAGGTTTACTCCCACACCATGCTGGTCCAATCGCGAGAGCATCCAGCCATCTAAAAATTGCGCTGCGGTAAGCGAGGTCATCGCGGCAATCGTGGGCGAGGCAAGCCGCAGCAGCTTTCGGCTTTCCGGCCAGAAGCCGGCATCAGGTTCTTGCGTTGGCGCTACAATAATATTTTCTAAAGGAATGTCCGGCACATAACCTCAAAACATCAGGCACTGTAACCCACGGGATATGGGCAGCCACTTTACCAGTGCGTCTATGCTGCGGCATGGCCAAATGTTATCCGCGATGGCATCCGCAGGCCATTAAATAAAAAAGCCTTCGCGAGGGCGAAGGCTTCTGTAGGTTGCACCATTCGACAGCCACACAAGGCGGTACACATGCCGCCGACAGTCGCAGACTCAGCGTTTGCTGAACTGAAACGCCCTGCGAGCGCCGCGTAGACCATACTTTTTACGTTCTTTCATGCGGCTATCGCGGGTAAGAAACCCGGCCGACTGAATATCTTTACGCAGCGATGCATCATACAGCGCCAATGCACGGCCCAGCCCCTGCACAATGGCCCCGGCCTGCCCGGTAATGCCACCGCCCTTTACATTCACCGTTACATCCAGACCAGCTGCGGCATTGGCGGTAAACAGCGGCGCCCGCACAACGGTTCGCGACTGCGGCTCGGTAAAAAATTCATCCACGGTGCGCTTGTTCACCAAAAAGTTGCCTTCGCCGGCGGTAATGCGCACGCGTGCCACCGAAGACTTACGCCGCCCGGTACCCCAATAGTATGTTTTGCCATTCACGGTTACTTTGCCGCGGGCGGCGGGTGCTTTTTCAACACTGCTCGAAACGGTTTCCGACATTTTTACCTCTACTTGACTCTTCGTCGAAGATTTTAACCCCATCAGCGCTTTACATCAGCGCAAG
>JABEVB010000214.1 GCA_013044165.1 Phycisphaerales bacterium
GCCGCGTCAACGGCCATCGCGATAAAATGGGTTTCATGTTCGATCATGATGATGTGCTCGGCAAGAAGGCAGCATGATTTCTTCTGCGTTCCTACTTAGATTGTATTCCGCGGCGCCGGGGGGGTGGCGGTGTGGGTGCAATACCACTGCAGGCAAGCGATGGCGCGATCCCGCTGCAGTTGGTAGTGCTTATTGAGCACCAGCGCACCCGTTCCGGGGATACGTCGTCCTCGCCAGCTCTCTGTATTCTGTCCTCACTGTGTCGGATCGGATCGCGCAGATGGTGGTGAAGCTGGAACTGGAGCCGCAGGTGGAACCGCTGTTCCATCCTGACAGCTACGGATACAGGCCCGGCAAGTCGGCCCTGGCGGCGTTGGCGGCGTGCCGCCAGCGCTGCTGGCGTTACGACTGGGTAGTGGACTTGGACATCAAAGGGTTCTTCGATAACATCGAACACAACCTGATGATGCACGCGGTCCGCAAGCATACGGACAATCCGTGGGTGCTGCTGTACATTGAGCGCTGGGCTCAAAGCCCCGGCTGAAACGTCCGAAGGGACACGCCTGACAAGGGATAAAGGCACGCCGCAGGGCGACGTGGCCTCGCCTCTGTTGGCCAATATTTTTCTGCATCATGTGTTTGACCGTGGATGGCCGGGCAATATCCCGACTGCCCATTCGAGCGCTATGCCGACGATATTGTGATCCACTGTTGGACGTTGACCGAGGCGCAGGCCGTCAAGGCGGCGGTACAGGAGCGGTTGCGCAGGTGCAAGTTGGGGGCCAATCCGCAGAAGACACGCATTGTGTACTGCCAGGACTCCAACCGCACGGATGACCACGAGCATACCCAGTTTGCCTTTCTGGGCTATGGCTTTCAACCCCGCGTGGCCAAAAACCGCTGGGGCGAGCTATTCACCGCGTTCCTGCCGGCGCTCAGCCGGAAGGCCATGAAAGCCATTGTGACGGAAGTCCGTGGCTGGGGCACCTGTTATGGGCGGTTCTACCCAACGGCGTTCCGACGTGTCTTCCGCCATCTGAATCGGCGGCTGGTGCGCTGGGCGCAACGGAAATACAAGCGATTCCGAACCCACGAGCGACGAGCTTGGCACTACCTGCGTCACCTGGCGCAGGGACAACCAGACCTGTTCGCACACTGGGCCATCGGAAGCACGCCATAATATTATGGCAAAGGCGATGATGGGAGCCGGATGAGCCGAGAGGCTCATGTCCGGTTCTGCGAGAGCGCGGCGCGGCCTGCGGGCCGCAAGATGGGGGTCGGGAGTTTGGCGTCTAGAGTGCCAAGCGGCGCGTTTCTTGTCAGAAAAACAAGATAATGCAGGTGTGCATTGCGGGGGTGAAACTCCCTCGCGCCACTCACCCCCGTGGGCGGGCGCGGCAGCGGTAACTTGGCCGGGCGGGGGCGCCGGGCTATAATCCGCAGGTTATTTTTGGAGTAAACGCATGGCATACACCCCGTTTAAAGCATCTGTAGTGACGCCCGAAAAAACCATTTTGGATGGAGAAATCACGATTGCGGTTTTGCCGGCCGATGATGGCTATCTTGGGGTACTTAACCGCCATGCGCCGTTGGTGGCCAAGCTGAAGCCCGGCATCTTAAAGTTGGATGTGGTGGGCAAGGGTGAAGAGCGGTTTGTCATTAGCGGTGGCTATGCCCAGATGAAAGACAATGCTCTGGCTATTCTTACCGATGATGCGCTTGCGGCGTCGGAGGCTACCGGCGAGCTTGCCGCCGAAGAGATGGCCAAGGCCGAGGCGCTACCCGACGAAACCGAGTCGCAGGCACGGCGACGGCAGACCGCCATTGCGCGGGCGGCGGCCATTGCGGCGATAGCGTCCGACAACTAGATTGCCAAACAGGCTGTCGGATTTTTCTTCGCTCCCACGGCGTCTCATATCGTGCTACAATTGTAGCTGTATGGCAAAAAAGGTTCCGGATGTAGATCTTGTCCATTTGGGGGACGACAAAGCCCTGGCGATCGCCGCGTATGGCGAGGCGGTGGCGGCTTACCGGTATATCATTTTAGCTGAAAAATCTTCTCATTCACAGTTGCGGGCGAGCTTTGAGGCCATGGCGCAGGAAGAAAGCCGTCACCGCGCTATGGTGCAGGAGCTGCTGCGTTCCCTTTTCGCCGATGCGTGTTTTTACCTTGATAACCGCGATAAAAGCATGGTGTGCGTCGGTCCGAGGCTGGTAGATGCCCGTGATGAGCCGCGGCTGGACGAGGCCATGAAGATTACCGTTGCGAGCGAAAAGCGATCTGCGAGCTTTTATGCCCGCTATGCGCCTGTGGCCCGCCATGGACAGGTGCAGCAATTGTTTGAAAGCCTCGCCGAGCAGGCACTGGCGCGGGTGCGGCGCCTGCGGCAGTTGTTTCATGATTCGGGCAAGCATATTGTTGAGACGTGCCCCATCCAGTAAACTAACAGGTTCTGGCGATATTCTGTATGACGGCATTGTGCCTGTCGGCTGCGCAGGTGCGGCCGACCTCGGGGCTGATGCAAGGCGGTGATGCAGACGAACCGATATTTTGGATTGAGGTACTGTGCCGGCGTTATTTTTATATGTGCTGCAAGGCCCGGATAAGGGACGGCAGTTTGATTTTTCGTCGAACGAACCGGTTTTGCTGGGGCGGGCCAGCGAACATGTGCCCCTGACAGACCTGACGGTATCGCGTCGCCATGCGCGGCTGGAATGGGCGGACAAGAGTTGGGTGCTTTTTGACGAGGGCGGAGCCAATGGCGTTTTTGTCAATGGCGTGCGCATCAATAAAAGCTCAAAGGTAAAAGTCGGCGACCAGATACGGCTAGGCTCAACCTTGCTGGTGTTTGGGGCGCCAAGCCGCAGTGTAAGCCTTGCGGAGAGTGACGAGATTGCGTCGGGTGATGCGCAAAATCCGTCGGATTCGGCGATTTTGTCCACCGTGCCCAGCAATGACGATTCGGTTGTGCTTGCCGCCCCCGAGCCGTCGCAGGTGGCCATGGCGCATTTTCGTGTGCTGCTGCAGATATCCACGGCTATTGCCAGCGTGTTCGATCAGGTGCAGTTGCTCAACAAGGTGATGGACCTGGTGTTTGAGCAGTTACGGGCTGATCGTGGATTTATCGGGTTGCTGGACGATGCCAGCGGGCAGGTGGTGCCGGTCGTGGTGCGCTATCGCAACGAAGAACAAGTCGGAAAAATTGCCGTCAGCCAGACCATTATTCGCCATGTGCTGGCCAAAAACGAAGGCGTACTCTCAAGTAACGCTATGACCGACCAGCGCTTTCAAAAAGGCAAGTCGGTGCATAACCTGGCGATTCGCAGCGCGATATGCGTACCCATCAAGGGTCGCGAAAAGAACCTGGGCGTGCTGCATATAGATTCCAGTGTGGCCAATTATTCTTACACGCCCGATCAGCTTCGCCTTCTGACGGCGATAGGACTGCAGACCGGCCTGGCCATCGAAATCGCCCGGCTCTATCAGGAAAGCGTGCAGCAGGAGCGCCTCGCGGCGGCAGGGCAGACGGTGGCCTCGCTCTCGCATTCCATCAAAAATATTCTGCAAGGCATGCGCGGCGGGGCCGACATCGTGGAACTGGGCATTGATCGCGGCGACCTCAACCACATTCGTACCGGCTGGGGCGTGCTGCAGCGAAACCTGGACAAAGTACAGGCCCTTACCATGAATATGCTTGCCTACAGCAAGCCGCGAAGCCCCAACTATGAATTGACCAACCTGCCCTATTTGCTTAATGAATGTCTGGAACTGGTGCAGAGCAGTGCCACCGACAGGCATATTACGCTGTTGACAGAAATCAATAAAGATCAGCCCCCGGTGCCGGCCGATCCTGATGGGTTGCATCAGGCGGTGCTCAACCTGCTGACCAACGCCATGGACGCGGTGGAGAACGATCGGGGCGTTGTTACGCTGTCATGTGATGTCAATACCAGCGAGCAGCAGGCCGTGATAGAAGTGCAGGACAATGGTGTGGGCATATCGCCGGAGAATCTCAAGCGCATATTTGAGCCGTTTTACTCCACCAAGGGGCAGCGCGGCACCGGCCTGGGGCTGGCGGTGACGCGCAAAATCGTCGCCGAGCACGGCGGCAGGGTGGAGGCCAACTCCACGGTGGGCGGGGGCACGACATTCCGAATTATTCTGCCGCTCACGCACGGCAGACCAGAGGATGCGGGCGCCACGCTTGGGCCAGCGAAATAACCCTGCAATACACCACCATGATGAATCCGTTGCTTTCGGTCAGGTGCGGCCGCTGGTGTGCGGTTGCCGAGTGTAAAGGTCAGGCCGCATTGCCATGTGTGGGCTGGGGCTTGCTCGTTGGGTGGTAGTCGCCTCAATGAAGGGCGGTATAATTTGCTTTGGTTTAGAGTACTTTGTTGTAAGCAGTTTAAATATGAAAAATAAATCAAAAACAAATAGCGGCAAATCCATCAAGATGGATGCGCCGGCCAAAGCTTGGCAGGCACGCATCGCCGACGCCACCGACGAACTCGCGGTGCATTATGTTGAGTCGCTGTCGTTTGACCGTCGGCTTGCGCGGCACGACATCAACGGCTCGATTGCGCACGCTCAAATGCTTGCCAAGGTTGGGCTTATTACCCAAACGGAATGTGCTGCCATCAAGCGGGGCCTGCTGGAAATACTTGCCGAAATAGAGGCGGGGCGTTTTGCCTTTAACCTCGAGCAGGAAGACATTCACATGGCTGTGGAGTCGGCGCTGATCGCCAAAATCGGCGAGCCGGGAAAAAAACTGCATACCGCGCGCTCCCGCAACGATCAGGTGGCGTTGGATTTCAGGCTCTGGTGCCGCGAGGCCATTGACAGGCTTGGTGAGCAAATTGCCACTCTGCAGCGGGCGTTTGTAGGTTTGGCGCAAAGCCAGGGCGCATCGGCTATGCCGGCGTTTACCCATCTGCAGCACGCCCAGCCGGTGCTGATTGGCCACGAACTGCTGGCCTATGTTGAAATGCTGGATCGCGATAAGCAGCGATTGGGCGATTGCCGCAAGCGAGTCAATATATGTCCGTTGGGCAGCGGCGCAGTCGCCGGAAGCACCTTGCCGATAGACCGTCGGATGGTGGCCAAATTGCTTGGCTTTGCGGGCATAAGCGATAATTCGATGGATGCAATCAGCGACCGCGATTTTGTCGCGGAACTGGCCTTTGACCTTACGCTCATTGCGGTGCATTTATCGCGCTGGGCCGAACAGTGGATTTTGTATTCATCCACCGAGTTTGACTTCATAAAAATTGCCGACAAATACACCACGGGCAGCAGCATGATGCCGCAGAAACGCAACCCCGACATGCTCGAGCTTATGCGTGGCAAAGCCGGTGGCGTGCTGGGCCATCTTGTGGCCGTCGTAACGATGCTCAAGGGCCAGCCGCTGGCGTACAACCGCGACATGCAGGAAGACAAGCGCTGGCTCTTTGCCGCTGCCGACACCGTGGAGGCCAGCTTGGCCATTGCCGCGGGCATTGTGGGAAGCACAAACTTTAAACTGCAGCCGCTGCAGGCGCGGCTGGCCGAGGGTTTTATGGATGCCACCGCGTTGGCCGAGTACCTCGTGGGGCGTGGAGTGCCCTTTCGCCAGGCGCATCAGGTGGTGGGGCGGCTGGTGGCACAATGCGAAACCCGCGGCATTACCGAGCTGTCGCAGCTTGAACTTTCAGACCTTAGGGCGGCGTGCGACGCGATTGAAAAAGATGTTTACGGCATTTTAGGTTCTAACTCTGTGGTCAAGCGCTACAAAAGCCATGGAGCCGGCGGAATCAAACAACTTAAAACGCAGCTAGCCAAATGGCAGCGATTGCTGCGATAAGTTTGGGCAAGCCCTGGCAGGGCGGCCAATAATGGCCGGGCTACACGGTTTGTTGAACAACAAAGGCTGATCTCCTGGTCGCGTGCGTTCGTGATTCAATTTTGCAAGGGGCGCGGTGAATTTAACGCCGCGACAGCGCGCAGACATTTTGTCTGGTTGGAGGCTTTGGCGCTTGTTGGGCGATTTTATCCCGCCGTCAGAAACCCGGTAGCGCGGCGGCGAAGAAGCGATCCCAATTTTTATGGGCAAAGCCGTGGATAAAGGCGTCGGAGTAATTGGCCGCCGCCAGCGCGTCGGCGATTTTATAGAGATCAGCCGGGCTGGCAATGCCCTGCGGGAGTTCGCTGCTGGTAAAGCCGCCATCCATGTCGGAGCCAAGGCCGATGCAATCGCCGCGGCCCGTGACGTTGGTGATATGCCCGATGTGGTCTACTACATGTTGAATAGTGGCCCGGCCATTGCTGCACAAGAACTTGCCGAAGAGATTAATGCCGATGACTCCCCGTGCCGTAGCGAGTGCTGCAATCTGCCGATCAGATAAATGACGTTCGGGATGTTGCTTGCCCGGCAGCAGCGAGCGGCAATTGCTGTGCGATGCTATTTTAGGCCGCTGGGCGTGATCGAGCAGCGTCCAGAAGGCCCGCTCAGACAGGTGTGAGACGTCGTGCACCATGTTAAGGCTGTCGGCTTTGGCCAAAAGTTGAAGCCCGGCAGGCGTGATATCACCACCGGATTGATCACCTCCGCTCCATTGATTGCCATCCACCCAGGTGAGCGCCAGCACGCGAACACCGCCTTGATAGAAGAGATCAAGGTCGCGTACGTCGCGCAGGCCGGTGGCGCCTTCAAGCAGAATGATTGCCTGGGGCGTGTTGGTTGCCGGGTGGGCTCCACGGGGTGTCGCCTGAGGTGGGCCGGCGGCTTGCGAAACGATATGCAGGTTATTTGCGGTGTGCCAGCGCCCATACTGCTGCAGTTGCATGAGGCTGCACTGGTAAGCGTCTTGAATAGTATCGAAGCACCAAGGCCCGGTAGCCTGCTGCTCCGGCGGGCCGGACGTTATTTGGCGCTGCACAAAAATGGTGGCAAGCATACGGCGCACATTGCCTTGGGCAAGAGTACTGAATGTTATGGCCTGATTTGCCGGGATGCTGGTTGCGGTTAAATCGTTGCCGGATGCCGCCAAATAGGCTAGGTCAAGGTGGGCATCGAACCAGGTGAGCTTGGCAGAAGCTGGCAAGGTAATGCAATCCTTTTTGGCAGGAGGGTATAGCGCGGCGGGGGCCTATCGCTTGACGATCTGGTAGTTACCCAGCGCGGGCAGCCGATCGCGTGTGCCCGAGTAAGCATGCAACAAACCTAAAAGCGACAGGGCCACAAAGCCGGCGTACACAACCGCACCCAAAAACAGCCATAAGTAAACGGCGGCATGTTGTGAGGTTGGCGAAAGGAACAGCGACCCACCCATGATGATATTAATGATGTTGCCCAAACCCCAAACAACAGCTTCGGCTATAAAAAGCACAAAGCCCTGGTTGGTATGGTGCCGCGCAAATGGCGACTGCCTCGCCGCCAGCAGCGGTACCAACACCAGCGGGCCAATATAGGCAAGCATGGCGAAGGGGCGGTTTTCCTCGACATCGAGCATATCGTCCTGTTCGGGATCGCTATCGGCTGTACCAGCGGTGGAGGCTTTGGGGGCATTGGCGGCCAATACCGCCGGCGGCGGCGGCGGTGCAGCGGGCGGAGTTACCTCGTAGGAAGAATCTTGTTCGGTCATGTTATTCTCCTCGGCAGAGCCGGTTAAACCGCTGAATTATACGCGTCGCAGCGTCCAAAGCCTACCAAAATCGTTGAAGAAGCGGTTGGTCAAAACGGCCTGTGAGAGCTTATGCAGCCCGCTTTTGACCCAGATCGAGGCGTAAGCCGCGCGGCTCCGCCGCGAGAGCCCCGATCTTTGGATCCCTGCCACAGAGGCCTGTCCCGGCCAGCGCCGGGAGATTTCGGCATCCATGCCTTCCCGATACGTGGTTCCCGACCACATCGGGATTTCGCCCTCCA
>JABEVB010000215.1 GCA_013044165.1 Phycisphaerales bacterium
CGGAATTCATCGCAGAGGACGCAACGTATCGCCGAGTTTATAAATGATTGACCATTCGTTAAATACCATCCTTCATACGCAGAGCATTGAAATTAAAACAAGTCATCCATCACGTTGCCCGCATAAAGTCTCTCCCAACCCCGGCGTTACGCTGCGTACCGCCCGCCGATGATTATATTGTTACCGCCGTGGGCGGACAGTTATTGTCCGGAACAGATGCTTACTCCCAGCTTTAGGTTAGGTTGGCACCAATAGCGATATTCGCCTCATACGTCACCTCAGGCTTAGTGTGGGCGCTGATGATTAACAACCCACCGCGCGGGCCGAGGCTTACCAGCAGTGTCCCGGCCGCACGCCGCCATCGAAGGCCAAACCACTCGTGCATGTGGCCGAACACAACTGCGATGGGCGTATGCAAATTAGCATTGACACTAATGGTCGGAATTCATACACTATAAGTATGAAAACAATCGTCTCCGAAAAAGGACAGATAACCATTCCGCAATTGCTGCGGCGGCGACTGGGTATTCGCCCAGGCCAGACCTTGGACGTTCGTGAGGAGGCCGGCCGACTGACGCTGATGAAAGCAGGCGCACGCGATCCGGTTGACGCCGTGTACGGCATCCTTAAACTCAAAAAGCCGACCGATCAAATCATAACAGAACTGCGTGGGAAGGCATTGGGACGGTGATTACCGCTGTTGATACCAATATTCTGCTTGATGTGTTCGGTGGCGATCGCACCTTCGGTGCAATATCCAAAGAATCGCTACAGCGAGGCATTGCAGATGGGCAACTCATAGCGTGCGAAGTGATTTGGGCTGAACTCGGCGCTTTTTTCCCGTCGGCAGTAGCAGTACGCGAGGCGATGGATCTGCTGGGTGTGGAGTTCAGCCCGATGACAGTGGATAGTGCACTGGAGGCTTCGCGGGCATGGAAGGATTATCGCCGCCGGGGCGGCCCACGGAGCAGGGTGGCCGCGGACTTCCTGATTGGCGCCCATGCATTATGCCAAGCCGACCGCCTGCTGACCCGGGACCGCGGGTTTTATCGTGTGTATTTCAAATCGCTTTCCATTCTTGATCCCACAGCCCGTTAGAGTACTTGTTTTCAACCGCCCGGCGCCGGTTGTATCCCGTTATCCGCCAGCATTTCGATAAACCCCAACCGCAGCAAGGTGGCTCCTTTCCCAAGCTCGCAGTTCAACCTGCAGTCTCCCCATCGCCACCAACAGTGGCATTCGCCTCATACGTCGCATCGGGCTTACTTTGGGCGCTGATGGTTAACAATCCACCTCGTGGGCCGGGGTTTACAAGCAATGTTCCATTCGCACGCCGCCATCGCAGGCCAAACCACTCATGCATGTGGCCGAACACAATTGCGATCGGCCGCAGCTCTTCCATCAAATCGGCTACGCATTCATAAGCGCAGCCAGCCGAGAGTTTATCGCACGGCAATTCCGGCAACTTTGGCGGGTAGTGTGTCAGCAAAATGACGCGCTGGCCCGGCATAACCAGCCGACTCGCCATACGAAGCAGGCTGCGGCACTGGGGTTCCAGGTCCCTTTCGCCAGGCATGTCGCAATACCATTCGGGCGCAAAGCCAACGCCCGCCACCCACAGGCCGCGGGCCATATTGCGTACCGAGCCAGAAATATCTTCCGCAACCTGAAAGAACCTGTCCGGGTCGCGATAATCATGATTGCCTCGAACTGCCAGCACAGGCATTCCAAGTGCTGCTGCCCATGAACGCGGGTTGGCATAATTGTCACCGTGGGCAAGAGCGGGCGCGTGATAAATATCGCCACCGTGCAGCACGGCATTAAGTTTGCGGCCCGGCCATTGCGGCATTTGTTCGCCATGGGTGTCGGAGCAGATGCCGAGTGTGATGGCCTGCGAAACTACCATAGCTCCATTTTAGCTGCCGATGCGGACAGTTACTGTCCGCGTCACAGCATTATGGTTACTCCGACGGGCGCTTCGCATCCCATCGCGTAGCGCGTCCTTTTTTACAACGGAGGTATTCGCTTTGGGCTAAATTGAGGCCTCTTGGGTGGCCTTATTTCGACCATGTTGCTCGACGGATGGCTTACGGGTATCCGATGGCGTGAACAGCTATTACCCTAACCGCTTCGCGGGCCGGTGGCACTGAACACAGGCGGCCGGGCCAGGGCCGGGGAAGCTAATGGCCTTCCTAAAGGAAATAATCCGCTGAAAGATGAAAGTGTTGGCAGAGCTTACGGATATGCGTTTTAGACATTTCCCGGGCGCCATTAAGCAGGCTCGATCCCAGTCCGCGGTTTCCAAGCAGCCGCCCCAAATCCGATGCGCTCATTTCGGCCGTTTTCATTAACGTGCGCAGCCGTTCGCGAGGCGTACCGTCCGGCAACTTTTCGCCATGTTCCTGGTCGTATTTTATAATCAGTTCCGACAGAAGCTCAAAATAATCTTCCTGATCGGTGGTCATACGATGGCCGGCCATCGCCAGCACTACTTCCATGACGTTATCATAGTCAACGCGGTCATGAATCGGGCGCGGGGGCAGCATATTGACAAGCGCCGGATAATCCGTCGGGAAGTTCTGGAATTTCAATTTGGCGCGGGTCTTCATAAAGACTCCTTCCATCGGTCCAGGCTGTATTCCCGATGACTCATGAAGCCAAGGACATACAATTTGCCCGTATTATAGTGAATAGCGGCAATCAAGCGGTACTTATTGCCCCCAATATTAAATACCACCACGGATCTGCCACTGGCCACTTTTACTTCATCGGCCGCTCTGAACGCCGTGCGTACATCGGCCAGATGTTTCCAGCGAGCAGTCTTGGCGATCCGCAGCCATCGCACCAGCGCCATACGCCCAGCATCTTCAGCGTGGTTCCCAGAAAGCCCTTCATAATGTTCTCCTTATGCCTTCGAACAATGCGCAATGGCCGGCAACTGGCCCTGCTCAGCACACCTGAACAGTTCAACGCCACCAAATGTACACCACGATGCGGACAGTTATTGTCCGCGCGCAATTGTGTGCCGACAGGCAGCGATGTGAGAGTTAAGCCTGCCGTCAGGTACCACTGCGGGATTACGTTACCATTTATGTGGCGGCGGGACCGTCAGAGTCAGAGAGCATTTCCGCTTCGCATTGAAAGGATGATACCCAGTGCAGTAAGTCGGTCAGGTCGGCGAGTTTGCCGGAGAGAATGCCGTCATTCGGCCCCGTCTGCTGGTAGGTAAAGCCCGGCGGCCAGATACGTTCACCCGCGGTGCTGGCGGCATAGCCCGTGAGTCTGATGCGCACCAGCCGGGGCTCACCGCCGACAATAACGCCCAGGCTGCCCTTAAAATAACGCGCCGCGCTGAACGGCTGAACACGGTAAGCATCATCCGAAACCGACAGCTTGCGAATGCGGGCAAGGTTTAGAATGGGCCAATATTTGGTCAGGTGGTCGTACCCCACCACATACCAGGTGCCCTGGTAATTACGCAGATAATACGGATCAAAGCGGCGTTGGGTTTCCTGCTGCTTGCTGAGCACATAATAGGTCATATCAACACTCATTTGCGTGCGTATGGCCAACGATAGCGGCTCAAACCATTCGGCTCCCCTGGAAAGCACTGCCGCAGGCACAAACTCAATTTGCCGCTGCGCCCGGCGGATTTCATCGCGCTGGCTTTCCGGCATAGCGTCAAGCAACTTGGCAAGCAGGTTATCCAGACGCTGCGACATTGGCACCGGCAAAACCGGTCGAATTGCCTGGATCGCCGTGGCCATCGCCTGCATTTCGGCCGCATCAAGATGCACATTGGGTACCACCCAGTTCGGCTGGGTATAGAGGTAGGTCTGCTGCGAGCGGTCATATTTAATCGGGGCGCCCAGGTCATCACGCATCAATTCAATCAGACGGCGCAGGGTGCGTTCGTCAATACCGTCACCCAGGGCTTCCAGCAGCGTTGTTGTGGTGCACGGGCGCCCGTGCCTGAGCTGCTGCTGCAACTGCCGATCAATTTCGACGATCTTCCAGAGACGTGATCGGAATTTGCTATACGGTTTTTTGGCCATAGGCAGGTATTATCACCCGCTGCGCTTCGGCCGCAAGAATGGCCGGTAGCAGGCAATTACTGCTTGCTGCGGGTTATTATATCCGGGCCGCACCCGGCGCGGGCGGCTACGCGAGCCAAATTCCAACTTGACGGACCGCCGCAAATAATCGAATCCCGGCGGTTGCGACGAAGGACAGTGAAAAAAAGCACCGGAGAACGTGTCTGCGTATCAATCCGGAATTCAAACCAAGGGCCGGCACCCTTTTCCAGCACCCCTGCTGGCCACCGCTTCCATCACCGGGCCGATCCGGTTTTGTACGGCGCTCCCACAAGCAGTTTCGGCATTTTTCATCCATTTGCCGGCTTGATTTCGGCTTTTGCCTGCAGGCGGGAGTTTCAGAAATTCAGGCGAGAGTGATAAAGCAATGTCTTCCGCAAACCGTTCAATGACGCCAAATACCTTTGAGAGAGATGTTCCGCCCTTAAAAACCAGGCTGTCCGCAAATTCTGACTCGAACAGTACACCCAGCAGCCAACATACCCAAAAGTCCTTCTCCATGATGACGGGTGACAAGTTTCGCTTTATCGCCGCCTGCTCAATATATAGCCGGCGTTCATCCGCCGGCAAGGCAAGGAAACCCAGATTCATGGCTTCTCTCCCGCGAGTTCGCGAAAGATCGGGTGCATCCATGCCGGCGCAAGCGTCAGGTCGTTGAGCGGTTCGCGGCGTTTTTTGGCCGGGAGGGTACGTTTCAAGTTTGCCCGGTGCTGTTTGGTCACGTGCTGTTTGCCTATCCTGCGGGAGAGCGAACCGACAGGGTTTTAGGCCTCATAAATGAGTGTTCGCTCGTTCATCGTAAAGCATGTTTCACGGTGCCCCTTGGGGTGTGTCAAATGGATTGCCTGTAGAAAAGCTAATTGGGGATGAGTGTTACATTTTATGGCGCGGCATAGAGGGGAGGAAATTTTACTGCTTCAACAACTGCCCGGGACAGGATTCGAACCTGCAAGAGCTTGCGCCCACCAGCACCTCAAGCTGGCGCGTCTGCCAATTTCGCCACCCGGGCTTTAATAGCCCAATAGTTTAACGCCAAACCGCCCCGTCCAACAAGTGTGCCACAATGGGTGGTTTTCAGGGGGCCTGTGACAGTTTCTGCCAAAAGCCAAATGAAGGAACCGGGCCTCACGAATCGCCTTGGGCGTAACAGCACCGCTCGGTGAACTTGGCGGCCAAA
>JABEVB010000035.1 GCA_013044165.1 Phycisphaerales bacterium
GGCCACAAAGTGGTGCTATTACGCCCAATGCCCTTCGTGCGGCCCGGTTCCTGAATATTTTCCCGTCCCTGGCATTTGGCGGAACCTGTCACAGGCCCATAACCCGGTGATGGGTCGTCCGCAGGATGATAAAGTCCGGCCGCTCGCGCATAATACAGGTCTATAAGCGTGGCCCGCCTAAAAGGAGAAACATGGCCTTTTACCGAGTGGAAATTCATCCCAAAAACCCCCAAGACGACCCGGCCGGCCTCGCGGCCCTGCATGAGTTGCGGCAAGCCGGCCAGACGGCGGTTCGCTCGGTGCGCACCGCGCGAATTTTTTTACTCCAGGGCGATGACCGCCTTTTGACCGCGTCCCATCTTAAGCGCATTACCCATGAAGTGCTCGCCGACCCCGTCACCGAAACCGCAGAATCGCCAAGCGTGGCGGGCCATGGCCGCCGGGTGGAAGTGCATGTCAAGCCCGGTGTAATGGATCCCGTGGCCGCAAGCTGTGAAATGGCCATCGCCGATCTTCTCGACGTAGAGTACTCCGCCGCCGCCCCACCCATTGAGGTTCGCACCGGGCGGCTTTACTTTTTGGAAGGCGAGTTAAACGAGTCCGCCGCCGACCGCATGGTGCGCAAATTTTTAGCCAACGACAGCATTGAACAAGTCCATCTCAAGGCATTTGAGCCTAAGGAGTTTCCGCATGGCCGACCGTATGAATTCAAACGCGTTGAAGTACCGCTGCGCACGCTGACGCCGGAGCAGTTGCTTAGCCTGTCGCGCAAGGGCCATTTGTTTTTAGATTTAACTGAAATGCAGACCGTGCAGGCCTATTTTAAACAGCAGCAGCGCGATCCCACCGATGCCGAGCTTGAAACGATTGCCCAAAGCTGGAGCGAGCATTGTGTGCATAAAACGCTCAAGGCTCGCGTGGAGTTTACCCACCATGGCGACCCGGCGGCGCGGGGCGAGCACCAGACTGCCAGCCGCACTCAAACCATAGACAATCTCGTTAAATCCACCATTTTTCGCGCCACCAGCGAGTTAAACCTTCCCTGGACCATCAGCGTATTTAAAGACAATGCCGGCGTGATCGCCTTTGACGATCATTATGCCGTGTGCATGAAGGTGGAGACGCACAATCGCCCCTCGGCCATCGAACCTTATGGCGGCGCGGCCACGGGCATTGGCGGCTGCATTCGCGATGTCATCGGCACCGGTCTGGGCGCCAAGCCTATTGCCTCGACCGATGTATTTTGCTTTGCCGACCCCAACACGCCCGCGGCGGATGTTCCCGCCGGCGTTATTCATCCGCGGCGCAGCGCCCAGCGCGTTACCGCGGGCGTGCGCGACTATGGCAACCGCATGGGCATACCCACCGTCAACGGCGCGGTCTATTTTGACCAGCGCTATATCGGCAACCCGTTGGTGTTCTGTGGAAGCATCGGACTGATGCCGCGGCGGTTTGCGCAAAAAGGCGCGGCGACTCCAGGCGATAGAATACTGGTCATGGGTGGGCGCACGGGTCGCGATGGCATTCATGGTGCGACATTTTCCAGCGATGTGGTCACCAACACCCATGCCGACGAGTTCAGTCATGCCGTGCAGATTGGCAACGCCATCACCGAGAAAAAAATGCTCGATGTGTTGCTGCAGGCGCGCGACGCGGCCGGCGGCCCGCTGTTTCATGCCATCACCGACTGCGGCGCCGGCGGACTTTCAAGCGCCGTTGGCGAAATGGGTGAAAAGACCGGCGCCTCCGTACAACTTGAAAAAGTCCCGCTGAAATATCAGGGGCTTTCGTATGCGGAAATTTGGATCAGCGAAGCCCAGGAACGCATGGTGCTGGCCGCCCCACCCGAAAAGGCCGCAAAAATAATCGCGCTCGCCGCCGCCGAAGATGTGGAAGTCACCGATATTGGCTGCTTTGACGGCAGCGGCATGCTGTCGCTGACGTATGAAGGACACAATGTGGCGATGATCGCCATGGAGTTCATACATGATGGCCTGCCACGGCCGGTGCGCAAAGCGCTTTGGCAGCAGCCGCACCTGCACGATCCGTCGGGTCACGAACCGCGCGATTATGCCCATGCGCTGGGCGACGTATTGGCGCACCCGACCATTGCGAGCAAACACTGGATTATTCGCCAGTACGATCATGAAGTGCAGGGCAACACCATCATTAAACCGCTGGTAGGCCCGGGTGGCCATGGCCCGGGCGATGCGGCGGTGGTGCGGCCGCTGGCCACAGGCAGTGGCGCTGTGGTGCTCGCGGTGGGCTGCCAGCCGCGCTTTGGCGACGTGTGCCCGTACCACATGGCCCTCAATGGCATGGACGAAGCCATCCGCAATATTGTGTGTGTCGGCGGCGATCCGGCTCGCACGGCCCTGCTCGACAACTTCTGCTGGCCCAAATGCACCGACCCCATGCACCTCGGCGCTCTGGTGCTGGCCTGCCAGGCCTGCTACGACGGAGCCATGGCCTATCGTACGCCATTTATTTCCGGCAAAGATTCGCTCTCCAACGAGTTTATCACCGAAAGCGGTCGCCGCATTTGCATACCCTACACGCTGCTGATTAGCGCCATCAGCGTCATCGCCGACGCCCGCCGCTGCATTACCATGGAGGCCAAGCAGCCGGGCAACAAGCTTGTTGCGCTCGGCACCACGCGACGTGAGCTTGGCGGCTCAATTTATTGGGCCCTGGCGGGCCATGTCGGCAAATCTATTGCTGTTGTAGACCTTAAAACGGCGCCGGCCCTCCACCAGGCCGTGGCCGAGGTGATTGCCGCCGGCCTGGTTCGTTCGGCGCATGATGCCTCGGAGGGGGGCTTGGCCGTGGCGCTGGCTGAAATGCTTTTTGCCGGCGACCTCGGCGCAACGATCGAATTAGATAAGTGCCCGCGCAGCGACGATGTCGTTCAGGATGATGTGCTGCTGTTTTCAGAGTCGGCCAGCCGCTATGTTCTGGAGGTGGAGCCGCAGAAGTGTGCGACGGTGCTGTCCAAACTTCAGCCCTTTGGCGCTGCGGTCATTGGAGAAGTAACCGCCCAAGGGCGAATGCAGGTAGCGGGTATCGGGGGCAAAGTACTTATGAACGAACCCGTAGATTCCCTTCGCCAGCGCTGGCTTGCGCCATTGGACTGGTAACGGTCCGGCTTGCAGCCAAAGGGTGGCAGCAGTGGTACAACGCGATATCGAGCCTCCACCCTGATGCAACTCGGGTGCTGCAGGCTCGCGGGTGTGGGGCCGGTTTTGGGGCGTGCAATCAAGCTTTGCCGGCACAACCGAGCGCAGCTACCTGGCGGCGGCGTTCTCTATAACTCGCGGGGCCGACACATGTTCAGCAATAACATAGCCAATAATGTTGCGCACCAGCTTTTGAGCTGACGCCGGCATATAGCCGGCGATGCCCCAAGTATTGGTGCCCAACAGGCCGCTGGTTATATCCTCGCTGGAAAACAGCACAACCCATCGGCCATGGCGCTTAATGCCCATTAAATCGGGGTCGCTTTTGGCACCATTCTTCTCTGTGTAGAACTTGCGATAATGCACCACAGAAGCATCTACTCCGCGCGGCATGCGGCCCGTATAGATGCGGCTGTGGGCGGGTAATTGACGCATGAGTGTGCCGGGGTAAAGCTCGGTTTGCACCGCCTGAAAAGCCGCGGTAAACGCCGAATGGCCGCCGACCGAATCCACCAAAAGCGTGCCGCCATTGTTCAGATAGGCCCGCAGATGGGCAATTTGCACGGGCGTGAGGCGAATTGTTCCGGTACCGCCGAGCACGGCCAGCGGCATAGTGTGTGCATCGAGTGAATGAATCGCTTGATTATGCACGGTTAGGGCGGTAGCAAAATCGGCGGCTGCAAGCCGCGCCATGCGCGGCCAGGCACCGGGTTCGGGGTTCCAGTTGCCTTTGAACTTGATGTGTGCGATGTGGATCGCAACCTTTGGCTTTGCAGCAGGCGGCGCGACCACCAGCGACTGGAGCCTGTTGGCCAGCGGGGCCTTGCCGGTGGCGTAGAAGTAGAAATTGGCGGCGATCTCCCAATCTTCCTTTATGCCAAACAGCCGCTGCTGCCAGGCTGCCGCCATGTCGCGTGGGCTGATGATCCAGAGGTAGCGGGAACCATTTGAAACTGCCAGCAGCCAGGGGGGACGCTGCAAATGAAACCAGGGTTGCATGGTATAAATCAAGCTGGAAGGCGGGAGCTTGACCACTTTGTACTGTGGCCCTGCAATTTCTTGTGCGTAGCGGGCCATCGCCGTTGTAAAAGTCTGCGAGCCGCCATCGCTGTTGGAAAATACAATGCCGCCCGCATCAACATAAGCCTTGAGCTTAGCCAGTTCAACCGGGGAAAAATGAGGGTCCTTATGGCCGGCAATATACAAAATGGGCGAATCCAGCCAGTCCCTTACCGGACTTGCTATGTTCACCACCTGCCAGTTCAGCGGTGTTTCGAAGGTGCGGCTCATCCAGCTTGTAAGGTTGGCGTCGTCGCGCGGGCGGGCATTCCATTGGCCATAATAATGAGCACTGTATTGCAGCTTGTTAAAAACAATCGGATTCAGACCGCGATCTAATACCAGCATGGCGTACGCGGTGCCAATGATGTCGCTGTCTACCTGCGGCGGGCCGACGATTCCGGCATGCCACTCGCCTCGGCGGCCCTGAAGTTTAAGCAGTTCCGATGCCAGTAAATTGTACCAGTTGCTCTCGCCAAAGTTCTGCAGGCCGCAGGCCAAGCCGACGCGGGCATAGCCATAGAGCACATATATATCGGTGTTGTGCGGATGAAAATTGTTCATCAGCCAGTTGAGACCGCGACGAATGTTTTGATCAGCCACGGGTTGGATGGGCGCTGCGGTATGCGTAAACTCATCGGCAATGAACAAACTGGCCAGGCC
>JABEVB010000216.1 GCA_013044165.1 Phycisphaerales bacterium
GCCGCGTCAACGGCCATCGCGATAAAATGGGTTTCATGTTCGATCATGATGATGTGCTCGGCAAGAAGGCAGCATGATTTCTTCTGCGTTCCTACTTAGGAGGATTTCTGTTGGTAGTCACACAACACTCATTTCAGCGATCACGTAAGCGAATTTACAGAATCGCCCTGTTCACGTCGGATATGGATAACTATGGCGAACAGGCGGTGCAGGAAATCGTAAGGTCCGCCCGGCAGAGAGGGAATTGCTCCATTGCTATGGCAATCTTTGACGAGGTTAGCGAGCAGGATGTGGCGGCCGGTCTGACGGACGGTATTATTATTGATAATTGGAAGAACCACGCAAATTTGTTGGAGATATGTCGTAATATGCGCGTGCCGGTAGTAGATATCTCGGGGGATGGCGATCTGTCCGACATTGGCATTATCGCACCGGATGACCGGTTGGTGGGAACAAGGGCGGCCGAATATTTCATATCCCGCGGATTTCGGCACTACGCATTTTATGGACTTCCATACGCAATTAGAACGGTATGGGGTGAAAATCGAAAAGTCGGATTTAGCGAAACCTTGCGAGAGGCGGGTTATGAGTGTGCGGTATTCGAAAGCGCTGCCACAGCATGGGATCAACTGCACCAGAAGGTACATCTTCAGGCGTTGGAACACTGGCTGGTGAATCTTCCACGTCCCGTCGGCATCTTCACCTGCATTGACAAATTTGCTTATGAAATTCTACACCTAGCACGCAAGAAACACATTCGTGTGCCAGGTGAATTTGCCGTATGTGCGGTGGATAATCGAGTATGGATTTGCCTGCTGGCCAACCCCACCATAAGCAGTATTCCACTGGATGGACGGAAGGTCGGGATGGAGGCAATCGACATGCTGATGCGTATGATGAAATCCGGAAAACTCATGACTCCGGCGCGGCTCGTTGAACCGTTGCCGATTATTCACCGGGAATCAACCGATACCTACGCATTTCCAGATGCTGATGTGGTAGGCGCACTGAATTTCATACGGGAGAATGCCCACAAACCCATCAGCATTGAGGATATTCTGGATCATCTGGTAGTTTCGCGGCGATCTTTGGAGATGCGTTTCAAAGAATTAACAGGAGTGACGCTCCAGAATCAGATTTGGTTTGCGCATGTTGAACTTTCCAAAAAGTTGCTTTTGGAAACGGCACAACCGATGTACAAGATTTGCGAGAATTCGGGCTTTAGCTCTGCGGCGGTCTTCAACGTTGTTTTCAGGCGATTTGTCGGAACGACCCCCACAACATTTCGACGCAGAACGCGAGAGCCCGCGCCCTGAATTCATTATTCATACTTTGATGCTCCAAATTGTCCACTTACAGATATCGGCATCTAATTTAGCGACTATTGACTCCCGATATAGGATAGCCATCTGGCCTTTGGCAAATAGCCCTGTTATTTCACCATTTTGTTATATCGTGGCTTGCGCAGGCCTTACGTGTCCGTACGATAAACCACATCTGGCCCATGGCGTGGGCAAGCGGTAGTCTGCCGGCATGATGGGGTAGCTTTGTGCTGGTTCTTGTTTGCTGTGGTGCAGCGGCGGCGCGGCGTAGCCGCGAGAGGGGAGGTTGAGAAGGTAGAGATCGCGGCTGTGCCGATATCCCCGATATTCGGCATCGTGCGGCATCGGGATTTTGGCATCCTTGCCTTAACAGGCGAGAGTAGAGTAGTCGAGCAGGAGAGCGTGGGTGCTGCGCTTGGGAGCTGCTAGCGGGTTGGCCGGTTTATGTGGCTGGAGGCTAAAACTCCCGTCGTCTGCGGGCGGGAGGGATGTCGCCAATTTTGCGATATTTGGCCACGGTACGCCGCGCGAGTTTGATGCCACGCTTCTGAAGTTCTTCCACAATTTGATCGTCGTTGAGCGGATTTTTTTTATCCTCATTTTCTATAACATCCAGCAGCACGGCCTTGATGGCATCCCAGCTCATTTCTTCACCGGCGGCGTTGGCCATGCCACCGGTAAAAAATTGCCGCAGCGCAAAAATACCGCGGGGCGTTTGCACATATTTGTCCGCAACGGCCCGGCTTACCGTGCCTACATGTATACCCAGTTGTTCGGCAACGCCGGTCATGGGGAGCGGCTTTAGTTGTTCAGGGCCATGCTCAATAAAGTCCTTTTGCGCTTCCACCACCACTTTAAGCACCCTTAGCAGCGTGGAACGACGCTGTTCGATGGCTTCAATAAGCCAACGGGCGTTGCGCAAATTGTTGGATAGAAACTGACGGGTTTTGTCATCTACCCCGCGGGTGCGGGCCATGCGGGCGTACGCTTCGTTGATGTACAGGCGTGGAAGCCGGTCGTCGGTGAGACGAATGATATAGTTGCCGGTTTCTTCATCGGGTTGAATGATGGCGTCGGGCATGATGACGGGTACCTGCGACTCGGTAAGCATTCGCCCGGGCCGGGGCGACAGGTGCCGGGCCATGAACTGGCGAGCCTGATTGATTTGCTCGAGGGTAAGCTCGCCGCGTCGGGCAATCTGCGGCAGGCGGTTCATTTCGAGGTCTTCAAGATAGCGGCTCACCAACAGGCGCGGCACGGCGACGTCAAGACCCTGCTCGCGATGGAGGCGATCTATCTGCAGCAGCAGGCACTCTCGCAGGTCGCGGGCGGCGATGCCCGCAGGCTCAAGGCGCTGCTGCAAAATGGGCCATGCCTCGGCAATGTCCTGCCGGCGCACGCCGACGGGCAGGGTGCGGCAGATGGTATCAAGCGGATCGCGGATGTAGCCGTCCTGGTCCACCCAATCAATGAGAATATCGCCTGCGCGGCGAATGCGATCGTCAACATCCACCAGGCTCCATTGTTGGAGCAGCTCCTCCTGCAGGGAAATGCCGCGGGCGGCGGCATTGGCCATGGCTTCCATTTTTGGGTCATGATCGCCGGAAGAGACGCGGCGAGAGCTGCCTTGCGAGAGATATCGCTGGTCTTCGAGAAAGCGGGTCAATGCGGCGTCGGCAGCTGTGGCTGGGTCGGGCGGGTCGGTGGCGGGCGTCCCGGCGGCGTCATTGGCGGCCGGAGCCGCAGGCGCAGCGGCCTCGGCTGCGGTGCCACCAATCGGGTCGAGGTCGGGTCCGCGGTCGAATGGAGATTCCTGTTTTTCAAGCATGGGGTTGGCGGAAAGCTCCTGGTCTATGCGTTCTTCCAGCGCCATGGTGGGTAACTGGAGAATTTCCATGGACTGAATCATGCGTGGCGCCAGCTTCATTCGCTGTTCTAGTCGCATGTGATGGGAGGTATCAAGTCTCATGGCCACTCTTAAGTACAAAAAGCGAGCCGCCGCCCGCGCGCAATTCGCGTACCAATCGGTAACAGTATAGCTTGTGGGGCCGAATTTTTGCAGTTAATGAGATAATTCGTAACGATTGAAAAATGAATTGCAGGCAATAACTTGCCACAAGGACGATCGCGGATTGGTATAAGATGCCGCGAGCCGCGCAGGTGGCTGCCAAGTTGCTATTTTTTAGCTGCTGCGGCGTAGGCGACGATGTTGCGGGCAAGCTCGAGGCTCGATTGCGGCGTGTAGCCGATGATGCCCCAGGTGTGCGTGCCCAGCAGGCCGGAGGCGATATCATCGGGTGAAAAAATGATGGCCCAGCGGCGGCCGATTCTGATGCCCTGCAGGTGGGGGTGTTTGTGCATGCCTTGCGAGGCTATTGCAAATTTGCGGAGGCGTATGCGGGCAATTTTGGTTGCGCCGGCAAACTCTCCGCTGAAAAGGGCGGAAGTCGGCTTAATTTGTTGCAGCACTTTGCCGGGGAATAGCTTGGCGACAAGTTTATTAAATGAATCTGTGAATTGTCGGCTTCCCCCGGCGGCATCGGCGAAGAGGGTTCCTCCGGATTGCAGCAGGGTTCGAACCGAGTGAACTTGTGCGGCTGTAAGGTTGCATTGGCCGGTGCCGGTAAGGTAAAGCAGGTCCGGGCCGGCGGGGCGGGCTGCCACGGTTGGCGCGGTGTTAAGCTGCAGGTTGGTGTTGTACTTGCGGCCCATGATGCGACTGAATCGGGGCCAGGCGCCGGGTTCGGGATGCCAGTTGCCGGAGTAAGACAACTGCACGAGGCGTACGACATGAGTATCGCCGCCGGGGGGTGGTGGGGCAACATAAAGCGAATGCAGGCGGCTGGATTCGATCCGTTTTCCGGTGCAGTATAAATAGAGATTTAACGCAAATTGCCAGGGTTGACGGTTGGCAAAGCCGTGTCGCTGCCAGATGGAGCTGAAATCTTCCGGTGCCACCAGCCATACATAGCGCACGCCATTGGAAATCGCATACATATTCAGAAAAAATTTACGGTACCAGGGTTGAATATGGAAGAGAATGTTGGCGGGGGTGAGGCGTGCGAATTCATACTGGTGCTTCATGACCTCAGCGCCGTATTTGAGCATGGCCAGCCGAAAGGCGGTTGACGCCTGATCGCAGGAGCACAACACGGTGCCACCATGAGCGATATAACGGCGGAGCAGCGCGAGGTCGGCGGTGGAAAACTTTGGGTCTTGGCGGCCGGAAATGTAAAGAATGGGGGCGTTGAGCCAATTTCGCATGCCAGAACGAAGTCCCACCACCTGCCAATTAACCGGAGATTCGGTGGTGTCTGTGACCCAGGAGGTTAAGTTGGCCAAGTCGCGGTGATAGCGATTCCATCGGCCAAAATACTGTTTGCCATAATCGAGCTTGCTCATGAATACGGGGTTGAGACCGCGGTCGAGTATGAGCAGGGCATAGGCGGTACCGCTGATGGGATCGGCCGCCCAGAAGCCACCGCTCCAACTGCCATCGTTGGTTTGGGCGTTCAGGAGTGTTCTCGCCCAGGTGCGGTACCAGTCGTGGCCGCCAAAACGCGTCAGGCCGGAGGCGAGGCCAACGCGTTCGTAGCCGTACATGGCGTATTCGTTGTTGAGGTTGGGGTCAAAGTTTTGATTCATCCAGTGGAGGCCGCGCAGGACGGCGGCATCGGTTGGCGGGGCGAGGTATTCGTCGGCAATGAGCAGGCTGGCCACGCCGGCTGGCGTCATGGAGGTCTTTCGCCAGGCTGAAGGCTCCCGGGTCGGCCGTTCGCCGCTGAAGCCCCAGTAACCCCACGAACCATCGGGAAATTGTGTTTGTCGCCAATGGCGGGCCACCAGACGCCAGTAGGCCAGGGGCCACTCACTGCGCAGGCCATGAATGCAGGCCCAGGCGCCCAGCACGCCATATTGGCTGTTGGAGTTATCCCATGCGGCGGGCGCGGCAAAAACTTTGTCGCGGGCGGCGTTGGCAAAGTAAGCGTAGCTGTAGGCACCGTCGCGATGAACCGCCCGCAGGAAGTAGAGGCCGTCCCAGCGAAGCGTCTTGAGGAACCTGCCTTTGCGCGGCAAAAGGGTGATGGCATTCGCTTGGTAAGAGGCGGCGTAGGTGCCCGTGGGTTTAAGTTCGGTAAGATACCCAATAGCCGGTTTGAGCTGCGGGCCAAAAATACTCAGTCGCTTGAGTTTGAGGCTTTGGCCTACATCGAGCAAGGCCTGTACCACCAGGGCGGTTTCGCCACCTCTTTCGCTGAAGGTGCCCACCGGGCCGCTGCCGGTGGCGCCACGTTCCCAAAAGGTATTGGGTTGCTCCTGCTGCAATAAATAATTCACGCCGCCACGAATGGCGCGGCGGACCATCGCTCCTGTGATGGGACCATCCGCCCGAGCCATGGTGGGGATGACCATGGAGGCGAGCAAAGCGCCAATCGCTGCAAGGTGGCGCAGGCGCAGCGGAAATTGCCATGGGGCTGCTAATTGCATTCAAAATGCCCGCCTTGTAGAAGTTGCCTGATTGCAATAGAGCCAGGCCTTTGCCGGG
Source organism: Phycisphaerales bacterium (assembly GCA_013044165.1). GTDB lineage: Bacteria > Planctomycetota > Phycisphaerae > WQYP01 > WQYP01 > JABEVB01. The sequence goes on from JABEVB010000216.1 coordinate 5,869, forward strand.
CATCAAGGCCCGGCAAAATGAAGGTCTCTGTCGAGAGCCGGGTGAGTCAATTCAGTTATATTTGACGCCATCGAGGTAAAAAGTAAACGGGGAGCCTTTGGCGCCTGCCGTCCAAAAAAAGCCGGTAACAATGGATGACATATCCTTACCTTTAAGGCTGATGGAGTACATTTTCCAGTGTTTGGTGAGGGTGACTTTGACCGAGCCTTTGGAACTATCGTGAAATGGCTGGTTTTTGCCTATCAGGCCGTAGCCGAAGGTTATTTGCTCGCCGCCGGTTTTTCCGCGAGCCCAAAAGACGAGGTGTTTAGCACCGGTAAGGTCAAAACCGCCCTGCATTTTGCCCCAGTTGTTTGCGGGGTTCTGCCATGCGATGCCGCCCCAGCCGTCGCCGGCGGTAAATGCGATCTTAAGGCATGAGGTTGCGCCTTTTCGCACATGGGTGGTGCAGTTGGGGTTGTACTTGATGGCGCTGGGGTTGCCCATCCAGCCTGACGGAATGTAGCCCGAGGTTGCCTGGCCATCGGAATATATAACCAGTGGCAAAGCCGCCTTGGCCGCGGCGGCATCTGCGGCGCGGGCGTTGGATTGGACCGTCGGCAGAAGAATAGCCGTAAGCGCCAGGGCCAGCGATAGAACGATGGGAAGGGCGTGTTGCATACGTGTGGTCATAGTAAGCTCCTGCATAAAGGAAGGTTTCAGTGATATTCAATGCCATCAAGATAAAAGGTAAAGGGGGCGTTGTTGGCGCCCGCCGACCAGAAAAACCCGGATACGATGCGCGACATATCTTTGCCGGCAAGGTTAAAGGTGTACTGCTTCCAATGCGTGGAGAGCTTGATGGACCGGGAGTCTTTGCCGGTATCGTGGTAGGGGGTGTCGCCGTCGGTAGCGCCGTAGCCGAAGGTAATGGTTTGGCCTGGTATTTTGGCCCGCGCCCAGAAGGTGAGCGTTTTGGCGGCCGATAGATTAAGCCCGCCGGGCAGGCGTCCCCAGTTGTTGGCGGGGTTTTGCCAGACAATGCCGCCCCAGCCGCTGGGCTGGTTATAACCGACCTTTAAGCAGTGGGTGCGGCCCTTACGGGGATGTGTGCGACAGCCCGGGTCATAAACGACTGCGGCGTAATTGCCCATCCAGCCGGAGGGAATGTAAGCGCCGCTGTCCGGGCCGCGACTGGTGTAAAGCGTGACCGGCATTTTAGCGGTTGGCGCTGGGTCTATACCTACAGGCGCATCGCTGTAGAAGGTGGTATTGGCAACCGCAGCACCGCGGTGGTTGTTGTACACATAGCAAAACAGCCGGTACGGACCTCCATTGGCGGGAACCGTCATGGTTGCCTCGCTGACGTGGCCTGAAGTATGCACATGGGTAATGGCGCTGGTAAATGACGGCGGCATCGGGGCGGACAATCCGCCGGTCCAGCCAATTTTGGAAATGTCGCGCCGGAGTACCCAATGAAACGTAACCTTGCCGCCGCCCGGCTCATGGGCGGCAACTTTAGCGGTGATGGTTGTGCCGGGCTTTAGTTTGTTTGGCCCCAAGAGCGTTACGGGTGAAATAGCGGGGCACAGGTGGGTTGGGGCCTTGCCGGTCCATAGGGTTTGTAGCGTGTCAACCGCATTAAGCCGACGGCCATTGGGCAGAAAAAGGCCAAACCAGGTAGGGGTGGCTTCGACCTTCCAACCCCAGGCAAAGGCGTAGGAACCCAGGCAAAGTCCAGGCTCGCCAAGTACGCTGTGTTTATAGGTTTGGGCGTAGTAGGCGGCCTTTTGGGTGCTGGTCATTTCGTCGGGAAGGCCGATGCTGTTGGCGCCGATTTCCCAGGTGCCCGGGGGGCCGAACTCGGTAATAACATACGGCTTTACGCCGCCGGCTTTTTTATATCGCTCGCCCAGCGAAGGCCCGCCGCCGTAGGAGTTGATGCCGATGACATCTATATCGGGGCAGTACTTATTAATTTTGGCAACCTTATGCCCGCCAATTTCAGCTACGACGGTCATGGTTGGGTGATTGGGGTCCAAGCGATGGATCATTTTGGCGATTTGTTCAACAGCCTTCCAGAGTTGGGGCTTGTCGTAGCCATTCTCCATTTCGTTGCCGATGCCCCACATCAGCAAGGCCGGGTTGTTGCGGTATTCAAGGACAAAGCGTTTTGCCTGTTGATATTGCTGGCGCACTTGGGCGGCACTGTTGTAATTAAACCCGTCCTGTGGATGGCCCAGCCAAATACCGATGGTGACGGCGATACCGAGTTTATGAGCGGCCGCCAGCTTGCCGTTGAGATTGTCCGCTCCCCATGTGCGGAGAGAATTACCGCCGGCTGCGGCCAACTTGGCGAGAGACTCGTCTCCACCGGCACCTTTGATGAAGTAAGGCCTTCCGCCGCGCAGCATTTGCCAGCCTGCAGCAGTTTTAACCACCTGCACCTTAACGGGGGCGGCCGCTGCGCTGGCGCAGACCGCGGCAACAAAAAGGCCGACCGCCGAAACCTGAAACCAGCGGCGGATCAATGACATAACCATCATGTAGAAGCTCCTTATGCTTGTAGTTGGTTAAACCTATGTTTAAACAGCCGCTACCAAAGTATTATTGATTCGGCACAATATTCAAAACCTTTAAGCCATTGATGGGAATGGAGTCCACGTGACCATCAAAAAATGCTGCGTTGGCGTCGCCAGAATTGGCGGAGGTTGAGTTATGCCTATAGCGCAGGCCGGTACCCGAGACATTCGGCCCGCCCGGATAAGAATCGGTGTTGCAAAAGCCGCTCCAGCCACCGGCGGTAACAGTGGCGGTGAGGCTGGATGGATTGACGTAGTTGCTTTCCCAGTCATAAATGAACCAGCAGCCACCGTCGTTGAAGGCCTGGTTGGCATCGCCCATCGAAATAACCTGGCTGGGGTTTTGGATATCAGAGAGTTTGCCGCCGTCTGCGCCGGTGCCCCAATACTCCGGAAAGGCCTCGGAATTGCCGGCATAGTTGAGTGCCCAGGGATTTTGATTGGCCTCCACGGCGGAAGGGCACCACCAGAGCTGTTGGTAGGCCGTTTGCGTGTAATTGGCTTGGTTGTTGCGTGGCACGACGTTGTTACCGTTTTGGTAGGCAACAAGCACATCTTGCCAGCCGTAGGCCCCGTAGGCGGCGAGGCCCATGGGAAGATTGCCCTCGTTTTCGTCGGTGTATTCCTGGAGTATTTGGGCAATTCCTCGCAGGTGTGTCTGGCAATCGAGCGTCAGCGCCAGCCGTCGCGCTGCGCCGAGCGCGGGCAGCAGCAGAGCGATAAGAATGGAAATGATCGAGATGACCACCAGCAGTTCAACGAGGGTAAACGCACGGGAGCGACGTTGGCGGGTGGCACCCGCCGCTGATTGGCAAAATGGGAGCGAGCTGATTGGCAATTTGATCCGCCTTATGCGCGAGGTGGCGAAGCAGGATTGCGTCACCATGGCTTTGGCTCCCTGAAAAACGTGGGGGTGTGTCGGCCGACTGTTACATCAGCCGACACACCGCCCAACCCATCCATCAAATTAAGCTTTTCGGCGGCGGAGCAGCAGGCCGGCTCCGCCCAAGGCCAGCAGGGCGAGCGAGGCTGGTTCAGGTGCCGAGGAGGTTATGGTGATCAGGGCACCGGAGAGGTCGAATTCACCGTTGCCGCCGGCTGCATTGGCAAAGATCAGGCTATAACTGGTTGCACCGGTGTACGTTCCAGCATCCGTAAAGGATGTGTCGCTGCTGATAGCCGTTGGCTGCGAATTACCGGAAGCAGGGGATATTGTAACCGCAGGCTCGTTGCCGGTTTGATAGCTCTCGATGAAGTGAATGTCAACCGAATCGCCGGCAGTAACGCCTGAGAGTGTGGCAGTTAAGGGTGTGCCGCCATTGCCGAAGAAGAAGGCATGATTAAGCCATTGGATGTCGGTGGTGGGTGTGCCGCCCGTGATGCCGTTTTGGATGTTGTAGTTGTTGCCGGAAATGGCAAAGCTGGCTGTTCCTAATGTATAAGTTGTGAGGGCGATTTTATTAAAGGCAGGTGGAGTAAAACTCGCTACGTTTACCCCGGCGGCCCAGCCGGTATACGCGGTGTAGGCAGTGGGCGCGAACTGCAGGCCGTAGGTGATGCTGTTGGCCTTCGCGGTTCCAGCGACTGACAGCACCGCCGAGGCGCATAGAGCCGCTACCAGGGTAAGTAGACTTTGCTTGCTCGTCTTCATGGTGTTCTCCTTAAAAAAGTTTCCGTTCCGAGCTAGAGTGTTTATGCCGCAGCCTACGCTGGCCCCGGCAGACATTTTCATTTAGGGCCGCTGCGCGGAGCGGCCGTTGAGCCATGCACCGCCAAAACGGTTGGCAGCGATCGCTGAATGCTCGCGTGCCGACTCGTTGAGCCAATAAGCTGCTGGAGACATTCAAAAGCCTCGCGGCCAATTTCGCGCGCATCCTGGCAAACGGCTGTCATGTGCGGATAAGTGAGGTAGCGCAGTTCCCCATCATCAAAGCCGACAATGGATAAGTCGTGGGGTATCTGCCAACCCATGCGATGAGACTCAACCATGGCAGCCGCTGCGGATTCCGGGTCGGTGATGTATACGGCGGTGGGGGCCAGGGGCATGGTGGAGAGTCGTCGGATGAGCTGTGTTCCGCCGTCGCGGGAAGCGGGCAGGCGAAAATCGAGCCGCTCATCATACTCAATATCGTGTGCCGCAAGAGCTTCGCGATAGCCTGCAAAGCGGTCCGCATGGTCGGCATCGTCCACGAGGTTTCGGGAGATGGCAATTCGTCTGTGCCCAAGTCCCAGGAGGTGTTCGACCGCATCGCGGCTGGCTTTTTTAGAATCGGCGTAAATGAAGCTAACCTGTTCATCGTCGAAGCGATCGGCGAGCACAATGGCTGGAAAGCCCTCTGCGGCGATTTGTTCGCACACATGCCGGGTGCGGGTGGTGGTGCGCAGGACGCATCCGCGGATGCCTTTTCGCATAAATAGTTGGGTATAGGTTTCGTGCGGCATGACGGCGCGCTGCAGGTCAATAATCATTAAATCGAAGCCGCATTGTTCCATGCGGTCGCTCATGCCGAGCATGAGGGCGGCGTCATAAGGCGAACCGAGGGAAGGCTCGCCGGTATAAGCAAATGCGATGTTGGTAGTTTCGCGCCGCGAGAGGGTAGGCATATAGCGAGACCTGTTGACGACCGAAAGAATTTTGCTTCGCATAGCGGGTGTGACGGCGGGGTTGTTGTTGATAGCGCGAGAAACGGTGGCCGGCGATACGCCAACTTCGCGTGCGATTTCTCGGATAGATGCCATAAATCACCAAACCGTTAAGTAAGCGCCTCGCCATGAATTGGTTTGCTTCGGGCTGATGTCTGGCCACAAGCAAGTTAGACACGGCAGCGGCTGAAACACAATCAGAAACAGTTTATGCAACTGTTTCATAGCAGTAGTATAATCACATCGCGATGAATGTCAAGAGGAAATCTTTCGGATTTTTTAGACATCGGCTTTTCGCCAAATAGTCCTATAATAAACTATATAGTGTCAATAAAATGACCGCCATAACTGACTTATAGAAAAATAAAGCCTCGCGGCGGCGAGGTCGCTGCTTGCCGAGTGTGCCGGTTGGTCCCTACAATCTGCCCAACTCTGGTGGGAGGCTTAGCTGCTGCGCAGCAGCGCCGACAGAGTGCGGGACTTTCCCGCGAAAAACCCATCGTTTGAGCAGGTGCATAGTTGAAGACGAATCATTTTGCCGACCGCATGCTGGCGGCGGTACGCAATAAGGCGACGCCATTGATTGTTGGCCTGGACCCGGTCTACGAAAATCTGCCACCTGCGCTGCGGCGAACGGATGATGAGAGTCCAAGCTGCGCCGAGCAGGTGGACGCGATGCTGCAGTTTTCGCTGGGGGTTTTGAAGGCGGCAGCGCCGCATGTGGCAGGCGTGAAGATCAACAGTGCTTATTTTGAGCGCTATCAGCAGGAAGGGTGGGAGGTTTACTCATCGCTCATTCAGGAAGCGGTCAGCATGGGGCTGCTGGTTATTGGCGATGTCAAACGTGCGGATATTGGCCATACCGCCGCCCAATATGCGCAGGCGGTTCTGGCGGATCCGCAATTTGCCGATAACGGCGGAGCGGTTGGGCCGGATGCCATTACGGTAAACCCCTATTTTGGCGTTGATGGCATTGCCCCCTTTCGGGATGTGGCGGATGCTCAAGGTAAGGGGCTTTTTGTGTTGGTGCGAACCAGCAACCCAAGTGCCGGCGAAGTGCAGCAGATTCCAGCCGGTGATGGTCGGCCGCTGTACCTGCATATTGCGGACTTGGTGCGGCAATGGGGGGCTGGCAACGCAGGCACATGCGGCTATAGCAACATTGGCGCTGTGGTTGGCGCAACAACCGGCGAGGCAATTAAGGAACTCCGCGCGGCTTTGCCGCAGAGCGTGTTTTTGATACCAGGTGTTGGCGCTCAAGGCGGGAGCATTGCAGACTGCCGACACGCGTTGGACGCCAGTGGGTTTGGCGCACTGATTGCCGCAAGCCGTTCGATTATATTTGCCTATAAGGATGCGAAATATAAATCGCTTGCAGAGGGCGATTGGCGTCACGCGGTAGAGCAGGCCGCGATAGATACCCGCCGGCAAATTGCTGAAGGACTGGGCTTGTAGAACAGGCGGCTGTTGTAAGTGCAGTGGGATGTCGCATTGATGAGTAGCGTAAACTCGGCGTTTAAACAAGCTGGCGTAAAGCTGCCGCTCCGAGCGGTGGTGATGGGTCTTGGCAGGTTTGGTGGCGGCGTGGGTGTGAGCCGCTGGCTGGCGCAGCAGGGCTGCAGGGTGGTGGTAACGGATACGGAACCTGCGGACAAGCTGGCGACGAGCATTGCTCATCTGCGGGATGTGCCGGTGGAGTTGCAACTCGGCGGCCACGATGCGGCGATTCTTGACCACTGCGATCTGCTGGTGGTAAACCCTGCGGTGGACAAGGCAAAGTCCGCTTTTGTGCAGCAGGCAATCGCCCGCGGTATTCCGCTTACGACTGAAATAAATTTATTCGTGGAGCGATGCCCGGCTATTACCATTGGCGTTACCGGCAGTGTGGGTAAATCTACAACGACGGCGATGATTGCAGCGGCGGTGGACGCGGCGAGGCAAAATGGTGTCGGCGGCGCAGAATGGGGCAGTGTGTACGCGGGGGGAAATATCGGGCGCTCTCTGCTGGCGGACCTGGGTCATATTGTTCCGCAGGACTGCGTGGTGCTGGAGTTGTCGAGCTTTATGCTTGAAGATACGCCGCTTGCGGGCTGGTCGCCGCACATTGCGGTGGTGACGAATCTTAAGCCGAACCATCTTGATCGGCATGGCACCATGGAGCAATACGCGGCCGCCAAGAAAAACATATTGCGTTTTCAAACTCCGGGCGATATCGCCATCATTAATCAAGATGATGCGGCGGTGTGGGCATGGCGGGCAGAATGCCGCGGGCGGGTTATTGGCTACTCAACGGTTGGCGCGAAGGCTTTGGCTTTGCAGGTTCCGGGGGTGCACAATCAGAGCAATGCGCACGCGGCTTTGGCGGTGCTTGGGGCGCTGGGCATAGAGTCCGGGAGCGATGCGTGGCGGGCGGGCTGCGATGCGCTTCATGCGTTTAAGGGTTTGCCGCATCGCCTGGAGTTGGTGCACACGCAGGCGTTGCCGCACGGACGAAGTATTCGCTGGTTTAACGATTCCAAAGCGACCACACCGGAGGCTTCGATAACGGCCTTGCGGGCGTTTGCGCGGCAAAGCTTTATATGTATTGTGGGAGGGTACGATAAACATTTGGATATGAGCGATTTTGTGCGCGAACTCGCAGAGCGGGCGGGCGGAGTGCTGGGCATTGGGGCGACCGGGCAGATGCTGGTAGATAAGGTTGTTGCATCGGGGGCGGTTACGCCGCCGCGGGCTAAATATGTGCAGACATTGGCGGCCGCTGTAGAAGTTGCCGGGCAATGGGTTGGCGATGCGGATGGGGCAGATAAGTTGGATGTGGTGCTGCTCTCGCCGGCGAGCGCGAGTTGGGGGCAGTTTGAAAATTATGAAGTGCGTGGCGCACAATTTGCGGCGCTGGCTAAGAACCAAATGGCTGGTAAGGTTGATTAGCATCGGTGGGCCTTGTGTATAAAGATGGGTCCAATGGGAGCCGTGGCGCAACATAGCTGGCTTGTACAACCAGGCGTTGAGGGAGAAAGGCAAATCATTCACTTTTATGTAGCACTTGGCGGTTGGTAGGTAGCTGGGCGCGGTAGTTATGGGGCATGCTGCTGGCCCGCCGGCTTAAAAAATTCGTAAACCTTTCTCGTATCTGCTGCGTATATAAGATTGCCACAGCCACGTAACACGAAAAAGTGGCTGGGTGGCAAAGTTCCTTCCTTCTCCCCCACGAAAGCCGGTGGTCGTATCCCACGCGACCATCGGCTATTTTTTTATGCCGACGATTGGCACCTTATAGCAAAGCTTTCTATCGTAGAAAGGGCAGAAATCACCGGGCTGCATGCGGCAGTAGGAGTTGCTGGTTTTTGCAACTTTGCAGGGTGGAATGATGTTGGTTATTACCTTCTTTGTGTGCACAAAAGTACAACACTGAATCATTAAAAGCGGCATGAGGGCGGCCGTAAGGGCGTTGTTTTTAGATAGAATACCGATTGTCACGCGGCAGCGTATTGGCGCGAGGCCTGCGGGATGGTTTTGTCTGGTGAAAGGAATGGGCATGGCGCTGCTGCGGCGGTTTTTGGGCAAGCTGATTAGACATCCGCGGTTGCGGGTCATGGCAGGCTTCCTGGGTGTTGTTGGTTGTTGGGGGCTGCCGACGGCGGTTGGCGCTCTGCCGACGGTGGTGCGACATGGGGCGAATATTGTGCTGCAAAATGGACTGGTGCGGGCAAGCATTTCCACTCGCAGCGGTAATGCAACGTCGCTGGCTCTATGGCAGGATGGTCGTTGGGTTAATATTGGATTGCCGCGGGAGAGCATTTATTTTGACTGCAATGGTAACGCAGGGCTTGCCACGGATGGTAAGCCCATGCCGGGCGGCCGCGGATTTTATTGTGGGTTGGGCGGGGTGCGGCTGGGGCCGAGGGTGAGGCATACTGGATCGAATATTGTGGATTTGTCGCTTGTCGGCGGGCCGAGCCGCAGGCTGCCCTTCCACTTTGAGGCCCATTATGTGATGCAGCGGGGTTTGGCCGGGCTGTATGTTTATGTGACGGTTCATCATGGAGCGGTGATGCCGCCGTCCGGTTTTGATCAGTCGCGTTATGTACTGCGCGGCTACCCGCATATGTTTACCGAGCAGGTGCTGCCCTCGGGCAAGGTTAAGCCGTTTGCGCTTTCGCCCGTGGTGCGCAAGGTGCAGGACGCGACATTTCTGCTGCGAAATGGCCACGTATATACAAAATATAATAATTCGATATTTGAAAAAGAGAATACTGTGTATGGGATGATCGGCCATGGAATTGGCGCGTGGGTGATTACGCCGAGCACAGAGTTTATCAATGGCGGGCCGACGCGGCAGGAGTTGTCGGTGCATGAGGATGGCCGGGGTCAACTGCTGCTGGCCATGCTCCAAGGCATGCACTTCGGTGCCGGTGCCATCAGGCTTAAGGCAAATGAAATCTGGACGCATGTGTGGGGGCCGGTGCTTTTTTACTTTAACCGGGGGCAGGACGCCCACGTCATGTATCGTGATGCGCTGCGGCAATACCACGCCGAGCGCAGCGAGTGGCCCTACGCGTGGGCCCGGAGCCGTGCGTACAGTGTGGGTCGCGGGTGGGTGGGCGGAACCTTACGCCTATTGGCAAGACGCTCCACGACGGCGGCCACGCTCGTGCTGGCCGCCCCCGGGCAAGACTGGACGCAGCAGGCAGGTGGTTATATTTATTGGACGGGGCTGGATTGCAATGGCAGGTTTAGGTTTAAAAAAGTACAGCCGGGCACCTATGAACTTTACGCCTACGGCGGCAACCACTTTCATCAATTTAAATTGCCGGGTGTGGTGGTGCGGCCAGGTGAGGCCGCGAACCTGGGCCGGCTGGCGTGGCCTCCGGCTCCCGGCGAGGTACTATGGCAGATAGGGATCGCCGACCGCTCGACGCGTGAGTTCAGGCATGGCGATAATGTGCGGCATTGGGGCAATTTCAGGTTTTACCACCGAGATTTTCCTAATGATGTGAATTACATTATTGACAAAAGCACGCCCGAGAAAGATTGGAACTACGCCCAGTGGAGCTGGTACAACAAGAAGCCGTACTGGGCGATTCATTTTACCATGGCCCATGCGCTTGTCGGGACGGCGACGCTCACTTTTGGCATTTGCGGCTCAAGCCTTGTGAATGGACATTCGGTCATATTGGATGTGCTACTAAATGGAAAGCGCGTCGGGCTGCTGACTTTGCGAAAAAGCGGGGCGGCGGCGTATCGCAGCGGCGGCAGCGACAGCCGGTATCGCGTGCGGCAAATCAGCTTTCCCGCGGAATTGATCAAACCCGGGCCAAATACGTTTCACCTGCACATTCAAGGGGCGCAGCGCTACCCGCACAGTCACGTGATAGCGCGGCAATTCAATGTAGGGTGCATCATGTATGACGCAATAAGACTCTCGGTAGAGCCGTAAGCGGCTATTACCGCGCCGATGTATTCACAAGCGAGCGATCCGCGGCTAGACTACTGGCTCGGCGTGGCCGGTGGCCCGGCGCGGCCTGCGCGTTTGATGTTTGGCGGTTGAATGTGCAATGAATGATAAGTCCCTGGATGTTTGAGAAACCTATGCTGCAGAAATCTGTTGTCACATTTGGCGCCGGCAGAGCGGGTCGCGGCGCTTTAGGCGACCAACGGCTTTGGAAGGTGGCGGCATGTGCGGCGGTTTTAGCGTTGACGCTGGGCGCCGAGCCACTGTTTTCCGCGACCGCAGCATCATCGCAGGTGGCTGCTGCCAGTCGGCCGGCGGCTGCGACGGTTATTAAGCCGAGCGTGTTGGCGGGCTGGCCGGTCGCCCGGGTGGAAATTCGGGGCAACCGGCCAAGCGACCTGACCGCCATAGAAAATCAGATTCGCGTGACGGCCGGTTCGCCGTACAACCGTGCCGAAGTGGATGTGGATGTCCGTTCGATTGCATCGCTGGGGCGATTTGTGACCGTTCGAGCGCAGGTTATTCCGACCGAGCAACATCAGGTTATTGTGCGCTACATGGTACAGGAGCGCCCTGAGATTACGTCGGTACTTATTACGGGCAATCGGCATATTAAAGATAAAACCATCCACGAAGTGTTGCTGGCTCGTACCGGCGGAGCGGTGGATCAATTCGTATATCAATCGGACATTCGCGCCATCACAAAGCTTTATCGCAGTCGCGGTTTTAACTTTGTGCGTGTGGTGCTGGGTAAAAAGTCGCTCGCCAAGGGCATTATCAAGTACGAAATCACCGAAGGCCCGCGCGTTCGAATTAATGACGTGAGCTTTGTCAATAATGTGGCGTTTCCAGACTGGTACCTGGGATTTAAGACTGATACGAAATCACACCTGTGGATTATTCGCTCGGGCTACCTGCGGCAAAATGACCTGCGGCACGATGAGGGAGAAATTCGCAAGCTGTATCAAGACCGCGGCTACCTGGATTGCCGGGTGGATCATCTGCTGCAGTACGATCCTACGCTCCGCCGACTGAAGGTGAAGTTCGTTATTCAGCACGGACGGCGCTACCGCGTGGGCAAAGTGCAGATTTCAGGCAATACGGTTTTTTCCACACCAGTGCTGCTGAAACACGTGACCATGCGATCGGGCAAGTACTGGAATCACGACCTTGTAAAAGCTTCGCAGCAGGCCATTGCGGACATTTACGGTCGTGCGGGTTATTTGTACAGCCAGGTGGAGCCGCAGTTTGCCTATTCCAGTCGGCCGGGCATTGCCAACGTTACATTTGTGATTACGGAAGGTAAACCGTACCACGTGGGGCGGGTTATTATTCGAGGTAATACTGCGGTACAAGACCATGTGGTGCGGCGGCAGGTGCGGCTGTTTCCGGGAGGGCTGTACGATACGGTTGCTGTGCGCAATTCGGTCAACCGCATTCATGACACGCGGCTGTTTCCGCATGCAAACATAACCCCGATTGGCAACGAGCCGAATACCCGCGATGCGTTGGTGACACTGCAGCAGGGCCAGACGGGCCGCTTTATGATAGGTGCGGGCGTTTCGACGGATGCCGGGCTGATTGGGCAGGTAAGCCTGTCGCAGGATAATTTCGACATTACGGATTGGCCGCACTCGTGGAGCGAACTGCTGCATGGGCAGGCGTTTAAGGGCAACGGCCAGTTTGCGCAGATCTTGCTGGAACCGGGCACCAACTATCAGCTTTATAAAGTAACGTTTGCGGAGCCATACCTGTGGGATAGTCCCTACAGTTTTCGCAACAGTGCGTACTTTTTCACCGAGTTGTTTAATTCATACAATCTTAACCGCGGGGGCGATCGCGTGACGTTTGGCCGGCGTTTTGGCGATCATTTAAGCACGACGCTGGCGTTTCGGGGCGAGACGGTGCAGGTTGGCAATCTGCAGTCAGGGGTGGCTCCGGAGATTGCGGCCCAGGGCGGCTGGCATCTTTTAACGAGTGTGAAGCCGGGGATATCGTATTACACGACGGACAGCAGCATTTTTCCGACGCGAGGCATTGTCGCCAGCGCCACCTGGGAACAGTATGGGGCGCTGGGCGGGGTCTACAA
>JABEVB010000217.1 GCA_013044165.1 Phycisphaerales bacterium
ATGAGCTCGGTGCAGGTGATTTTTCCGGGCATGGCGATCGGGCTGGAAAGTTCACCGAGCCAACGTGCCGCCGCCTTTAATACCGTCAGCTTCAGCGGCCAATGGTTTGACGGCAACAACGATTGCAATTTTTATACCGATGCGGCCTGCGTGGGTTACGCCGCCCGTATTATTCTGGCAAAGATGAATCTGCTGGTGCAGCACCATAGCACGCCCAATTTTGTGATTCATACTGGCGGCGGTGGAACCGAGGATTTTGCCATCGTTCCCACAGCATTGAGTATGATGCTGTTGCAGAGCTATCAACAAAGCATCCATGTGTTCGCCGATTGGCCCGCGGACCAAAATGCCTCGTTTGGTAACCTGCTGGCCTGCGGCGACTTTTTGGTGTCGAGTGCTATTCGCAGCGGCCAGGTGCGCTATATGGCCATTATCAGCCAACGCGGCGGCACGCTGCATTTGGCAAACCCGTGGCCAGGTAAGGTGGCCACCTATTCAACCACCACGGGGCAAGCCGGTAGGCTGCATGGCCAGGTATTGACGCTGCCAACATCCTCCGGTGAGCAGATTCGCATAACGCCAAAGTAGCGCTGGCCCACAGCCGTCGTTATGCTTTAACGTCGGCAACGCAGGCTTGCTGCCTGCTGCGTCAGCACCGCTCGCCGCCCGCGTCGGGTCCGGCTATTGAGACAGGCTGGGGCATAGCGCCTCAAGTATCATGATTGCGATTATTGTGCACCGGCAACGGTAGCGTTGAGCCGCAGATGCCGCTAGGATAACCGCCTGCTTAGCCGATGGGAGATGCGACAACCGGCTTGCCGGTTTGCCTTGCGGACAGACCCAATGCCCGCGGGTCGCCTGGCCAAACAATGAACCTCACCAAGGCCGCAGAAGGATTGAACATGACTGATGTAAATATTGATAAGGTATTCAAAGCGTACGATGTGCGGGGTACCTATCCCGACCAGCTTAATGAAGAACTCGCCTGGAAAATAGGCCATGCCACCGCCCAGTTTTTGCGAATGAACCTCACCGGACCCGCCCGTGCCGATGTGCGTAAAAATATGGTTATCGTTGGACGCGATATGCGGCTCAGCAGCCCCTCACTTTGCAGTGCGCTTATAGATGGCATCCGTTCCACCGGCACCAACTGCATTGACATCGGCATGATAGACACGCCCCAAATTTACTTTGCGATCAACCACCTCGGCTGCTGTGGCGGCATTCAAACCACCGCATCGCATAACCCCGGGCATTACAACGGTTTTAAAATCAGCGGCCTTGCGGCGCGGCCCATCGGCGAAAATACCGGCCTCAACGAAATTAAACGCATCTGCTCAACGCTGCGGCGGAACCCGCCGGCACAGCAGGGCACGGTAGAATCCATGGACATCTGGGAGCCATACAAACATCATGTGCTGCGATTCTTAAAGCTCGCCCGCCCCCTTAAAGTGGTGGTGGATGCCAGCAACGGCATGGCCGGCAAGTTTATTCCGGCTATTTTTATGGGCCAGCCGCAGTTGAATATCGTACCGATTAATATGGAAGTTACCGGCACGTTCAAGCACGAGCCAAACCCGTTGGTGGACGCCAACCTGCGGCAATTGCAGGAGGCGGTGCTCTCCAACGGCGCAGACCTCGGCGTGTGTTTTGATGGCGATGCTGACCGCTGCATTTTTGTGGATGAACAGGCCCGCGTTATTCGGTGCGACATTGTCACGGCCCTGCTGGCACGCGATTTCTTAAAGTCAAACCCCGGCGCGGCCGTTGTTTACGACCTGCGCTCCAGCCGCGTCGTCAAAGAAGAAATCGAAAACGCCGGCGGCACGCCGCGGCGCGAACGCGTCGGCCACGCCTTTATGAAAAAGGCTCTCGCCGACAGCAAGGGCGTGTTTGGGGGCGAGCTTTCCGGGCATTTTTATTTTCGCGACAGCTTTAACACCGACAGCGGCGCTATTGCCTTTGCATGTACCGCATCGGTGCTCTCGCGTTTCGATGTGCCCGTAAGCCATGTGCTCAAACCGCTGCTGCGTTGGCACAGCAGCGGCGAAATCAATTATGAAGTCGCCGACAAGGACGCCGCCATCATCCGCCTTGCCGAAACGTATAAAGACGCCGCTATAGATTATCTTGACGGCATTACCGTCGAGTACGACACTTGGTGGTTTAACGTTCGCAAAAGCAATACCGAGCCGCTGCTGCGCTTAAACCTGGAAGCCAACACCGCCGAAACCATGAAGAAAAAACTCGAAGATGTTGGTCGGCAGCTTGGCACGCCGGTCGCCCACTGATTCAAACGCGTAGGCTGCCCGCCTCGTATGGAGCGGGGCGGCAGGGTCGTCAACCGCACAGGCCTTAACGGCCGCGGTCAGGCGAAAACAATGGCCCTTAATAGATGGTGCATGGATGGACCTGAATAAAATTTGGTTGCGTAGTGTCGTTCTGTTGATGTCGCTGGCGGCGTTTGCGCTGCCGGGTGGCCGTTGCGCGGCCGCTGTACTGGCTCCCGCGATCAACGCCTTGTTGCATTCGCCCAAGGTTGCCGGCGCGCAGGTAGGCATCAACATCGTGGAACTCGTCAATCATAGGCCGGTGGAGTTGTATCAGTTCAACCCCAACGTACCGCTCATGCCCGGCAGCAACGGAAAAATCCTCACCACGGCAGCGGCTTTTGATCGCCTCGGCGCAAAGGCCACCCTTAAAACACGCCTGTATCGCATCGGCGGCGACCTGATGATTGTCGGCGGCGGCGACCCGGCGCTGGGCGACCCCGTGCTGTGCCAGCGCGTGGGTTGGAAGGTAACCACCGCTTTTGATAACTGGGCCGCCCACCTCAAACAGCTTGGTCTTACACATTTTCACGACATTTATGTGGACGACAGTATTTTTAATCACCACTTTGTAAACCCACTTTGGCCGCGCGGCGGCTCGCAGCGGCTTGATTGGTACGAAGCCCAAGTGGGGGGGCTTAACTGCTCGCTAAATTGCCTCAATTGGTCGCCGTATTTGTCAGCCAATGGCCAGCCGGCGGTGAGCTATGTTCCACAGAGCCGCTATACCAGCGTGAGCATTCAGGCCCGCCCCGGCTCTTTCAATCGCGTCTGGATGTGGCGGGCGCCGGGCAGCCCGCAGTTTATATTGCGCGGTCAGGTGGCGCGGGTATGGGCAGGCCCGCCCCTGCAGGTTACCGTGCCCGACCCCGGCATGTTTACCGGCTGGGTGCTGCACCATTCGCTGGTGGCCGCCGGCATCAACCTCACCGGTTCGGTGAAGCGCCTCACGCTGGCCGACGCTCAGACTCAAGGCTTTAAGCCCGTCCTTCTGGCCACCTATGAAACGCCGCTTGCCGACATTCTTAAGCGAGCCAATACCGACAGCATCAACCTGATGGCCGAGTGTTTATGCAAGCTGCTCGGGCACGATGCCACCGGTCAGCCGGGCAGTTGGCACAATGGCGATGCGGCCATTGATGGCTATCTTAATTCCATTGGCGTTGCGTCGGGCTGGGGCGAAATGGTGGATGGCTCCGGCCTCTCGCATCATGATCATATTGCGCCCAGCGCTCTGGTTGCGGTGCTATCGCACATTGCCGCCGAGCCGGATGCCAATGCCTACATCGCCAGCCTGTGTCGCCCCGGTCATGGAACGCTGATTCATCGGCTGATAGGTTCGCCGGCACGCCGCTATGTTTACGCCAAGGATGGGCACATCACCGGCGCTTCGACCATCAGTGGTTATATGCTCTTGCCGCACCGCAGTTTTGTATTTTCGATTATGGTTAACCATTACCGCGGCAATGTAAACTATTGGCAGGATGACGTGATCACAGCGCTGTACCGCTGGGCCGCTAGCTCGCGATAAGGACGCGGGGGCGTTTTCGCCAGCCTGCATGGGCGCAACATGCGTGTATCTTGCGTAAAACCGTCTATTTCGAGCGCCACCTCATGGTTCAGGCCAGCATATCTCAACGTTCGCGCCTCACGCTGCTGCAGGCCGGCGCTATTTATACCGGTAGTGGCCATTGGCTCAGCGCCGGTGCTCTGGTTATTGCACGCACTTCCGCGGGCGGCCTTATCACCGATGTTGGCTCGGGTACAAGTCTGCGGCGGCGGTATCCGCGGGCAACCATCCAAAATTATGACAACTGCGTTCTGATGCCCGGCTTTGTCAATGCCCATACCCATCTTGAATTGGGCTATCTTGCCGGCAAGCTCACCCGGCGGCGGCTGGCTTTTCCGCAGTGGGTTACAGCGCTGATGGCCGCCTACCCCGCCGCAGAGTCTGCCGAGGCCGCTATTACCCAAGCCGTCATCCGCGGCCGCCGCGACAGCCTTGCCGCAGGGGTGACATGTGTTGGCGATATCTGTAGGCATCATGCGCTGGTGCGGGCAGCCTCGCGTCACGGCGGCCCGCGAACCGTCAGCTATGGCGAAATAACAGCTCTGGGCCGATCGCGCGAGTTATTAACCGACCGTTTGGCCGCCGCCATGGGTACTGCGGTGGCGCGGCGGCGTAAGCTCAAAACACTGCTGCAAATAGGCCTTTCGCCCCATGCGCCCTACTCGGTGGAGGGGCCGGCGCTAGAGCGCATTGTCGCCGCCGCAAATAAAGCAAAGATGCCCCTGACCATGCACCTTGCGGAACTCGCCGCCGAAGCAGACTTTTTACGCGATACATCCGGCCCGCTGGGCCGGCGCTGGCAAGTCATGCGAAACCTTAACCTTCTTGATGATGCCGTGCCGCGTTTTGCCGGCGGCCCCATTCGTTGGGCCGCAGCGCACGGCCTGCTTCGTGCGCGCGTGCCTGTGGTGCTCGCACATGTCAATTATGCCAGCGATGCCGAACTCGACATTCTCGCCGCCGGCCGGGCCTCGGTGGCGTACTGCCCGCGCACGCGGCATTATTTCGGTCACGATGCCGCAGGCCCGCACCGCTGGCGCGACATGCTTGTCCGCGGCATCAACGTATGCCTTGCCACCGATTCGCTCGCCAGCAACCCCGATGTATCGGTGCTTCATGAGGCCGCCTGGCTCTTTAAACGAGATCCGTCGCTCGACCCCGTCATGCTTATGGAGCTTGTGACCCGTCGCGGTGCGGTGGCACTGGGCCTTGCCCGCGTGTGTGGCCAACTGCGCAAAGGCCTGCGCGGCGACATACAGGCCTATGGCTTTGAAGAAGTACCCGGCTCGCCCCGGGCCTTTGCCGAGGCACTGCTCGCCGCCCCTCGTCCGCCCGTTGCCGTCTGGCTCGATGGGGTAAACTGCACCGAGCTGCGCAGCCAAGAGGCGTAAGCCCCTATGTAAATCCTGCAAAGCAGTCGCGCTTATAGGCTGCGCGGGGTTGCCCCTCGCTGGCGATCGTGAGTTTGATATTGCCAAAGCTTTATCTCAAAGGCCGCAAAGGCTGTAAAACCGGCCGCTTGCAGGCTTAGCGGCAGGCCATGCTTAGGTAAAAACCCTAGCCAAAAATGCGCTGCTGGCCTATGGCGTTTTTAGGCAAAGCCCCATTCTAAAAAGTTTGCATAAGCTCGATAATTCAATCAGTTAAGTAAAGCAGCGGCCCGAGGCTATCGTTCACCGTCGCAAATCCCAAGCTTCGGGCCGCTGTATTTTTGCCCCACCACCGAGCGATGCCGTTGATGCTCGTTAAACCCATGCCAACCACCGCCCAATGACCCGCGCGGTCATGCCGCGTGAGGTCATTGGCAGGCGGTAGACAGCCATGGCTGGGGCCTTTTGGATTGCGACCTCAATGGCTGGGAAATGCGTACCCAAGTGTCGCAGAAATATTATGTGATGCTACAGTTCAGCCGGCCCATTGGGCCGGGTTTTCGCTTTATGGACACCGACGATGAACATACCGTTGCCGCATGGCATCCGAGCTTTCGACGGTTCGTGGTGATAAGGGTGAATAGCATTTCGACTTGTCGCACGCTTGGGCTCAAACTGCGCCATTTTTAACCCACAGGCGTAATGGTTCGCGGCTCGCGCATGTCCGCTGCTGAGAGGCATCGTCTGCCGTCGCCGCAGTCGGTGCGCTAAGGATGGGCTTTGCTTGGCCCCCATGCAGGCTCAGTCACCACCTGGGTGACTAGCGATGGCCTGCCGCGGATAAAGGAGGATTGGATCACTTAGGATCCATATCGCACCCGTTGATCCGCATGCGTCGCTCTTATAACCGTCGAGCCTTAGAGTCGAAATACGTGAAACGGAAGGCGGAGAGCAAACGTATGCCGATGTTCTATGGCGTCGCTATAATAAATCCACACGGTGCGGTCCGGCTCGCAGGTCAAGCAGACCGCTGGTTTTAACTCAAGAATCTATTGCAGGAGATTGGACGATGGCCACAAATCGAAGGCAATTTTTGACATCGGCCGCAACCGCTGCCGCTCTCACCGTCGTCCGCAAAGGGCGAGCGAGCGATCTTAAATCGCGGCGGCCTAACATTCTCGTTTTTCTCACGGACGACCAGGCCCAATGGGCGCAGCAATCTTATGGCAATCCAGATGTCGTCTCGCCTAACATGGCGGCCATCGCCGATCGTGGCGTAAAAATGACACAGGCCTTTACCACCTGCCCGGTATGTTCGCCGGCGCGGGCTTCGTTTTTTACCGGGCGCATGCCTTCGCAACACGGCATTCAAGATTGGTTGATGGAAACGTGGTACGAAAAACGCAATATGCTCGCCGGCCAGACGCTTATTTCCGAACCGCTTAAGGCCGCCGGCTATCACACCGGGTTGGTGGGCAAGTGGCATTGCGGGGCGTGTCGCATTCCCAAGCGGGCGTTCGATTATTGGTTCAGTTTTTGGGTGGCGCAATACCCGCATTTTGGCATGCAGAACTTTTCTAACCAGGGCAAGCATATCAAAGAGTTTGGCAATCAGTCGGACCTGCTAACGGTGCGGGCGCTCGATTTCTTAAAAGGTACCCATTCGGCACGGCGAAAAAGCCGCGAGCCGTTTTTTCTGTTTGTAGGCTATACCGATACGCACAGTCCACACATTCAGGCGCCGCAACAGTATGTTGATTACTTTAACAAGCAGCCGCTTGACTGGTTTAAGGTGCCGCCGTTTGCGTCGTGCCACGGCCAAATCGCCGGCCCGCAGGATGGGGTTCCGCCGTTGGCGTCGGAGCAGCATGCGCGGCTGGCGCAGTATTACGCGGCGGTTCGCAATATAGACCATCAGGTGGGCGAGGTGGTGGGTGCGGTAAAAAAGATGGGCGTGCTCGACGACACCCTGGTGATTTACACAGGCGACCATGGCCTCAATGGCGGGCATCATGGCTTTTGGGAAAAGGGCAACGCAACCACGCCGCAGAACTTTGTGGATGAATCCATTCGCATTGCCGCGTTTTTACAGTGGAAAAACGGCGGCCTCGCCCGCGGCGCAACGTGCGATGACCTGGTAAGCCACCCCGATTTGTTTATGACCATTCTGGACGCGGCCCAGGCCATACCTCCCGAGTCGGAATTGCGCAAAATCAATTCGCCGGGCCGCAGCTACCTGCGACAATTGCGCGGCGAGAAGGTGACGGGCTGGCGCGACGCGATGATATGCGAGTATGGCAACGCCCGCATGATTCGCAACGACCGCTACAAGCTTATTCTGCGGTACCCGTACAAACACGTGAAGGCGCCCAATGAGTTTTATGATTTGACGAGCGATCCGCAAGAGACGCAAAATGTTTACCACAAGCCTGAGCATCAAAACACAATCAAAGAGATGGGCGCTCGAATAGATGCGTTTTTTAAGGTGTATACCGTGCCCGGACACTCCGGCCTGGAGTTGGAAAGGCAGCCCATTCCCGATCCCAATGCCCCCTGGATAGCCACGGCTCAGCGAGATTACCAATGGGTGCAGCGCGACTATTGACGCCCTCGCTTAGGCGGCTGGCTCGATAGGTGCCGTGTCGTTAGCACACGTCAAGTGCCGCTTCGATGGCCCACCGTGTAGCGACGTAGGTAGCCGTCGGTTGTGGCCTGATGGATGCGGCGCAAGCCCTCCTTTAATAGCTCAGGCCGCCGGAATGGCGCCAACCTTGCGGTGTCGCAATATTACGACCGTGTAATGTCATACCGGACTTATTCACGCCAACGCATGCAGCAGAGATGTCTTTGCCGGTGTGGCGCTTGTCGCAATGCCAAAAAGTGCCGGCTTTACCGCTGATAAAGCGGCAGATAGTGGTAGGGCACGCAGAGCGCCAGCAGGGCCATGGAAGTGGCGTATACTTTGCCGCCCTGGCCTTCGATGCCGGAGCGGGGTGTCCAAGACCCGTCGTTTTCCTGAAGCTGAATAAGCTGTTGGCGTATGGTGGGGTAGATGTGTCGCCAGTAGCGTCCCTGGAGTTGGTTGGCCGCCTGAGAGCAATAGTAAACGGCATAAAAATAAAACTGCATGCCGGGTTGCAGCGGGTGCGCGAGCAGATAATCTCCACCGCTGATAGCCTGGGGGCTGTTTCGTTTACCTAAAAGCTCCAGCGCGACGATTCCTGTGCCGGTGCGTGCGCGGCCGGGTGCGCCATGCGGCTGGTAGGCAAAGCCGCCGTTGGGTACCGCATCGCGCAACACAAATGCAATGCCGTTGTGTAGAGCGGATGCTGGAATTAAAGCGCCGCAGTCGCCGGCGCCGCGTAAAGCCATAAGCTGCCAGCCTGTTACAGAGATATCTGCATCCATAGCTTGGGGTTGGTAGCGCCAGCCGCCGGCAAATATTCCGCGGGAGTTCTTCTGTGCGGCGAGAATAAAAGCCACCGCGCGTCCGACGGCGCGGCCAATGGCTTTGCGTCGCTGGTGATTTACCATTGCATAACATTCTTCAAGCATGACGGTGGCGATACCGTGGTCATACATGGTTCCACCGTTGGTAACGAAGTAACCATTGTGGTGCTGTGTTGAAAGCACCCAGTCAATGGCGCGGTTCATGACATGCGAGTAGGGGCCGCTGGTGGGGGTGTATCCGCGGGCTAAAAAGGCCATGACCGCAAGGCTGGTAACGGCGACGCGGTCCTGTGTCGCCGCGGGAAAATGTCCATCAGGCCGCTGCTGCTTGGCGAGCCATTTGAGACCGGAGTTGATGGCGAGTCGCACATTTTCGGCGATGGGGCCTTGAGCAAAAGCGCGTCCGCCGCCTGTGGCGAGGCACACAAGGCAGAGCCAGAGGGTAAGAGCCTGTTTGAAAAGGCTGGTGTGGTCGGATTGCGGCCTAGGGTGGCCGGATGCAAGGCCGCAGCTCCGAGGCATATTCGAAAATATGGCGAGGAGCGAGAACGCAGCAGACGGCCGCCCTGGGCCGCAAGACGATCC
>JABEVB010000003.1 GCA_013044165.1 Phycisphaerales bacterium
GGACATATAACGGAGGGTGTTTTCTGGCAGTCATCGTGCAGTCTCCGATTCGTCAAATAGCGATGGTCCTTGCGCGGCAGCCCGCCGCTGGGCCTTGGTTCGGGGGCGCGGCGTGCCATGTACCGCAGGCGTGCCGTCTGCCGCCGTTGCAGGCAAGATGTCTGCATTACTGTCCTCCGGCGCCTTGGTCGGCAGATTCTGTATTTCCAAACTATAATCGTCATGGCCCCATTCGCACTTGGCCAAAACCGCCTTGGGAATCTTCTTGATTGTCAGGTTGGGAAAGTCGCCCGCCTTTACATCGCGAAACGCACTGCAGCAGATGAGCAACGTCCGATTCGGCCCGACATCCTCGGATATTTTGGCCAACTGCTCGTAGGATAGCGTCTGCGTGGTGACATAAATAAAGTCGCTCTGGGTCGAATGACCCTGCTGCCAATAATCGGTAGCGCTGGGGGCATAGCTGAACCCTTCCAGTTTGCACATGGCCTCGGCGAGCATGGCCGCGTTAAACTGTTTGCTTATAACCAGATTACCAAACTGGTCTTTTTCCAACAGCGACGGCCCGACGCGGTAATAGCGGAAACCACCGCCACCTTTCCAGCCGACCGCTTCGGTAATGCCGCCCGGATCAGTGCCGTCAATAACTTTTTTCAGCCGGGGGATGATATGCGTATGACAATGCTCGCCAAGTTCCACCATGATCCACCTGCGGCCCATTTTGTGTGCGACCGCGCCGGTGGTGCCGGAACCGGCGAAGGAATCGAGAACCCAGTCGCCGGGGTTGGTGGCGAGGGTCAGTACGCGTTCGATCAGCCGCTCGGGCTTGGGCGTTGCAAATGGGTCGTTTTCAGTTGGAAAGAGCGACTTTATTTCTCTCTTGCCGTCCTCATTTTTTCCGACATCTTCGCCCCTCCACCATGTCGTAGGGACAACGCCGTCGCGCACTTCAGAAAGGAACCTTTTGCGCCTCGGCATGGCGTCGCCGCTTGGACCAAAATAGATCCTGTTCTCGCCCCGCATTTCTTCGAATGTTTCCGGCGGTACGCTCCAGCTTCGCCCCTTGGCCGGCCAGACCTTTCTACCTGAGGGTAGTGTGATCGCGTAGAAGTCGCGTTCCCTATACTCCCGCCTGGTGAGGTCGCTACTTGTCCAAAGTCCCCGTGGGTCGTTGTCAGGGTTGGCGTAGCGGGCGTCCTGCTCGGCCGTCCGTGTCAGGCGGTTCATTGCGCACCGCCCTTGATCACGGGCGTATAGGAAAACGTAGTCGTGCGTCGCCGAAATAAACTTGCTGTCGGGATCCGGCGATATCCTTTTCTGCCAGACAGCCGTGCCGAGAAAGTTATCGCGTCCAAAAATCTCGTCCATTGCCACCTTCAGGTAGTGGCACTCCCTATCGTCAATCTGGACAAAGATTGCCCCATCCGGCGAAAGCAGTTGCCGCAGCAACTCCAGCCGATCGCGCATCAGTGAGAGCCAAAGTGAATGTTCGATGCCATCATCGTAATGGGTAAAAGCCGAGCCGGTGTTGTATGGCGGATCAATGTAGATGCACTTAATTTTGCCGGTAAATTCCTGTTCGAGCGCCTCGAGGGCCAGGAGGTTGTCACCAAAAATCAGGCGATTGTCGAAGGTATCATTCTCGCCGACCCGGCGGGCGGCGTGGTACGACTTGGCCGGATCCTCAATCAAAATGCGAGGCTCCAGCTTAGGCCGGTTTTCTTTGCCGATCCAGGTGAGTTCGAGTTTTTGCTTGCCGTTAGCTGCCATGGGTTGGCAGTATAAACGATGAGCGCTCGGCGGTCAGCTATGGGCGGGATGATTGCCAACTCTTAGCGCAAGCTGAATTCGATCCGTTTGCCAAGCAGACTGGCCACCTTGGCCATGGTGTTCAGCGTGATGGATGTATTCGCGGGATCGAGCAGCCGGTCAAGGCCGGTGCGGCTGGTCCTCAACCGCCGGGCCATTTCCATCTTGCTGATATGACTCGTGCGCATGGCCTGCTCAAGCTCATGGGCAATCTTAAACTTAATGGCTGTCGCCCGGCACTCCTCTAGAATGCCATTATCCGCCAAAAAATCCTCAAAGCTGGAACCTACGTTTTTTCGCATCACATTACAACCTATACCAACTGATCGCGCCGCCTCGCCGCGATCTCAATTTCGTACCGCGGTATTTTTTGCGTTTTCTTAATAAATCCGTGCAGCAGTACCATCTTGCAGCCATGCACGCAAAATATCACTCTTGCAATCCGTTCTCCAAGTCGGCTCCTGACCTCCCAGAGGCCACCACCCAGGCTGCCAACAAGCGGCCTGCCGATTGGCCAGCAATATTGCACCTTAAGTACATCGGCACCAATGGCCTTTCGCTCCGCCTTGGAAAGCGATTGCAGCCATTCGCGAACCGGCTCATTGCCTCTGTCCGTCCTGAAAAACACGGCATTGAGTGCTCGCTCTATATCAGCCATGACTGTACCATTTTATGTACACTCTGTCCACCGCGACGACGGCGAGCACCGAGTCTGAGCCGGCTGTCTTTGCCGATCCAGGTGAGTTCGAGTTGTTTTGCTTGCCGTTCGCTGCCATGGGATCGCAGTATAAACGAGGAGTGCCTGGAGGTCAGCGATGGGCGGGACGATTGCCAACTGTTAGCGCAAGCTGAATTCGATCCTTTTTATTTATATACGAATATTTTAATAATGAACTATACCCATTTCTCTAAATGATTTCGCTCTTTCGATGGGGCCGAGCCGTTGCGGAGAACAACAGGTTGGCGGATAATTCTGCGGATGAAGACTAGCGGGAGCCAAGGTTTGGGGATCCGTTTCACGGGCCCACGGGGGAAAAGGCGGCTTTTGGAAGCTCTAAAGGGCCAACCGCTGATTGGAGGAAGTTTGCCAATTGCGAGGGCAATTACTCGAAGTTCCGAGCTTCTGCAACGAGGAAAATGTGCTACGATAACTAGACAGGGCACGGCGGATGACGACATCTATTTCATTCTCGCGGGATCGGTTTCGGTGCAGGTAAACGGGCGGCAAGTGGCAATACGCGGGCAGGGCGAGCATTTCGGCGAGATGGCAGCGATAGATCCAACGATGCTCCGCAGTGCGACGATTAAGACCCTGGAGGAGACGGTTATTGCACGACTCAGGGGTAGCGTTTTTCTGGAGATCGCCAAGCGGTTCCCGGATCTTTGGAAGAACGCGACGGTGACCCTCGCCCGCCGCCTGAGGGAGCGGGAAAAGTTTCACCGTCCGCCGAGGTCGCAGCCAGTAGTCTTCATCGGTTCGTCGACAGAGGGGCTTGACGTTGCCGAGGGCGTTCGTAGTTTTTTTTCGAGACGGGAATGCGTCCCAAAGCTTTGGTCCGAGGGTGTTTTTGAGTGCTCCCAAACCACAATCGAAAGCCTCACGGGGCTGGCCAGGGAATGCGATTTCGCCATCCTTGTTCTAACCGCTGACGATATGACCGTTAGCAGGCGGCGGGAAAGGCCAGCACCGCGGGATAATATCGTTTTTGAGTTAGGCCTCTTCATGGGCGCAATCGGCAGGGATCGCACCTACGTTCTTGCGCAGGATAACCCCGCCCTGAGGGTTCCGTCCGATTTACTTGGCGTCACGCGCCTGCATTTCAGCCGTGACTCCAAGCGGAAATCGCGAGCGTCCATGCGACGGGCGATGCACGCGCTCTGGGCTAAAATAGTTAAACATGGTCCGATATAAGCAAGGAGCACAGAAATGACTATGAAGGAATTGCTAGAGGAGGTTCGGGAGACGTTTCGTGAGACCTGGGATGTGCGGAATGGCCGCAAGGTTCCCGAGCCGGATGAGCTGAAGTTGACAAATGACGCCGTCCGCATCGAGGCTACGGTCCTTTACGCCGATATGGCCGACTCGACCGGCCTGGTGAAGCGGTTCAAGGCACCTTTCGCGGCGGAGGTATATAAGGCTTATCTGCGGGGTGTATCTCGTATAATCCAAAAAAATGGTGGTGAGATCACGGCGTTTGACGGTGATCGCGCGATGGCCGTCTTCGCAGGGGATGCTAAGAACACATCCGCAGCAAAAACGGCGCTTAATATTAACGCCTTCGTCAATGAGCTCAACAGCGAAATACGAGCGTCCTACTCGAATACCACGTTCGTTCTGGCACAAACTGTCGGGATCGATACTGGCGTTCTGTTCGTTGCACGGACAGGTATTCGAAATAACAATGATCTCGTCTGGGTCGGGCCTGCAGCCAATAACGCCGCAAAACTATGTGGGGTCGGTGGAGCGGTTGGCCCGTCCCGTATCACTGAAGGGGTGTTCTCGATGCTTAGCGAAGAGGCTAAGTTCGGTGGAAACCCAAAGAAAAATATGTGGGAGAAGACTATGTGGGGCGAGATGGGATTGGTTATTTATGGATCGAGCTGGCGGTGGCCATTTTAGGCGCGACGGATGTTCTGTGCGTGCTGTGCCGCGCTCGGAGCGATGCTTTGGCCCGGATGGGGCCGGAATATCCCTTATGCTACCGGATGGTTTTGTGAATGTCCTTAATCATGGTATAGCGGCCGACGAGTGAACTAGCACGCGGTCTTTTCTTACGCGGCTCGCGGGGCGGACTTCGTAAGTTCCCGTGCCTCATTGATCGCCGCAAGCGCATCCGCTTCGGATACATGAGGCTTTAGCGCCCTAAGCCTCCTCGCCCCATCTTCCACCGGGGCGTCGGTCGGGATGTCCGGGAAAATAAATAGAGCGGTGGCTAGCCGCTCCAATTCCGCGACTCCTTTTTTTCCAACGGTTTGGGCAACAAATGCGATCTCGCTTTGGAATTTAGCCAACGCCTCTTTCGCCGCCTTTTTCAGGCTGTCAGAATTAGCTGTCGGGATGATGGCCGGACCATAGTCTGGACTGCGGATGATAAGTTCCACCAGATTTTCGGCCCGCATGGTAGCCAACTCATCACGCAGGTCGAAGGAAAAAGGGCCATGCTTGTAAAGTATGTAATCGTAGCCGGTTGGGACGCCGGTTAATGCCTGGAGCATGAATACCGCCTTTTGGAGGTGCGTTTCTCCGCACCAACTCCCGGCCTCGGCCAGGGACCGCATCAACGTGATAACGATGGCTTTTTTCTCAACGCTTTCCATGAATTAATACTCCTAGTGTTTAATGATACTCGTTCGGTTGCTTCGGACATAGTCCCGCACCTTCGTCGCAATACCCGGGTCCGCGAAAACGAAATCAACGACCGCTGCGGGAAGTGTCTGGATAATTTTAGATATCGCCAGCGAAGAGACAATCCTGCCGTCGTGCATGCGCACGGGAAAATCAAGCGATCCGGGTTCTGCGGGCTTGGCATCTAAGCGCAGTAGCGCGGGATCGAAGTAGTTACACAGTGCGTTGTAGACCGCCCTGGCAGGTTGGCCGTTGACCTTGGCATCATCCGGATTTTGTTGGTAGACCAGCCTAAAATGCTGCCTTTTGGCAATACGCCGGGCCGACTCTTCGCCAGCGGCGCCGCGTGTGCGGGCGGCGTTGGCAATGGCCGCTGTAACTTCATTATCCGTCATCAAAATGTGTTGCGGCGGCGATGTTTCAAACTTTCCATTTGGAAGCCACGCCCTGAGAAAATCCATGAGGTGGATATTGTAAATCCTGCGAACGGGATGGAAGTACAGTTGCGAATACATGAAATAACGCGCGAGGTTGAGGGCCTCGGCGGAGTGAATACCTCCATGTTCAACGCCCAGTTGGAGTTCGTCTGACTGCCCGTCCTCGCCGGACGGCGGTGGCGGGAGAATGCGCAAAGTATCGACAAGGCGGTAATGATCGAAGCGTCCGTAGGCGACACCTGCGTGGTAGGAGTCGCGAAGAAGGTAGTCCATCCGGTCCGCTCCAAATGCGTCGCCGACAATAATTTCGGAAAGGAGCCCCTCCAAGAGTGAGAAGGTTTGGCCCTTCGCCTTTTTCGGGCCTAGCGCGAGCTTGATCACATCCGACGTTCGAAGTGGTGGAGTCATCTTTTGCCAGATTTCTCCCAATTCCGGAGAGCTGATGATAGCGGCGGTTATCTGTTCGTGATTAACGCCATCTGGTAGCATTTCCTCCGCGGCGTGGGAAAATGGGAGGTGCCCCATGTCATGGCAAAGGGCGGCCAAGCGGACTACTCTGCGCCAATATGCCCGCTGATCAGGTTTGAATAATTCCGGCAGCAACTGCTTAATATTGTCGTCGGTGTTGCTGGGGTCGGTGACGACATCGAATATCCGGCCTGCCAGTTCCATCACCCCCAATGAATGTTCAAATCGTTTGTGAGTGGTTCCGGGATAAACGAGATAGGTTAACGCCAATTGATGGATGTACCGCAGCCGTTGGAATGGCTGAGAGTCAAGAACCGTCCGCTCGTCGGAATCGAGCCGAACAAAAACATGCACGGGATCCCTGATTTCGTGAAAAGCCTTGGTGCCCAAAAATCCGCTCCCGCGTCCGAATGATTACATAACGACGCCGCCGCGTTGCCTCACCGATTTTGCCTCGAAATCTTACCGGGGACTATCAGGGGCGTCCAGTGGAGGAACAAAATGTTAGGATTCGGTGGCCAAATCGGGCACCCCTTATCTATCTTCGCTGGCCAGTTCCCCAGGACGTAAACCGCTTATGTCGGATACTGCTGTGGCTCACTTCACGCTCCAGCGGGTCGTGCACAGTGAATAGCCGCTCAACGCGGTTCCTCCCAAGCGAGCCTTGTTCGGTATGGCGCCCATTTTTTATAATCCTTCTGCAGCCTTTCTACACGATGCACCACAATGTCGCGGTGTATATTCAGGTTCATGGCGAATGCGTCCACTTCCTGAATCGTGGTCATTGCGGCCAGTTGTTTGTCGTGTTTGTGGGGAATTAACAACTGCGCTGCCCAGCGGTTGGCGTCGCTTTCCTCGCGCAACTTATCCCAGCCGCTCTGATCCATATCCACAAACATCCCGGATTTGCCATGATGCAAAATGTGCATGGCCTCATGGAAGAATGTGAACCAGAACTTGCCAAGCCGCTTACCGCAACGGGTCAGGGCGATAACAGGTCGGCCGCTTTCCCAAAATGCGGCCCCGCTTACCGCCGCACCTGCAAACTCCCGCACAAAAACCACAACAACGCCGGCCTTGGCCAGGTGCTCTTGTATCTGCTGTTGCGGTTCCGTCTTTTCGGCGGAGAGCGATCGTAGCTGCGAGAGAGCATTGGCAAAAGCTGCTGGATTATAGCTGTCCGCCTCAATTTTTCGTGACGCAATCCGAGCCGCCTGCAGCCATGTGGCAATAATAAAAGGCTTATGGGCCACCTTGGGGGACTGCTTGAATCGGGCCTGAATCGGCGCCAGCACCACCGTATCGAACGAGTCCGGCGAAGAAACCCCAAAAAAACGGCAGAGTTGCTCGACCTTCTCGACGGCATCGCGGGTCACGAGGACGAGTTCACGCTTTGCCAGTTCCGTATACGGAAACTTTTTATGCCAGCCCGCCACTTCGGCCATTTCCCGGCGCCGCTCCAGCAGGGCCTTTCGCTGCTGGTACTTTGCCTCCAGATTTGTCCAATACTCCGCCGGGATGGCAAACACGAGGGCGAGTTTGGCCGCCGTTTCTGGACTAATCGGGGCTTTGCCTTTCAATATTTCGTTGATGGTTTTGCGTGCCAGTTCGGTTCGATCCGCAAGTTCCTTTTGGGCCATGCCGCGCTCGGCCATTGCTTCGCGCAGCGTTTCACCCGGTGCAACGGCATAATCCGGATCAAAATGTTCCGAATGTTTGTCCATATTAATCCTCTTTTCAATCCGCAACTCAGTGGTAGTCAATAACTTCAACTACAGCCAGCTATGCAACTGCTTTCCAATCAAGACCCTTAACGCTATTAGCGCCGGATGGGACTATTGGCAGGAAGATGAGCCGCCAGTTACCGGTCAGGCTGCAAGCCAGTTGTCCTTTCCGATCACCCGCAAGCTCGTGCCACTTGCCCGGCGCCTGGCGCAAATCCTCGAGGCAGGAAGCGGCGTCAACCTCCAAAAGGCGCTGCATAATCTTTTTGGCCAATTGATCGCCATATTCCGCATTCAGGCGACTCTTCGACTCAAAGAGTTGCTTCTGGCGGTCATCCTTGAATATTATCCTCATAGACCCTCTTTTGTCAAGATAAAGTAACCTATGGGGTTACTATTATTTTAAGAGTGTTTGCCATGCCGCGGTTCATGCCAAGCTCCACCGGAAAATAAATACCTGCTGTATTGAGTGGCTTTTCTGCAATTGCTTTTCCATATCCCCAATGAGTGTATCCCGGTTGGCATCAATGGCGTCCTGAGATTGGAAAAAGTCATGGCGCTTTTTCCTCCGGGCCTCTTCCAAATCGCGGATGGCTTTCTGGGCGTCGAGTTTTTCTGCCAATGACCGCGCCAACGCCGCGGCCCGGCGGCGTTCGCTGATTTGGCGGTCCAGTTCTTTTATTTCACGTTCCAAACCTAATTTGAGATCATCCGCCCAGCGATCCAGTTTCAGCGATTCTTCATCGAATGCCCGCGTGTTGCGATCCTCTACCCGTTTGATAAACCGCTGAATTTCGGAGTCTTTGGCATTGGCCAACGGCGGAGTGCCTTCCACTGTACCTATGACTGTGGCCGAGAGTTCCAACATTCTCCGGCAGATTTCTTCATCCAGAACTTCCCCACTATCCGTAACACCGACCACTACCAGAAATTCGTCGGTGCTCATGGATTGCACCGTCAACTTAGAAAGTTCCAGCCAGCCACTTTTGCCTATCAATGGCTCTACCGCGCTCGCAATGCCGAGCTTGCGGTCATAATGGAATTGCAGGTGCTGCGGCGGCGGTTTTCGAGCAATAGATTGCTGAATTAATTGTTGGGCCAGGGGATGATCCTGCCGAAAGAATATATCGCCGAGTTCTTCAGCTTTTTTCCAGTCAAGGTTGTAGCGGCCGTAGAGCAGGGCTTCCGGCGTTCCAGCAGCGGCCGGCCCGCTATAGGTGAAACGCGGGGCGGCATCTTCAAATACCGCGTGATCTTGCAGTTCGGCCTTGGCCAGCGCAAGCAGCCAGCGCTGCCGCTGGTCGAGTGTTTCCGCGGCTTGATCCCGATGTACCCGCAGACGGGCGCTGACCTGATCATCCACATTTTCCAACAGCAGTTGCCGCGTTTGGGCCATGCGAGTCTGAATGCGTTCATCAAGTTCGCGGCGCATCTGATCAAAGGCGGTGGCGATTTCTGCCGGCGTGCGGCAGGTCTGGTAGATCTGGGCGATGCGACTTTGTACATCCACACCCGACTCAACCGCACCGAGAATTTCATCGGTGGTGCCGAATACGCCGTCAAAGAGTTTGAATTTCTCGCTTAACAGTTCAAATACGCGTTGATCGGCTTCGTTGGTGCGGTTGATAAAGTTGAGCACCACAACATCGTGCTTCTGGCCATAGCGGTGGCAGCGGCCGATGCGCTGTTCCACCCGCTGCGGATTCCATGGCAGATCATAATTGACCACCAGCGAACAGAATTGAAGATTAACACCCTCGGCGGCAGCTTCGGTGGCGACAAGGATGGAGGCATGGTCGCGGAAGTGTTCCACAATGGCGGCCTTGATATCAACGCTGCGCGAGCCGGTGGCGGTCTGATCGTCCTTATGGCGTTCGAGCCATTGCTGATAAATGGCATGGGATTCGGGATCAGAATTGGAGCTGTTAATTAATGCAATTTGACCCGCATAGCCATTGGCCGACAGCAGATCAAACAGGTACGCCTGGGTGCGGCGCGATTCAGTGAATATCACCGCCTTACGTTGCGCACCGAGGGACGCGATACGCTCAAATGCGGTGGCCAATGCGGGAATAAGTTGCTGGCCCTTGGCGTTGGCACGAATTTCAGATGCCAGCCGGGCGTAAGCGCGCAGTTCCGCAAGTTCCGCACGAATCCGTTCCAGTTGTGGCGGCTGGTTCGCTGATGCCTCGGCACTTTGAGCAGGTTCGGCTTCCAGCATTTCATCCTGAATCTCTTCAATACCATCCAGATCATCATCGCTGAGCAGTTCCGGATTGGCGGATAAGTTCTCAAGCCGTTCTACCAGCCGGGGAAGGGTATGCGCAATGGCAAACGTGGATGAAGACAGCAGCTTGCGCAGCACCAATGTAATAAGTGCCCGCTGGCTGGCAGGCAGCGCGAAAAGTTGGCCGCGTTGCAGATAGGTCGAGATTTTCTCGTAAAGTTCCTGCTCCGGCGGCGTGGGTTGGAAATCCCAGGTCAGGGAAATGCGCCGCGTGAATGGAATATATTCCACCACCTGTTTACGCAGCGTGCGAATGCAGATCGGTGCGATACGGTCCCGCAGGCGATTGCCGCACTCGGGATCGAGCCGGCTATTGGTAAACTGATCACGGAACGATTCAATATCACCAAAGACGTGCTCATCAATGACACTTACCAGCCCGTAAAGTTCGTTAAGTGTGTTTTGCAGCGGGGTGGCTGTCAGCAGAAGTTTAAAGGCTCCCTGTACGCCGGCCGTCACATCATGGGCGGTTTTACTGCCGGTTTTATAAACATTACGCAGCCGGTGGGCTTCATCAATAACCGCGATATCCCAGGGTACGGCGCGGATGCGGTCTTTATTGGCGGCGGCAAAATGGTAGGAACAGATAATAATTTCATTGGGTGCATCAAATGGATTGGCGGCGGAATTATTCATCTTACGAACGGTTGCGCCATCAAGAATTGTGCAGGGCAGGAAGAATTTGGCCATGAGTTCCTGCTGCCATTGTTTGCGGAGCATCGCGGGAACAATCAGGAGGATTTTTCGTTTCTTCTCCGCCCAGCGCTGGGCAATGACTATGCCCGCTTCGATGGTTTTTCCCAGGCCCACTTCATCAGCAAGAATAACACCCTTGGATAGCGGCGAGCGCAAGGCAAACAGGGCCGCATCCACCTGATGCGGGTTCAGATCCACCTTGGCATTGGCAATAGAACGCGACAAACTCTCAACCGTGCCAACCGGTCCGCCTACAGTGAGAGCGTATGCCCAATATTGCGATTGCTGCGCGGTCATGAATTCCAATCTATAATGCCTTCGTCCACCTTACTTGCGCCGGCCATACCCGGCAGGCGCTGGTTGAATCAGTCCGCCCGAATCCTCAGCAGCCACCGACTATCCTAAACGCAACGCCGACATTTTAACCCGCCGCAAGAACGGTACAAATACAAACCATTCGCCAAACTGTCATCACTCGGCAAAACCGGTCAGTCATGGACGCGGCAATCGTAACATCAGAAATGCTATCAGTTCACGAAACTGAGCGGGGAATAAATCCCTAAAGCGCCACGTCTTACAGTAAAACTCATAATAAAAAAAGAATAAAATCTGAGCAATATGACTAATCTGTGGATATACCCATGGTATAATCATCTTCGTGGTAAATCATCGTCAGTCGTCTCTGCGTAACCTTGCGGCTCTGCGCGCCAATCGTCGCGCAGCGCCCCAATGGACTAAAAAATCTCTCGGTGTACCTCGGCGGCCTCTGTGGCAAAAACGTCGTCACGAAGCGCCCCGGCAAAAACTCTCGGTGGTTCTCGGCGCCCTGATACCGTTTCCGACGTTACCACTGCCCCAGCAGAGCGGCCGGGACGAGCCTGGCGATGCCGGGGCGCAGGTAACTCGGCGGCGGCGAAAAAAA
>JABEVB010000218.1 GCA_013044165.1 Phycisphaerales bacterium
AGAGCCTGTTTGAAAACTCCGGCGGGATCGTCTTGCGGCCCAGGGCGGCCGTCTGCTGCGTTCTCGCTCCTCGCCATATTTTCGAATATGCCTCGGGGCTGCGGCCTTGCATCCGGCCACCTTGGGCCGCAATCCGACCGCACCAGCCTTTTCAAACAGGCTCTAAGGCAGAGCGGCGGCATCCCCGCGCTGCTTTTGCCCAGGACTGCCGCAGGCTATATCGCTCTAAGTCCTGTAATTATAATAAGTTGGCGCGTTATCGGTCGTACATGTTCTTATAATAAATAGCTCAAATATTTTGTCTGCCAATCAGCCGATGTACCACCTGCACTCTTACCCCAAAAGGCTTTTTTGGAGGTGGCCGGCCATGCGTTTTTATGATCTGTCAGTTGCGCGTAGTATTATCAATCGCCGTTGGGCAATCGCCCCGCGAGCGGCTTGCGCCGCCGCAGCACTTGCGGCGACATTAGCCGCCGCAGGCAGTTGCTTTGCGGGCTTGCGAATTACACCTTTGTTTGGCAGCAGCATCACCAGCGACCCCAACGCGGCCATCATTGAAAGCACCATCAATGCGGCCATCGGGGTTTATGAACAAAGCTTTTCTAATAATATTTCGGTGAGCATTGCCTTTGGCGAAATGTCCAGCGGGCTGGGACAAAGCTCTACCTACTATGGAAGCATAAGCTATCAGCAGTATCGCAGCGCCTT
Organism: Phycisphaerales bacterium; assembly: GCA_013044165.1. GTDB lineage: Bacteria > Planctomycetota > Phycisphaerae > WQYP01 > WQYP01 > JABEVB01. Next base: position 709 of record JABEVB010000218.1, read on the forward strand.
GGCGGCTGATGCCGTCAGCGCGGCTGCCAAAGAGGCGTTGGCGTCGCTACCCAATCAGGCTGGCAACCCGGTTAATGGCAATTCTTCGGTGGACCTTACCACCGCCAACTTGCGGGCGTTGGGCTTTGGCTTTGAGACGCCACCGACGGGCCAACCGGACAGCACCATTGATTTTAATGAATCTATCGTGAACAACTCGCGCACCAGTATAAACCCCAGCAACTATGACCTCCAGGCGGTCATTTCGCATGAAATAGATGAAGCGCTCGGTTTTGGCTCGGCCCTTAATGGCTTGGCCAACGGAGCCGCAACGCCCACAGGCGCTGTGTGGGCGGAAGATTTATTTCGCTACAGCGCTGCGGGTGTGCGCAGCTTCAGCACGAGTCTTTCGGCAAAGGCCTATTTCTCCTACAACGGTGGAACAACGGATCTGGCTAATTTCAATCAGAATGCCGGGGGCGATTATTCGGATTGGTCTACCGGGGCTACACCGCTGGTGCAGGACGCCTTTGGCACGCCGGGCGCCATTATCAACCCGAGTGTAGAACTCACAGCCCTGAACGTGCTGGGCTACCAGACCAACGTCCCTGAGCCAGCGGCGCTGCCGCTTCTACTTGGCGGCCTCGGCCTGCTGCTGCCCGCAAAGAGCCGGCAGCGCACGAGGTAATGTTGCAAAAGCCGTGAGGTCGGCTGATGGCAGCATCTGCTTTGGCGGCCTGTGGGCCGCGGCGATGTTGGCTTTTTATGGGTGGCTTAAGCCGTAAACACCATCTTAAACCTCGCCCGCGCGGCGCTGCGATCGGCGAGGGCATGCTCATCAAACATAAATAATTATTCATGACGAATGGGGCCGCTCGCGTATAATCTCCGCCGGATGTTTTTCGGGGTTGCGTGATGCAGGCTCTACCGCTGGATTTTAGAAAGCTGCGCGTCGGCTATTGGCTTGGGGCGGCACTGCTGCTGTTGGTTGCGGCGGTTTTGGCGGGGCTGATTCATCCCCTCGGCGGGCATCGCGTGTATGTACCGCCGAGCGTGTGGCAGTTGCCGCTGGATGCGGCCTGGTCGCTGGAGCGCATGGTAAGCGCGTACATTTTATCGTTGGCGTTTTCCATCAGCGTGGGCATGTACATTGCCCGCAACGAGAAAGCCCGCAAGATCATTTTGCCTATACTGGATATTTTGCAGTCCATTCCGATAGTGACGTTTTTTCCGGCGGCGCTGGCGGTGGCGGTGCGGTTGTTTGGGGGTGGGCGCCTCGGTTTTGAAATCGGCGCAATAATCCTTATTTTTACCAGCATGGCGTGGAATATGGCGTTTTCGGTTTATGAAAGCGTCCGCATGATTCCGCGCGATATGCTCGAAGCGGCGGAAAGCTTTGGTATACGCGGCCTGCAGAAGTTTGTTACGCTGCTGCTGCCGGCGTGCGTTCCGGGGTTGTTGTATAACAGCATTGTAAGCTGGGCGGCCGGTTGGTTTGCGCTAAGCGCGTGCGAGATTCTGCAGGTAGGCAATCAATCTGTGCCGCTGCCGGGCTTGGGCAGCTTTTTGGCTGAAGCGGCTCAATCGAAGCATCATGCCATAGAACTGAACCTTCTGGGCGTGGCCGTGTTGCTGGGCGTCATTCTGCTGCTGGACTTTTTTTTGTGGCGGCCGCTGGCACACTGGGCCGAGCGGTTTCGCAACGAGCTTACAGTTTCTACCATGACGCGCGGCGGTACGGGCGTTGCAGGCTGGTATCAGCATGGGGCAATACCCCGGCTGATTGTGCGATCGGTTCTGCTGCCGCTGAACAAAGGCGTCAATTGGGCCGTTGCGCGGGTGCATGGGTCGGCCAAGCGGCTGGTGTTGCCTCGTGTGGCTCCGCCGGCGCCGCTGCTGCGGGCGTATGAGTTTTTGCAGCGCATGATTGGCTGGCTGGTGCTGGCGGCCATTGTCATTTGCGGCGGGTATTACTGCTTTGCGGTGGTGCACCATCATTTGCCGGCGCTGGCGTGGGAAATTCCGGCAGCTATTGGCAGCTCATTTTTGCGGATTTTATTGGCGTATGTGCTCTCGCTATGCTGGATTATACCGGTGCTGCTATGGGCCCGAACCCGCCCGCGCGCCATGCGGTTGCTCTCGTCGCTGGCGCAGACGCTGGCCGGCATGCCGCCGATAGCGCTGACGTTTTTGGTGGTGGGGTTGTTTGTGCACCATTTGCAGTTTGGCCCGCGCTGGGGAGTTGAACTTGCGGGCTTGGTGCTGCTGATGAATGGCGTGCAATGGTATGTGCTGTTCAACATGATTGGCGGTATAAGCCGCATTCCCGGCGACCTGGTGGAGGCGTGCGGCGCGATGGGGTTGTCGCGCTGGATGCGTTTTCGCCGACTGCTGTTGCCGGCGATTCTGCCGTCGCTTTTTACCGGGACTTTAACGGCGTTTGGCGGTGGTTGGAATACGCTTATTTTCAGCGAATCTATCGCGTATCAGGGGCATTATTACTCGGTATTGGGCATTGGCTGGCTGCTGGATGTGGCCTCGAGCGGCTCGAATCCGCCGATTGCCAGTGGTGTACCGCTGCCGGCGGGGCAGGCCAAGGCGTTGCTGTTGGCGGGTGTGGCTTGTTTAATTGTGGTGATCGTGATACTCAATCGGCTGGTGTGGAAGCGCCTGCAGGCGTGGGCTGCCGACCGGTTTAGAATTGAATATTAACGCTGGCTGCCTGTGCGGGCAGGCAGATGGCGCTGGAGTTGCAACCTCATGCTGATGGAACTTGTCAATGTAAGTAAGGTGTACCAGACCGATGGTCCGCCCGCGACCATCCTGGCGGATGTAAACTTTGCCGTGGACGCCGGGCAGTTTGTTTGCGTGGTGGGCCAGTCGGGTTGTGGCAAGTCAACGATACTGCGGCTGATCAACGGCTTGCTGCCGGTTACCACCGGCAAAGTGTTGTTTAAGGATAAGCCGCTCTCGGGCATTAATTTGCAGTGCGCGATGGTGTTTCAAAACTTCGCTCTTCTGCCCTGGCTTACCGTGCAGCAGAATGTGATGCTGGCGCTGGAGGCCCGCGGCATGGAACTTGAAGCGGCGAAAAAGCGGGCGGCCTTTTATATAGATAAAGTCGCGCTCGACGGGTTTGAAAATGCCTACCCGCGTGAACTCTCCGGCGGCATGAAACAGCGCGTGGGCCTGGCGCGGGCCATGGCAGTGGAGCCTGAGTTGTTGCTTATGGATGAGCCATTCAGTGCTTTGGACCCGCTTACGAGCATCAACCTGCGTGAAGAACTGCTCGATATTTGGGCTGACCCCAACCTTGCGGTAAGCACTGTGGTTATGGTAACCCATATTATTGAAGAAGCTGTGGAAATGGCCGACCGCGTGGTGCTGGTTGCCGGCAGGCCCGGCCGCATTGTAGCCGACATCGAAATTGCGATGCCGCGGCCGCGGCAAAAGCATTCGGAACAGTTTACGCGTTATGTAGACTCGATTTTCAGCCTGATGGCGGAATGTTGATTGAACTGGCTATTAACCTAGCATAAATGAGGAGCGCCCATTATGGAACCTGAAAACCAAAATGTACCGGCAACGCCATCCCCGGAAGAAACCGCCGTGGTGCCTTTGCCCCCGGCGGGCATCAGCAAGATTCTCGGGCTGTTGGAAATAGTGGATGATCATGGCGGCAAGGAGGACATTTACAAGCTGGCGCGCGAGTTGCGCGACAGCTTCGGCGAGCTGATCATTATTATTAAGGGGGCGGAAGTGCTGGGATTGGTGGATACCCCGGGCGGCGACGTGGTGCTTCAGCCACTGGGCAAGAGGGTCATTGAAACACCCATAAACGAAAAAAAGCGGTTGATTGCCGAACGCATTGCGGGGTTGCCGCTGTTTGCGCACTTTCGGCGGTATTTGGCCGGGCGTGAAGACCATGCCGCCTCGCGCAGCGAAGTACTGGAAGAAATTGGGCGCATTTTGCCCACCGAACGGCTCAAGCCGCAGTACGACGCGCTGGTGAATTGGGGTCGCTATGCCGAAATTTTTACGTACAGCCGCGACGAAGACAAATTGCGGCTGGTGAAGCCTTTGGCATGAAGCGCCGGATATTAAACTCGCTTAAAAGGCGATTTCCATCTGCAGGGTCCACACCAGCGCATCGGGCGCAGCGCCGCCGCCGGGGGCGGCTACGTACTGCAGGTCTGGCTGTATGCCCAGCCACGGCGTGAGTTGCAGGTTGTAAAACGCTTCGGTGATGGCTTCATAGCCGCGGGGCGTGTTGGCATATTTGCTCAGGTCCGCCCAGGTTTCGCCGATGCCGCAGTCATCTTCGGGGCGGCCGGGTATAAGGGCGTGCCAATCAAGCCCGGCAACAACGTTTTGCGTGATCAGGCTGACGCGATCGTTGGCCCACGCATACTCGGCGAAAGCGCCGAGGCGGGGGCAGTCGGCTGCCGGTTTATTGCCGGCGCGCCAGAGTGTTTGGTCCACGTAGCCATAAAAGCCTTCTGTGGCGTTGACGGGTGGCTCATTGTAGGCATCAAAATGGCCGGAATGATACCACTGGCCGGCCACAAAGGTTCCGGTGAGCCGGTGCCATGGTAAATGCCAGGAGAGTCCTTCTTCGGCAATGCCAAATAAACCAAAAGGGTTCTGCACCGCCAGCGGATTGGTCGTGTTAAGCGCTGGCAGCGTGTTGCTGGTGTTGCCATCAAACAGGCCGACGTGAATAAAGAAGCACGAGGCCGGCTGCAGCGTTAACTCACCTCCCCAGGCAGAAAATGGGTAGCTGGGAAAGACAAAAATAGCCGGTGCGAAGCCAAAGGATCCGTTGAGAAAATTAAGCGAATCGCGCGGGTCGTCAAAATCGTAGGTGGTGTCAATGCGACCAAATTTCAGCGTTATTTTTTTGTGCAGCAGGGTTTGCTTATACCAGAGCTGATCCAGCCGGGTATCGGGGGATTGATCAATAGCGCTGATGGCTTGAAGCTGGCCCACGAGATTGTTCTGCGGGTTCTGGCCGCCGTGGTTAAGAAAATCAACGTAGGCGGTGCCACCTTTCCAGCCGCAAAGCTTTTGCGTGTCGAGTGTGAGCGTTGCATCGAGCCGGTAGCGCCAGTCCACCTTGCTGGTGCTAAGGCCGCCGAAAGCATTGCCGCTTATGGCTTGGGTGAAGGTTATATTAGGAGTGATGCCGTGGTTGGCAAAGCTGTCGCGTGCGCCGAACCAGTTGCTGGTGAGGTATTGTTGAGTGGGGATGCGTAGGACACTGAGTTCGATGGTTTGTTCAGTGCCTTTCGAGACGGTCTGCAGCTGTTGCGGCTGTGTGCTTGTGGCGGGAGGTAACGGCGCGATGGCAGGTGTGTCGGCGTCGGCTCGCCACGAGCTTATTGGATTGAAAAGCGTAATCAGCACACTGATGAAGACCAAACCGGGTGCATTTCGGAGATGAGATAAAGCTCCCCGATGTCTGAACCTATTTGGGACCATGCGAGAAACCCTTGTTTGCTGTGTGAATTTGCAATTGAACTTTAATCGGCGGATTGCTGTTGTGGTGGAATAATTTCCACGGACTTAAGTTCTTTATTGTTATTGGCCATGTTTTTATATCGCCACACACGAAAATATTGAGTGCCGAAATAGGTACCCGCGACGAACGCCAGCGCCAGCACTTGGCTAATCAAGCCTTCCCAAGAAGGGAAGGTGGCAAACCAATTTTCCACCCAGCCGGGGAATTGGATGGGCAGATTGTGTGTGGGCAGCCAGCTGGCCTGCTGCATTTCCTGAACGCTTTCACCGACCATAACCAACAACACCGCGCCGATCATTACGCCGGTAAGTATAAGCATTTTTCGATATGGCAATTTGTAGTGGCCAGCAAAGGTGAGTAACGCGACCATTAGCGTCAGTGCTAAGCCGAAACCGGCGCCGGCAAGCACGACGCTCTGTCCTGCTAGCAGCCGCCAGGATTGCAGCATGATCACCACCTCGAAGCCTTCGCGGTACACAGAGGTAAAGCCAATGGTAAGAAGCCCCCAATAGACTGCAGTTTTGGTGCTATCGGCAGCTTCCAGCAGATTACGCTTGCGGGTATTGTGATGGGTAATCCAGCCGGTCCAATAAATTTTGTGAAAGAACCAGTTCATTATCACCATCAATACGAGCACGGCGAGCAGGCCGGTGCCTGCCTGGACGTTAAGCATATTGGCACTGTTGTTGGCGTTAATATCCGCGAGAACGGCCACAGCTACAAAATAGGTAAGGACCGTGGCTAAAAATGAAAGACTTGAACCGATGATCACTGGCTTCCAGTAATGGCGGTCGGTTCGGGCAAGGCTTGCAGTGAGGGCTGCCAGCACCAAAATTGCTTCCAGCCCCTCCCGGAAGACGAGAATGCCCGCGTTAATCATGACAGATGTATGGCTGATGGCCTTGGAGGCCGGGTCGTTAGGATCTGGCGGATTTCCACTGGCTGTGATTCCCTGCCACACTAGAACGCCAATGATGACTGCAAGCATAGCCAGCAGGGTGAGTCGCGTAAAAAAGCGAAATTTGGCAGGGCCCGGACTCGACGGCAGGGGTAGCACTGCGTTAGAAAATGCGGATGGTGCGGGGGGATTGGAAACACCGTGCAATGACATGGCAAACTTCTCCAGTTACAGGACCCCGACAAAAATAAGTAAAGTCGCGATTTATCGCCACAAGTTAGTTGAGACAGAGTCTCAACTAACTTGTGGCGATATTATCAAAGTTGAGACTTAGTGTCAACTAATGATTGCATCTTCCATTAAATATATTAATAACATTAGTACTATATCCAATTTTTTATGATCACAGTGAGCCATTTATAGTATGCCAAAAATTAAACATTTGTACTTTGTGATTTAAATTACGTTATTATTATAATTTATTTTGTATATGCTTAAAAGTAGTGTATTTTTTAGTATATATGTATTTAAAAATGGTATCGTATATTCGTTGTTGATTTATACACTTTTGTTAGTTGTCGAATGAAAAAAACATATCGCAGTATTTAAACAGCCAACGCTGCCTGTGGAAGTTGGCTCGCCCCCATCAGCACCATGACAGGCGAAGAGAGTGCAATCTCAGCGCTTATCCACCAAACGAGTGCACGCCACCGATATGCGCCTAGATCGCGATAGAGTCAAGCATAACAAGCACGGCCACAAGATGAGCGCAGGCCGGGGTGGCGTTCTTTTCGGAAATCCCTCAAGCACCACAGATCGAGGCCGTATCGGTGACGGGCACTCGGATCGTGTCATGGCTGGGAGGGCTTGACCACCTCAAACTTGCCATACATTTTAAACATCTTTGCATGGGTGGGCATTTGGCAAAGGTAGTAATACGTTCCCGGTTTTTTGGCGGTAAATGTTGTGCTGTCTGCGTAATATTTGGCCTGCGAGCGAGTTTGCCTGCTGCGCGGCGCCAGCAGTGGAATCTGGGCAATTTGGCCGGGTACGGGCACCGGTACGGCCGTGGCGTACGGTGGCGTCAGCTTGCCAATGACGATGCCATGGGCCATGCCGCCGCCAAAATCCATATTCACGAGCGTAAGCTGCACCTTGGCTCCGACGGGCACGGTGACTTCAGGGTTAACCATGCCATGGATGGCGAAGGTCATATCTTTCAGGCCGGGCTGATTGGCAATAATGATGATGTGCGCGCTCTTGCCGCTAAACATCACCATCTTGCCCATCTTCATGCCGGTGTGCTCGCTTTGGTGAATCAATCGCTTGGCGGTTTTATAGCTTATTTGATGTGGCGAAGCTGATGCGGTGCTGCGCACGGCCGCAGAAGAATGTGGCGCAACAGCACGAGCGGTGAGATGCGGGACCATTATTGTCGCCAGGGCGAACAATGCCGCCGCCGCAACTTGAGAGAAGGAACGAAGCATAAAAACTCCTGAAAAGAGAACAGAAAAAGAGGCGATCAGCTCATGCTGATGGCCGGGCTTGCAGGCCCAGGTATCGGCTTGGGAATGTGCATCGGATTGATGCCGTCGCGTTTTAGGTCCTCCCTGGCGGCCGGCAGGGCCAGTGTGCCAGCGGGTGGCTGGTACCAGCC
>JABEVB010000219.1 GCA_013044165.1 Phycisphaerales bacterium
AGCGTCGGTGAAGCGTGAGAGCTTCATGGTGCGAATGTTGCGATGTTTGCTGTGGTAGCCAACGACATACCAGGCGCGATTCATAAACAGCAGTTCATAGGGACGGAAGCGGAAGGATTTTTCCATGTCGGCATGTCGGGAGCTGGGTGATTGGTAGGCGCAGCGAAGCTCGCGTGCTTCGGCCATGGCGCGGTACATTTTACGTTCAAGCTCGCGCTCGGCAGTGGGAATTTCTGATGCGGGCACGGCGATGCGAATATGATTTTCGAGAGGGTCTATCTGTCGGCGCAGGGCGGCCGGCAGGGTTGAGCGGATTTTAGTCAGCGCGCGGGAGGCCGGCTCGGCCAGGAGGCCGCCCGTTGCGGCCCTGTGGCGGGCAAGAATTAAAAGAGCCACGGCTTCGTCGGGCGTAAGCTCGGCACCGGGGAGATATTGCTTGCCGAAGGTTTCGTATTGTTGGCGTGTGCGGTTGAAGTCAACGCCGTAGCCGGAGGCGTTAAGCATGCGAATGTCACGATAAAAGGTGCGAACATCTACCTTGAGGCGTTTGGCGAGTTGGTCTGGCTTGAGGTGAGGCTCGCGCTGCACAATAGAAACAAGCTCCAGGATACGGGGCAGATGCGATTTGCCTTTTTTGGCTTTGGCCGGGGTAATAACCTGCATGTGAGGTTCTCCATATAAAACGACAGTTCACCCAAACAGATTCAACACAATAACATGAAAAGCCCGCAGGGTCACGCACTTTGTTGGTAAAGTGCATAGTATTTAATGTAACGCTCAACGGCGGGCGGCACAAGCCCGCTGATCGGCAGGCCCAGCGCAACGCGCCGGCGAACATGGGTGGAAGAAATGGGTGTAAGGGGCGTTGCCAACCACAGGCGAGGCCGGGCGGCCCATGCGGCAGGGTTTATCTGGGCGGGCGTGGCGGGCGCCGTTGGAGAGCCGGGCCGCGGCAGAATGGCCAAGTCGGCGAGGTGCAATAATTCGTTTATGTTGTGCCACGCATGGAGTTTTGAGAGTTGATCTGCTCCGATCAGCAATAGGATGTTCGTATTGCTGTGGGTGGCATGTAATCGTTGCAGGGTGTTAAAAGTATAACTTGGCGGTGGAAATGTTATTTCCAAATCGCTGGCGGTAAATCGGGGGTTGTCGGCGATGGCCAGTTGGACCATGGCGAGGCGATGTGACGCGGGTGCACAGGCCTGGCCGATCTTAAAAGGGGACGTAGCAGCCGGCATGAAGCAGACTTCATCGGCGGCAAGCTCGTTACAGGCCGCTGCGGCCGTGGCGAGATGCCCGTTATGAATGGGATCGAAGGTGCCGCCAAAGAGGAGAACTTTTTTTGTGTTGGCGGTCATGAGGTTAAACTCCGCAAGGAGGTTATTGCTTCAGGCGTGGCTCCATCCTAAACTGCTGCGGGCGGCAATTAAAGCGAGCCAACGGGAGCCAGCACCATGAAAATATACACGCGCCAAGGCGACAGCGGGCAAACGAGTTTGTTTGACGGCCGGCGCGTCGCGAAAAACAACCTGCGAATAGATACGTATGGCACGGTGGATGAACTCAACAGCACGCTTGGCCTGGCGATTGCGTTTGGCAAAGATGCGGCGATTAACACGGCGCTAACGCACATTCAGCACCAGTTGTTTGACCTTGGCGCCGAGCTTGCGACGCCGGTGGATTCGGCCGGCAATACGAAGGTGCCGCACGTAGGCACAGCCGAAAGCCAATGGCTGGAAGAGCAGATTGATTTGGCGACGGCCGAGTTGCCGCCGCTGAAGGAGTTTATTCTGCCGGGCGGGCAGGCGGCTGCGGCGCAGTTGCACGTGGCGCGTACGGTGTGCCGCCGAGCCGAGCGATTGCTGGTAACGCTGATGGCGCAAGAAAACATCGGCCCCGGCCCGCTGATGTACCTGAACCGGTTAAGTGATTATTTGTTTGTGATAGCGCGGCTGGCCAACCATCGCGCCGGCGCTGGTGACATACCGTGGCGGCCACAGGCGCGTAAATAGGGGCAATCGTGGGAGAGGCTTATTGTCAGAGAGTTAAGAAAAAGTCACGGGTCTGCAAGTTGAGTTTGGTTATTTGCTCGCCAAAAAAGGCTTCGGGAGCCTTGGCTAAGGCAGTGCGGTCGCGCGACTGTTTAATTTAAGCCGGCCGCTTCGCGACGGCTGCCGTATTCGTTGCAGTTCCTCTGCGCAGCCAATTCTGCTTTCGTTTAGGCCCCGGTGAGATTTTCCCCGCCTTGGTTACGGTTATTGGGTAATACAAATTTGAATTGTCAAGCTGGGAGATTACCGCCGGGCCGTTGTTGATTCTGAAATTGACTGTCGGTGGCAACCGGAGAGCCTTGAACGACCTCGAAAATAAGTTGGCAGATAGGAGCCGCCGGATATAGGGATATGTCGCAAGGCCCCAGATTGATGAGTTCCAAAGTTATGGTTCCGGCAAAGCCGGCGTGAATCGTGGGTGCCGTGAAATGTACCAGAAGCCCACAGCGAGCATAAGAACTTTTTCCTTCGACCCTTGCGGCAAGGGAAGCCCCATGCGGCAAAAGCGGCAGCGTCACTCGCTCGAGAGTTCTGCCGAGTACGAAGCGATTCGGTCTAAGAACGAAGGGCTGCTCTTCGGTTAAAGTTTGGGTGATAGAATTAGAGCCAAATAGATTTGCGAACGCTCCCTTTCTCAAATCTATATTGAACGGAAGTCCCTCTCTGAAATACGATATCTCGTTGCCAAGGCGAAGGTCTACCGCAGAAGTTTGGTACGGACAGGGCACGGCGCCATTCGGAAAACGCGGCGTTGGCTCCGGCTCAATGGATAGCCGCTTCGCGTCAAGCGCCGCGTGTATTTCTATATTTGAGAGGATCATGAGACCTCTGCGATATCCCGCTCTTGAACGGCAACCAAGGTGCTTTCGTCGGTGGGTAAAACGGCAACGGGATTTTCTCCCTCGGGCCGGAGGAGCCGGACGCGCACGGCCCTGCCTGATTTGTCCTTCGGCCACTGACCAGTTTCCGACCGTGGAACGAAGACCGAACGGACAGCGTCGCCTTCGGCGGGATAGGTGACGGCGACCTCATCGCTGAACATTCCCCGGTCAACACGGCACCGTAGCCAGCAACTCGCTATTTTTTCTGATGCAGGCATGCCAGGCTCCTTTCACATGCGAACTTCAACGATTAGATTGTAGCGGAAGACCGTTTGGCTGCAAGGTTTATTGACAGAGAATTGAAAAGCGTTGATAGAAACTGGAGGGTATTCGGGTTGAGTTTGGTTAGACATCCTGTTGAGGTCTCTTCGCCGTTGCTCGATGCCATGAGCAACTGTGCAGCCTTCCGTCAGCCCGACGGCTCAAAATCAAAAAAAGTTGACTTGGCTCTCACTTTGGGTGAATACTGACCAATGGCATGGGTGGCCAGGCGACGTCAGGTAATCTTCATTTCCTGCGACCAGCCGTCCTTGGAAGTCGCTTTGTCGCGGCAGTTCGGGAGATAACGAAACTTGAAAACCGTTTTGCCGGCGTATTGGCCGTCGGTTTGCTGTGTTGCGTCAAGGATCAGGCCGCCGAAGTACGACATTTCGGACTGGCGCTCGTGGAAGTATATCTCGCCACCGACAAGGCCCTTCGCTCTTTCGGCGGAGAGAGTCCAGTACCCGCTTGTGTAAACGTCCTTCTCGCCCGACACCGGCTCGATACCGGGGAGTCCTTGAAGCTTGGATTTCTTGATCAGGTGGATTTCGGCCATTGCTATTACCTCATTTAAACTAAGGTGCGATTATAACGCTGGCGTCTTGCAGACTTCAATGCGGTTCGCGGGACGCAATTGAGCGGCTGCTTGAACGGCCGGTTGACCTGGTGCTGCTATCAGCATTGCGCAGCAAGTATTCTATTGATGAGGTCAATCGTACGCGGGAACTTCTATATGCAGCCTAGGTCAAATGGCAGCAGCGTTCCGGCCTGGTGCGAGAGCGGCCATCGCGAGATGGGCAGCGATCGCATTTCGAAGATCAGATTTTCAAATATCATGGCAGTCGCCGCGGCTTGAGCATTGTGGCATGGAATCTATCGGCTCGCGGCTCAATTTAATTTGCGCCAGAAGGCCCAACTGCTCCAGAGGAGCGTGGCGGCGGCTATCAGCATGAGGGGCCATAGTTGCGGCCAGATTCCATTCAGGCCGTAGGCCTGCAGGTACACCTCGTGGATGAGCGTGACGGCGTAGCGCAGGGGATCTATCAGCGTTATGTGCTGTACCAGCGGCGGCATGGATGTGATGGGAGTGGTGAGGCCGGAGAGAATGGCAAAGGGCACCATAAATAAAAATGTGCCGAGCATCGCCTGCTGCATGGTGGCGGTAAAGGTTGAAACAAACAAGCCCACACCGATGGATGCCAGCAGGAATATGCCAAGGCCAAGGTATAAAACGCCGTAAGAACCGGCAAAGGGAATGCCGAACCAGAATCGGGCCACCAGCAACGCAGCCGTCGCCTGGCCGAGGCCGATGAGGAGTGTCGGCACGCACTTACCTGCGATAATTTCGAGCGGGCCCATGGGCGTGACGAGCAGTTGATCGAGTGTGCCTTGCTCGCGCTCGCGCGCCACCGACATGGCCGTGAGCAATATCATCTGCAGGAGCGTGAGAAGGCCGATGAGGCCGGGCACAATATCCCAGCGCGATTCGAACTCGGGGTTGTACCAGGCTCGCACCACCGCATCAACGGGAGCGCGCGGCAGGTGATTTGCCGCACGCCATTGGTTGTTGAACTCACTGATAATACTGCTGAGATAAATGAGCGCGGTGCCGGCCGTGTTGGAGTTGCGACCATCCACAATTGCTTCAACACGGCCATTGCCGCGGCTGGTGAGGTTGCGCTGAAACTCTGCGGGTATTTCAAGCACCATCATGACTTTTTTATTATCAATGCAGCGGCGAACCGCAGCTGGGCTGGAAACCTCTCCCGCGTACAAAAACACATTGGAGGCCCGCATATCGGAAATGAGCTGTGTGGCGGCGGGACCGTGGTCCTGATCCCAGACGGCAAAGCGGGCCTGATGCAGATCAAACGAGGCGGCATAGCCAAAGACAAACATCTGCAGGAGCGGCGGAACAATAATGGTCATGCGGCTGCGCGGCTCCTTAAAGACTGTCGCCAGCTCTTTTAACACCAGGGCTATAATGCGCAGCAGCACGTTCACGTTATAAAAGCCTCTTACGGGTTTTGGCGCGGGTTAAGGCCAGGAGCACCACGGCCATGGCGAGCAGCACAGCGCCGTTGGGCAGCAGCACGGCCCAGACATCGCCGGCGAGGAATATTGTCTGCAGGATCGCCACGTAGTAGCGTGCCGGCACCACAAAGGTGACGGCCTGAATAAACGACGGCATGCTGCGTAGGTCAAAGATGAAGCCCGACAAAATAAAGGCCGGCAGAAACGTCACCAGCATGGCCACTTGTATGGCAACAAACTGATTTTTAGCCACGGTCGAAATAAGCAGTCCCAGGGCGAGCGCCACAAGCAGGTAAAGGCCTGAGGCGAAAGCGAGCACCCAGACGGAACCAATCAGCGGGACCTTAAAAAGGACGGTGGCACTAAAAATACATAAGGCCAGTCCGATCATGCCGAGCATGAAATAGGGAATGGTTTTGCCGAGCAGTATTTCGCCGGCGCGTACGGGGGTAACGAAGAGCGACTCCATGGTGCCGCGCTCCCATTCGCGTGAAACCACCAGCGCGGTCATAAGGGCGCCAATGAGGGTCATGACCAGCACAATAACGCCCGGCACCAGAAACAAGCGGCTGCGCATGGCATCGTTAAACCAGACGCGGCTTTCGAGAGTTGCGCCCGGCTGCCACACCACGCCGAGGCGGCCAGCGTGCTGCTGCGACCATTGTTGAATAACGCTGGTGGCGTAGCCTTGAATGAGCCGATCGCGGTTTACGTCGGCTCCGGGCACGAGCACGGCGACCCGTGCCCGCCTGGCCTGAAAATCACGGGAAAAGCCTTGGCGAATCCAGACAATGCCCAATACACGGCGTTGCTGCAGGAGTATTTCCGCGGCATGGAGGGTAGGGACGGTTTGCGGGTTAAAGTAGCGCGTCAAACGAAAACTGCCCGCGAGGCTTGTGGCCGCCGGCGAGGAGCCTTCAACCACCAACGCAATGGGCACCTGCTGAATATCAAGCGAAAGCCCATAGCCAAAAAGCACAATGAGCACAATGGGGAGCACAATGGAGATGGCAATGCTGCTGGGATCGCGCAGAATTTGTACGCTTTCTTTATAAACCAAAGCGAGGGTACGCCGCAGAGAGGCGAAGGCTGGCGGTGGCGGATTGGGTATTGGAACGTTCATGCTTTGCCTCCAGCGGCAGCCGCGGAGGCTTCTACAATGGCGATGAATGCATCTTCCATTGTAGGCGGCTGCGAACCTTTGGCGGTGGCATGGCGTCGCACCTCGGCCGGTGAGCCTTGAGCTAGGATGCGCCCGTTGTTAAGGATGATAAGGCGGTCGCAGTATTCGGCTTCTTCCATAAAGTGGGTGGTGACGACGACGGTAACGCCGCATTCGGCCAGGGTGTTGATGAGCTGCCAAAACTCACGCCGCGCCAGCGGGTCTACGCCGGAGGTAGGTTCATCGAGAAAGAGCAATTCAGGCTCGTGCAACAAGGCGCAGGCCATGGCGAGCCGCTGTTTGTAGCCACCGGGAGCCGCCCCACTGAGGATTTGCAGGTAGTCGGCAAGGCCAAACTCTTCGATGGCCCAAGCGAGGCGCTCGCGGCGTTTTCGGCCGTGGAGGCCATAGGCACTGGCAAAGAACGCGAGATTTCCGGCCATGGTAAGGTGGCCATAGAGAGAAAACTTTTGGGCGACATAACCGAGTCGCTGGCGGGCGGCAGCACCGGCGCGGCGGGCGTCAACCCCGGCGACGCGCAGGGTGCCGGAGGTTGGAGGCAGCAGCCCACAAAGCATGCGGAAGGTGGTGCTTTTGCCGGCACCGTTGGGGCCCAGCAGACCAAATATTTCGCGGCGGCGGACGGTGAAGCTTACATGGTTGACGGCGATAAACTCACCAAAGCGGCGGACAAGATCGTGTACTTCGACCACGGGGTCTTGGCTGGCGGCGGGATTGCTTGTTTGGTTTTTATTGGAGTTGTGGACGGGGGTTTTGTCGGGTGGGGTTTTGTGGTCGGCGGCATTGGCCGACGAATCGGTGTGTGGTTTTTGGGGCAGCGTAATCATGAAGCCATCTTCGAACCGCGGAACCGCGGCCTGCGGCATCAGGTTGGCCAGGGGGTTTACGGTTTGCGACCCTGTGGCTGTTACACAGCGCACCTGACCACCTTCGGGTACGGCATCTACTATTCCCGGCTGCGCCATAAGACGGGCCTGCATGTATCGCGGTGTTTGGCCGACGGGCGGGCTTACACGAAACACACGGCCGGCCGCCAGATCGCGCATTGCCTTGGGCGGGCCGTCGCTGATGACCCGACCTTCATAGAGCACGAGCGCGGCATCGCAGCGGTCGGCTTCGTCGAGGTATGGGGTGCTCATGAGAACGGTCAGGCCATTGTCGCCAACAAGCCGAGTGATGATTTCCCAGAGTTCGCGGCGCGAGACGGGGTCTACACCTACGGTCGGCTCATCAAGCACCAGCAACTCGGGCGTGCGAACCAGCGTACAGGCGAGGCCAAGCTTTTGTTTCATACCGCCGCTGAGTCGGCCGGCGAGGCGATGCATAAATGGGGCAAGGGCAGTCATTTTCATCAGCGGTTCGTATATGGCGGCACGGTCGCCGGGTCGCACGCCATGGAGATCGGCGTAGAGGTTGAGATTTTCTTCAACGGTAAGGTCTTCGTAGAGGCCGAAACGCTGAGGCATATAACCCACCATAGCCTGCACGGCCGCCGGGCTTTTAACAACATTGAGGCCGGCCACTTCAATAGAACCTTGGTCTGGGGTGATTAAGGCGGTGATCATGCGGAGCAGGGTGGTTTTGCCGGCGCCATCAGGCCCAACCAGCGCTGTGACGGTGCCGGGCCGGGCTACGAGCGAAACATCCACCACGGCCCGCAACATGGAGCCATTTTTGCGGCGAAAGGAGCGGTGGACATGGGCACACCGCAGCTTGGCAGTTGATGCATCGGCGATGTTCACGGTTGGGTATCCCCAGGTTTAATCTGCGGCTGCGACGCGGCAGCACCGGACACGAATTTATTGAGATGCAAGACAACGGTGGCGGGCATGCCCAAACGAAGTTGGTCATGCGGGTCGTGAACAAAGACGCGCACCTGGTAGACCAGATCGGTTCGGAGCACGGTGGTTTCGACTGTTTTTGGGGTAAACTCGGCCGTTGGCGAAATAAAACCGATCCAGCCTTTGAAGGCGTGATGCGGAAAGCTGTCCACTTCGATGGTGGCTTGTTGGCCGAGGCGTATACGGCCCAAGTCGGGTTCGGCGACATAGGCGCGAACCCATTTGGGGTTTTCGATGGCGATGGAGAAGACCGGAGCCGCCGGCGAGGCCATATCGCCGGGTTCGAGCAGGCGTTCGCGTACGATGCCCTCGACAGGGCTGAAGAGTTTGGCATCGGCAAGGCGCTGTTGTGCGAGGGCCACATTGGCCTGATCGCCCTTGAACTGGGCCTGGGCCTGGCGAACATCTTCGATGCGCGGGCCGAGAACGGCGAGGCGCCATGATTTTTGAGCGGCAATCATTTTGTAATGAGCCACTTTAAGCGCGGCGGCGGCATCGTCCACTTTTTGACTGGTGACATCGCCGGTGTGCAGGAGCTTGCGGTAACGATCGTAGAGTGTTTTGGCGTTGACGGCATCGGCGTCGGCAGCGAGCAGTTGGGCGTGTGCGGCGGCAATTTCCTGCGGGCGAGAGCCTGCCTTTAGGCGATCTACCACTTGCTGCTGGGCGGCCAACTGGGCGACGGCCTGCTGCAGGGCGGGCTTGAGCCGACTGGTATCGAGCGTGGCGAGCAGTTCGCCGACATGGACATGATCGCCCTCCTGGACGACTTCGGTATTGATACGCTCGGAGTTGTTAAAAGCGAGGTCTACCTGGCGTGTATCAACATTGCCGTAAAGCAGGAGAATATGATGGTTGGCGGGCGGCTTACGAAAGTAAAAGAACCAGATGGCCACGCCCGCGCCTACAAGCACCAGAAGAATCAGAACCCGTAGCAATCGCTTCTTCATAAAGATATCCCCTTGTCTACATACACGATAGCCGACATTGCGATAACTTCGGCTTTACCGGCGAGCACGGGCAAGCCGGCAGGTTTATCGCACAGGCGCGGCCGGCTTGATTGCGCTAAGCTGAACCGCCATTGCGTAGTCGTTGATATTGTACCGGCGGAGCAATTCGGCGATATCGGCATGCAGCGGCTTGGCGGGCAATGGCGCATTACAACAGTTTGGGGCGGCTACGTTAAGCCGGGTGTTTGCGCCCGCAGACGGCGACGGGCCGCTTGCGGAGCCGCTGGTTGATGCGCAACAACTGGCCGCCCCATCTGCCTTGGAATAGGCGTTTAAGTCAGCGCCGGTTTGCGTGATGCGGACGTCGGCAAAGCCGGCGTCCACCAGGTTTTGGCGATAGGTTTCAATGGGTATGGCGCCGGCGATGCAGCCGGAATAAGCGGCGGCGTCCTGGGCCAATTCGGGCGGTAGGGGTTTTTTCAGGGCAATATCGCTGATGGCAAGCCGGCCGCCGGGCCTGAGGATGCGAAATATTTCACGCAGCACCGCCGACTTGTCAGGGGCGAGATTAATGACGCAATTTGAAATAACGCAATCGGCCAGATCGGGCGGCAGTGTGGTATTTTCGATGGTGCTGAGAATAAACTCTACGTTTTTGTAGGGTTGTGCATTGGGGCCGTGAGCGGCGTTGCGCCGGGCGCGGGCGATCATGCTTTCGGTCATATCAATGCCGATGGCCTTACCCATAGGGCCAACCTTAGCGGCTGCCAAAAACACATCCAGACCGCCGCCACAACCGAGGTCCACAACAACCTCACCGGGCTTGAGCGCGGCCAGCGCCGTCGGGTTGCCGCAGGAAAGACCCATATTGGCCGCCGCCGGAATTGAAGCGAGGTCCGCAGCCCCGTAACCGAAGGCTTCTGCCACGGCCTGTACACCCGCATCAGCGTTGGATAAGCCGGAGTCAGCTACGGCGGCGTAACTCTGCTGCACCTGTTTGAGGATATCTTTTTGCATGAGGTAACTCCTGATTGCCCGACAAGACCTTGGCCTCACCGAGGGCTATTCTACAGCGCGGGCCGATTGGGAACCTGCACATGAACTCCGCCAGCCGGACAGCATAGCTCATTGGGCACAACGCCGGGGCGGCTTTCGTACCAGCGGCGTGTGCGGTTGACCATAGCCACCGCTGAAAGCATCACGGGCACTTCCACCAGCACGCCCACCACTGTGGCCAGCGCGGCACCGGACTTAAACCCGAAGAGCGCAATGGCGGTTGCCACAGCCAACTCAAAAAAGTTGCTCGCACCGATGAGCGCCGACGGACCGGCGACGCAATGACTTGAACGCACGAGGCGATTGAGCAGGTATGCCAAGCCGGCATTAAAGTACACCTGAATTAGAATCGGGATCGCCAGGAGCACAATCACCAGCGGTTGGTGCACGATGCGGCCGCCCTGAAAGCCAAAGAGCATTACCAGCATGGCCAGCAGTGCGCCAAGGGCCACCGGATGCAGCCGGGCGATGAATCGCTGCAACCGGGCGGCACCATCAGCCCCCCGCAGCAGCAAACGCCTGAGCGCATTGGCAATCAGCAGGGGCACGAGAATGTACAAAACGACCGAGAGCAGCAACGTAGACCAGGGCACGGTGATGGCGCTAAGGCCCAGGAGCAGCCCGACGACGGGCGCGAATAGAAAAATCATGAGCACATCGTTGAGCGCCACCTGTGAAAGGGTAAACGCGGGTTCGCCGCGGGTAAGCATGCTCCATACAAATACCATGGCGGTGCAGGGTGCCGCAGCAAGAATGATCAGGCCGGCGATGTAGCTGTTGATTTGATCTGCGGGGAGCCAACGGCGAAACAGCACGGCAATAAAGAGCCAGCCCAGGAATGCCATGGAAAATGGCTTGATGCCCCAGTTGATAAACAGGGTGACCACCATGCCGCGCCAGTGGCGGCGTGCGCCGGCGATGGCTTTGAGGTCTATCTTGAGCAGCATGGGAATAATCATGATCCATATAAGCACCGCCACAGGCAAATTGACCTGTGCAAACTGCATGGAGCCTACCGCATGAAAGACGCCCGGCAGCAGTTGGCCGAGTGTAATGCCCACGGCAATGCACAGAAAAACCCACAACGTCAGAAAGCGTTCAAAAAGGCCCATCGGCGAGCCGGCGGCGGTTTTGGCTATGGTTTCACACTGTACTGACATAAAACAGTCCTTTATTCGGGTTTTACCGGTGCAGCCGACGATTTTATCTGTGCTGTCGGTGAACCGGTGGAGGTAATCATTTGCCGCAAACCTTGCGATCCGGATGGCTCGCTTGCAAACCAAGGGACTACGGCAACCCGGGAA
Source organism: Phycisphaerales bacterium (assembly GCA_013044165.1). Lineage (GTDB taxonomy): Bacteria > Planctomycetota > Phycisphaerae > WQYP01 > WQYP01 > JABEVB01. Next base: position 11,562 of record JABEVB010000219.1, read on the forward strand.
GCGAGTTCACGGGCGACATGTTCAATTTTGTTGCGTTCTGCCAAGGCCCGGGCGACGAGGAGCGGGTCATGCGGACGAGCCGCGAGCAAGCTTGCATTAACCACCCACGCGAAGGGCTTGATGCCGGCACGGTGTAAATCGGCCTGGAGTTCGGCGGCTTCGCGGATGGGAGTTGTTTCCGGCAGTGTTACGAGAATGGTTTTGGTGTGAGCAGGGTCCTGCAGCTTTGTCAGCGCGGTGTTGACCTGCATTTGGGCCTTGCCGGTCATGTTGCGCATAACGTCGCGATGGTAGGAGCCTGTGGCATCGAGCAGCAGAAGCGAATGGCCGGTAGGAGCGGTATCAATGACGACAAATTTACCGGACGCTTCATCAAGCCTGCGCGAAAAGGCATGAAAGACGGCCACTTCCTCGGTACAGGGAGAGCGAAGGTCTTCTTCAAGCAGGGCTTTGCCCTGTTCATCGAGGTCGTTGCCGCGCAGTGCCATGACCTGCTGACGGTAGGCTTGAGTTTCGGTCTGTGGGTCAATGCGGCTGAGTGTGAGCCGGCCGCCGGCATCTTGAACGGTCTGGTTAATGTGAGCGGCGGGGTCGGTGGTGGTGAGGTGCACATGGTGGCCGCGATCGGCAAGCGCCAGGGCGATGGCGGCGGCGATGGTGGTTTTGCCAACACCCCCTTTGCCCAGCACCAACACAGCGCCATGCCCGGCTGTTTCTATGTCGGTCAACAGATTGGCCAGCGAGTCATAGTTGCACAGAGGCAAATCGTTGCCGACAGCTTTGGTGGCGGCGTTGGGCTGAAACATGCTTCGCAGGGCGGATAAACCTACGAGATTGATCGCTCGCAGCGGTACTTGGTCAGAAGGCAGTTGCCGCAGTTCAGCGGGCATGGACGCCAAGGCTATTCGACCGCGGCTTTCCATGCTCTGCGCCAAGGGGTCGGCGGGATCGGCGGCGTGGAAGACCCCGTTAATGATGAGGCGCTGGTGGTTTAACCCAAGATGCATTAAATCGGCACTGGTGCGAGCCGCTTCGGCCAGGGCCAGTGGTTCGGGGCGGCTTACCAGCACCAGCGTACTGTGTTGCGGATCATGCAGCCTTGCGACTGCCTGGGCATATTGCGTGCGCTGGGCTTGGAGCGCTGAAACCGGCCCCATACATGAGGCTCCGTGCTTGTTGCCATCAAAAAACTCGGTCCAGGCCGCAGGCAGGCTCAGTAGCCGCAGGGTATGGCCCGTGGGAGCGGTATCGAAAATAATATGGTCATAATGGAGCGATGTAGCCGGGTCGGTAAGCAGCATAGTGAATTGATCGAAGGCGGCAATTTCGGTGGTGCAGGAGCCGGAGAGTTCTTCGGTCATGCTTTTAATTGCTTCGTCGGGCAACAGGCCGCGCATGGGGGCAATGGCCCGCTCGCGGTAGGCTTCGGCCGCGGCGGCGGGTCGAATGTTGAGCGCCTCAAGGCGTGGTACGCCTGCAATGGCGGTAGGAACCTGCTCTCCAATTTCAGTTTCAAAGACATGCTGAATATTGGATGCAGGATCGGTGCTTACCAGCAGCACGCGTTTGCCCGCATCGGCCAAAGCCAGTGCCGACGCACAGGCGAGTGACGTTTTGCCGACACCGCCTTTGCCGGTAAAAAATAGATAGTGGCTGGCGGTCAGAAGCCAGCGGGGCAACCCCGGGTTGGCGAGTGTTTGCCGGGGTGTTTTGGTGGTTTGGGATAGGACTTTCATGGGTGGCTCCTTTCGTTGGCCTTTGCCGGCCGTGCGACCATTATGTGCCGCAGCAGCCGCGATCCTTTTTAGTGTTGATGTTTACCTTGACGGACGAGCCTTGCGTGCTGCAGCCGCAATCGGTTTGTGCGGAGGCTACGGAAACATGCCCCGGCTCGACGGCCGGATAAATGTGGGCGGCCCGCGCGAGGTCTTGACGGCTGGGATAGCAGCCGGTGCTTACCAGTTGTCCATTGATCACAACAGCGGGCAAGGCGGCTACACCTTGGTGCTGGAGCACATCTTTGATGATGGTGTTGGCGACAAATGCCGCGGGTTCGTGGGCCAGGTTATGCCGTCGAACTTCAACACCCCGGCTTTTAAGCCAGTCTAAATCTGCGGAAAAATGAACCAGTTGAGGATCTACATCGGGACCGCACACCCCGGTGGAACAGCACATAGCGGGATCGAACACTTCGAGCACTGTTTTCATTTTAATCTCCTTTAAAGAGGTTTAATGTTTTGCGGCAGCATTGCTGACCTGCAACGCGCCGGGCAGCGTCTTAATAAACGCCCTGATTTCGTCGCGTACGCGGCGGTAGTGGGCGAGGGCCTCATCTTCGGTTGCGGCGGTTTTGGCGAGCTCAGGCGGGTCGTCGAACCCCACATGCACCACCCGCGTTTTGCCCGGAAACATGGGGCAGGTTTCGTGGGCATGGCCGCAGACGGTGACAACATAATCGAATGGCACATGCGCGAGGGCGTTAACATGTTTGGAGGTATGCGCGGATATATCCACCCCCGCCTCGGCCATGACCTTGATAGCCCGGGCATTCATGCCGTGAGGTTCCACGCCGGCGGAGTAGGCCTCTAAGGCGTGGCCTTTGAGTTTTCTGGCCCAGCCTTCGGCCATTTGACTGCGGCACGAATTGCCGGTGCAGAGAAATAAAATGTTGAGTTTTTTGGGGGTCATGGCTTAAAGCTCCTTGTTAATATATACGCCTACGCAGATATAATGTTCCAAAAAAACTTACCCGCCGTTGCAGCCGCCGGGATTGTCGCAACCACATCGCCCAAGAGCTTTGCTGTCGCGGCGGAGTTCTGGGACGGACTCAAAGCACTGGCCGAGGCACTTGAGCAGCCCTTTATGGAGCGGCTCGGTAGCCGGGGCAAGCCGATAGTGCATCCAGAGACCTTCGCGCCGGGCTTTTACCAAGCCGGCCTTACGCAGGTAGGCCAAATGGCGCGAAACCTTCGGCTGCGAAAGCTGCAGCACGCGTACCAAGTCGCACACACATAATTCGCCTTCCAGCAGCAAATGCAATATGCGCAGCCGGGTGCGGTCGGCAAATGCCCGGAATATCTGGTCAGGCGAGATGGTGCGTTCAAGCGTCTTCATGCGTCTTAGTATATATGCTTGGGCGTATGTAGTCAAGCGGGCTGGCGATGGGGCAGGAATGGCAGTTTACTTGGGGCAATTGCGCACCTTTGCGCGGATTATATGACGTTGAGGGCGTGCCGAGGCGCAGCATCGCTACGCGCCGACGCGGCGGCGATGGCGCGTGCATTGGCGCTTGGCTGGGGTTGTTGCAGGTGCGGCTTTTGCCAACGCTTATGCCAGGTCGAAGCGGTCGAGGTTCATGACCTTGGTCCATGCGGCTATGAAATCGTGGACGAATTTGTTCTGCGCGTCGGCGGCGGCATATACCTCGGCGATGGCGCGCAATTCGGAATGCGAACCAAAGAGCAAGTCCACCCGGCTCGCGGTCCACTTGAGCTTGCCGGTGCTGCGATCGCTGCCTTCAAAGGCGCTGTCGCTGCCGGCGATGGGCTTCCAGACGGTGCGCATATCGAGCAGGTGTACAAAAAAGTCGTTGGTGAGCGTACCGGGCCGATCGGTAAACACGCCGTGGCGGGAGCGCTCGAAGTTGGCATTCAGGACGCGCATGCCGCCGATTAACACCGTCATTTCGGGTGGGGTGAGGTTAAGGAGCTGGGCTTTGTCTATCAAAAGCATATCGGCCAGCGATCCGGTGTGGCCCTTGGCGTAATTGCGGAAGCCATCGGCAATGGGTTCGAGCACCGCAAACGACTCGACATCGGTTTGGTCTGCCGTGGCATCGGCTCGGCCGGGCGTGAAGGGAACGGTTGCGGCCACGCCGGCATTTTTAGCGGCGTGTTCAACGGCGGCGCAACCGGCGAGGACGATGATGTCGGCCAGCGAGGCCTTTTTGCCGTCTTTTGCGGCGGCGTTGAAGGCTTTTTGAATGCCCTCAAGCACGCCAAGCACTTTGGCAAGCTGGGCAGGCTCGTTGACGGGCCAATTGTTTTGTGGAGCCAGGCGAATGCGGGCGCCATTGGCGCCGCCGCGCTTATCGCTGCCCCGGAAGGTCGCGGCCGACGACCACGCGGTATAAACAAGTTCGGGAATGGTAAGTCCCGACGCCAGGATGTTGGCCTTGAGGGCGGCAATATCTTTTTCATCTATGAGCTTATGGGTGACCTTGGGAATGGGGTCCTGCCAGATTAATTCTTCGGTGGGCACTTCCGGGCTGAGATAGCGGGATCGCGGACCCATGTCGCGGTGGGTAAGTTTGAACCAGGCGCGGGCAAAGGCATCGGCAAATTTGTCGGGGTGCTGATAGAAGTGCCGGGATATTTTTTCGTAGATGGGGTCGAAGCGCAGCGACAAATCGGTGGTGAGCATGGTGGGCGCATGGCGCTTGTGTGGGTCGTGCGCGTCGGGCACGGTGCCGGCGCCGGCACCGCCCTTGGCGGTCCATTGAAAAGCTCCGGCCGGGCTTTTGGTAAGCTCCCACTCATAACCAAAAAGCGTTTCGAAGAAATTGTTGCTCCACTGCGTGGGCTTGTTGGTCCAGGTGACTTCCGGCCCGCCGCCAATGGTGTCGGCGCCTTTGCCGCTGCGAAAACTGCTCTGCCAGCCGAGTCCCTGCTGCTCGATGGGTGCGGCTTCGGGTTCGGGGCCGACATGAGATACCGGGCCGGCGCCGTGCGCCTTGCCGAAGGTATGACCGCCGGCAATGAGGGCGACGGTTTCTTCATCGTTCATGGCCATGCGGGCGAAGGTTTCGCGGATGTCTTTGGCGGCAGCCAGCGGGTCGGGCTTGCCGTTGGGGCCTTCCGGATTGACGTAAATGAGGCCCATTTGGACGGCGGCGAGAGGATTTTCGAGATTGCGATCGCCGGAATAGCGCTGATCCTCGAGCCATTTGCTCTCTGAACCCCAATAAACCGACTCATCAGGCTCCCAGACATCGGGGCGGCCGCCGGCGAAGCCGAAGGTTTTGAACCCCATGGTCTCCAAAGCGATATTACCGGCGAGAATCATAAGGTCGGCCCATGATATTTTGCGGCCGTACTTTTGTTTGACGGGCCAGAGCAGGCGGCGGGCCTTATCGAGATTTACATTGTCGGGCCAACTGTTAAGCGGGGCGAAGCGCTGTTGGCCGGTGCCGGCGCCACCGCGGCCATCGCCGATGCGATAAGTGCCCGCGCTGTGCCATGCCATGCGGATAAAAAGCGGGCCGTAGTGACCGAAGTCGGCGGGCCACCAGTCTTGTGAATCGGTCATGAGGGCGGCAAGGTCACGTTTGAGGGCGGGCAGGTCGAGGCTTTTGAACTCGCGCGCGTATTGGAAGTCAGGCCCCATGGGGTCGGACTTGGCGGCGTTCTGCCGGAGGATTTTCAGGTCGAGCTGTTTGGGCCACCACTCCCGGACAGACTTGGGGGTGGGAAGTTTTTGGTTAAACGGACATTTGCTTTCGGCCATGGTATCGGGTCCTTTAATTTGCAGACAGACAAAACACATTCCAGTCGCTGCATGGGGTAAGGTTAGACAATGCCGGCCTGCCGGTCAACCGCGGCAGCGCTTTGCGGCGCCAGGCATCATCAAGAAGGCTTTGCAGATGGAGGCGGCGCCTGAAGGGATCGCGGAGATTTTGCCAAGGTGCTTGGGCCGCGCGAAGCTATCCCGCGCGGGCGACTTGCGTCATCAGGGCCATTTCAATGCGGCTGAGATGATCGGCAAATTTAACATCGGTGGTGCGCAGCTCTTCAATGGCTTTGATGGAGTGCATGACGGTGGTGTGGTCGCGTCCGCCAAAATAGCCGCCGATTTCCATCAGGGACAATCGGGTTTTTTGTCGGGCGAGGTACATACAAACCTGCCGGGGGAGCGTCACGGATTTATGCCGCCGCTTGCTCTGCAGATCGGCAAGGCGCACGTTATAAAAGCGGGTGACCTGGTCAATGATGGCCTGAATTGAAACCAGTCGCTGCGAAGGCGTGATGGTATCGCCGAGGGCGAGCATGGCGGTTTCCATGTCGTATTTGCCGCCATTGAGCATGGCGTAGCCTTGAATTTTTGTGATAGCGCCTTCCAACTCGCGAATGTTGGTGTCTATGCGGCCGGCGATGAGATTGACGACATCGTCGGCAAGTGCAATGCCTCGCATACGCGACTTGGTTTTGACAATGGCCACACGGGTTTCAAAGCAGGGGCGATCAATGCGGGCGACCAGACCGCTGCTGAAGCGGGAGACGAGGCGATTTTCGAGTTCAGGGATTTCGTGCGGCGGGCTGTCGCTGGAGAGAATAATCTGCTTGCCGAGTTGGAAGAGGGCGTTAAATGTGTGAAAAAACTCTTCCTGGGTGCGGTCGCGACGGGTTAAAAAGTGAATATCATCTATGACCAGCACATCCACGCTGTTGCGGAAGCGATTGCGGAACTGCATCATATCGCCGGCCTGCACCGATTCCATAAAGCAATTGATAAAACTCTCGCAGGATAAAAACAGAATGCGGGTATCGGGCTGGCGGCGAAAGATCTCCTGGCAGGTTGCCTGAAGCAGGTGGGTTTTTCCCAAGCCGGGAGCGCCATGAATAAAAAGCGGGTTGTACGCTTTGCCGGGCCGCTCTGCGACGGCGTGGCTGCTGGCGTAGGCCAAATCGTTGGTGGGGCCGGTGACAAAGTTCTCAAAGACGTAATCGGGCGAAATGACCCCGTCGTTGTACATGTTAAGCATGCTGGCGGACTGCCCCGCCGCCTGCGAACCACAGGTAAAATTGACGCTTATGAGCTTGCCGGTAGCGGCCTGGGCCGCCTCGTTAAAAACGTCGCGGCATTTAATGGCCAGGTACTGCTGCTGCACCGCCGTGGAGCACCGTACCGAAAGCACGCCGGAGGATAGCTCCATCGGTTCAAGTTCAGAAAACCACTGCCGCACGAGCGGCGAATGGAGTTGTTTAATGTAGGCAACGACATCGTTCCACACCGTTTGAGCATGGTGCGTGGAATCAAAGGGAACCATAGTGCCCTTCCTTGATAATAGAGCAACGACCAACCCGCAATACCCGCGAAAATGATTTCAGCCGAGCGCTAAC
>JABEVB010000004.1 GCA_013044165.1 Phycisphaerales bacterium
AATTCGCTGATACAGCAGGCATCGTACGCTGCAGGCAACGCATTCTTGGCCCATGCCCGAATGGCTTCGCAGCCCTTACCGTGCCATTATGAACTTGTGTCTGCAGGTAAATAGGGTATCGTACTTTGCGATTGCTCCGGGTGGCTGGAGCTTGGCGGTTTGCCGCAAGACTTTCGCCAAGACGTTTACTTATGCTGATGATTCAAAACCCTGTTCTGCGCGGGTTCAATCCTGACCCATCATTTTTGCGGGTGGGTGAAGATTATTATCTGGCCACGAGCACGTTTGAATGGTTCCCAGCAGGGCCTATTTATCATTCTCGCGATTTGGTGCATTGGCGGCTGCTGGGCCACGCGATCACCCGGTCATCGCAACTGCTGCTGCAGGGTGTGTCCGATTCTGCCGGGGTGTGGGCGCCATCGCTGAGCTATCGTGATGGTCGTTTTTACCTGATTTACAGCATTGTTCGCACCCGTATCGGGCCGTATAAGGATGTGCACAACTACCTTGTTACCGCGCCCGATATCAGCGGCCCATGGTCAGAGCCAATCTATCTTAATTCCAGCGGGTTTGACCCCTCGCTGTATCATGATGACGATGGCCGCTCGTGGCTGGTTAACATGCAATGGGATTTTCGCAAAGATCGCCCGCGATTTGCCGGCATTGTGCTGCAGGAATATTCAGTCAACGAATGCAGGCTTATTGGGCCCATCAGCAATATCCTCAAAAAACCGCAGCTTATTGAGGGGCCAAATCTATATAAACGCGATGGCTGGTATTACCTGATGTTGGCCGAGGGAGGCACTGGTTGGAATCACGGCATTTCGATGGCTCGTTCGCGCAGCCTAACCGGCCCCTACGAACCCGACCCGCAGCCGTTGATATTGACCTCGCGCAAAAACCCCGGCTTGACGCTGCAGAAGGCGGGTCACGGCGAACTCGTGCAAACTCCCGCTGGCGAATGGTATCTGGCGCACTTGTGCAGCCGACCAGTTTACCCTGAGCGGCGCTGCACGCTGGGCCGGGAAACCGCCATTCAGCAATGCGTATGGAGCGCTGATGGCTGGCTGCGGCTGGCGACCGGTGGAACCGATCCGCAGGTGCAGGTGCCGGCGCCGATTGGCGTTAAGCCGCACTCTTGGCCGGCAACGCCGCTTCGCGACGACTTTAACGCGCCGACGCTTGATAAGCACTTTTCCACCCTGCGCGTGCCGGTGGATGAGTCGTGGCTTTCGCTTTCGCAGCGGCCAGGGTGGCTGCGACTGCTGGGGCGCGAGTCGCTCCAGTCGGTATTTGAGCAAAGTCTTGTCGCACAGCGGGCGCAGGCGTTCAATATCACGGCCGAAACCTGTCTTGAGTTTGAACCAGTATGCTTCACCCAAATGGCCGGGCTTATCTGCTGGTACGACACGCAAACGCACTATTATCTGCGCGTAAGCTTTGACGAGCAGCTTGGAAAAAACATCGCCATCATCGTCTGCGACAACGGCGTACAGATCGAGCCGGCCCCGCCATTGGCCATCGGCGCCTGGCGGCGCATATTTATGCGGGTCGAGATTGCCGAAGATCAACTGCGCTTCGCCGCATCACCCGATGGCGAAAACTGGCAATATATTGGGCCGATGCTTGATGCCAGCAAACTCTCCGACGACTACGGCTCCGGAATGCACTTCACCGGATCTTTTGTGGGGCTGTGTTGCCAGGACCTTGGTGGCACGCGCAAGGCCGCGGATTTTGATTATTTTGAACTGCGGCAGACTTAAGGCGATTGCTACCAAGCACTGTAACTTTTTACCTGCTCCAGCATGAAATGGCCACTGTTGCCAGCGGCAAACCGGTTCTTCATCATGATGTTGCCAATTTTGCGCTGTACACTCATTGCCCGGTGCTTGTAGGCGTCGGCCTTATTGATGAAACTTGTCAGCCAGCCGACGTGCTTGCCGCCCTCAATGAATTAAATCACCGACTGAGATTGTTATCCTGCCAGAAGAGCAGCATCCAGGACATCGGCAAAGCCCCAACGTGTTTGAGCCTTGTGCCAACATCAGTCAAAAGCAATGGTTGCCCGCTTTGCTCCATCGCAAACCGGTGCCGGTACAGCCCGGTGTCAAGTAGATTGCTCCGCTCGAGTATGGTTGGCCTGCGGTTGTGTCGGCCCATCAAAACAACCGATGTTGCCCGCCGACACGAGTTGTGCTACGCCTGCAGGCCTGCGGCGCGATTTGCCGTGGCTATGTACGATCGCAGAAAGTGGGAGTTCGGCTGAAAGCGGCCGTTGCGCCGCACCACGGTGCAACTTGCATACAGCGGCGTAAGCAGACCCATCGGTCGAACCATTGGATACTGCGCGTAGCTGAAGTACGCCGACATGATGACCTTGTTGCGGCGCATTGCCTCGTAAGATTCCGGGATAAAATTGTGATCGAGCGGAGCTGTGTCCACAAAGTCGTTCCACTGTTCAAGCTGCACTGGTTTGACCTTGCATGCCTTTACATAGGCAGCATTGGTTTGCTGGTGCGGCAGCTTCCATTGGACGGAAAACTGCCTGTTGAGTGGCTCGTTAATCCATGCGTGAAGCACGGAGTTTTGGCCCCATTCAGTGGCAATCATTGCTTTGTGGGTTTGACGACGGGCAAACGTCAGGGCGGCTTGCATGTAGGACGCCGAGGTTACGTAAGGGTGCAAATCCACCGCCGAAATCAATTCGTTGGCATTTGCCCAGGCAAACATTTCATGCGTACGAGTTGTGGCCCAGCGAACCCATGGTTTTTCGGACCGCGGATTTTTCTGATATCGGATGACTTCTTCCAGAGTGTTAAACGCCGGCGAAGCGATCGGTAAAGCAGGCTTAACCCGATGCACCTCGCGGGCGACCGCATTGTACCAGGCAAACACCGGCTTGCTCTCGAGAGTCTTACCCTGCCAATCTACCGGGTAATGATAGGTAATTGGCTCGTTATCGAGTGTTAAATAGTACAGGTGATCGCCCATAAGCTCTACAAGCTCTCGGGTTGTTTTAAGCCAAGCTTTTCCGCGGGCGGAGTTGGGCGTTGGCAGGGGCAGCGGTTTGGCCGGCTTCCAGGGACCCCAGCTAATGGTAATTGCAACCTTAATTCCCGCCTTATGCAGGGCCTGTACCATTGTAAACTTCCAAGGCATTGGGCCTTGGCCGGCAATGGCTTTGTGGGCGTTTGCGATATCTCGGGGTAAGTCATAAATCGAAAAAATAAATCGTGTGGCGCGGGCATGAATCGAATGGGCTTGCTGTGCCGTCATGACGCCAAAGCAGCCAAAGAGCATTGGCGGTTGCGGGCTGATCACGGTACCCGCAGCTTCGCCAAGCCCCATCATGCCTATGCCGCCGACGGCCAGGCCCTTAAGCATTCCTCGTCGCGAGAAAGCTGCGGAAACAGGATGTTCCATTTCTGCTTGATTCAATTGCGTCGCAGTCGTGTCGCCCTGCGTGGCTGGCTGAATTATCGAATTCATTATGATTATCTCCATTTTGCGGTCAGCGGGCTTGGTGCCGCTCGCACCAAATGCCTGTGGGCCAATGATATAACGCCTGCGGGCAAAGTTTGTTGGTTTTTGATGACTTTTTTTACCGATTGCGGGCCTATGCAGTCAATCAATGCCGGCAATGCCGTGGCGGTAATTTCCATGATGGAATAGGACTGACACGCGATGGTTGGGTGTGTGCTGTTGCGTTTGTTGAAACAGTGCGACGGAAGTTTTTGCTTGAGTCGAGGTAAAAATGGATCCTTGGGTCGGTGCCGAAACGGTACGCACCGTTTTGGCGGGGACTCATAATGCCTTATCCCCGACGCAGGGCCGTTCGCTAAGTACAGCGATCAGCAACATTTACAGCAATTGCGCCCGGCGGGACTCGAACCCACAACCGTCCGCTTAGAAGGCGGATGCTCTATCCAGTTGAGCTACGAGCGCTCCAATCACGTCTCGAATTATACTGTTTCAACACATGTGCGGCAGCGCTGGCAATGATCCGGCCACCCATGCGGCGAGCCGCGTGTTGACGAACCGGGTTTTCAACTGCCGGTCGCTGCGGTTTTGGGCGGCTGCAGATTTTTCAGCAATTCGTTGGTGCTGTGGGTGAGTTTGGCGTAATACCAGCCGGCGACGGCCCTGAAGCCGCGGCTGCGGGTAAGCTCAAACATGACGGCATGAGCCAGTTGCGGCAGCGCGCGTGCATGGCCTTCGCGCGCCAAAAGCAGGGCGGCATAGTCGCTCACGCGATGACGCCGGTGCTTGAGCGCATGCCACAACGGCAGCAACAGGGGTGAAAAGTTGCGTTCGTTGCTGCGCACCATGCCGGCAAGCACCGCTTCGACCGCGCTGCCACGAGGCATCTGCAGCAGTTCGGCGAGCAGTTTGCGGGCTGCGGGCTGTTTAGATTTTGCGAGGTATTCGGCGGCGAGCACGGCGCGGGCATAATCGAGGTCGCGTTGGTTGTCCGCTACAATGCCAAGCCTGATGATGCGCTTAAGGTAGTCGAGCCGATGCGGTGTGCCCGGCTCTTTGGCATATTCCAACAGCCAATTGAGAAAGATCGGCTGGCCTTGCTGCACAAGCGCGATGAGTTCGTGATGCGGGTCGCCACCGCCGGCGGCTTCTTGCGCGGCCTTGGCGAGGTCGGCCAACAGCGGCGAATTGGCTTTGCCCAGCGGCTTTACATCCGCGGCAGTCAGGCGCTTGCCAAACTCTATCGCCAGGAAAGCCAGTTCAATGCGGTTGATAACTCCGCTGGCATGGGCAATGGCGGCAGCAAGGTCGCGTATGCCCCGCTTGTCGTTTAAGGCCAGCAATGTGGTAATGGCGGCTCGCTGTACGCGCGCCTCTGAGGCCTTGGACTCGGCCATTTGTGCGACCCAGGGCAATGCAGGGGTGATCTTTTGCGCCCGAACGCGCGCCAGTAACAATAACTTGGAGTTAACCAGACGTGGCGAATCGTCGCTTATCAGCTTGCTTAGCACGGCCAGGCCGCGCTTGTGCACAGCCGCGTCGGGTGTGCGCAGCAGCGTCATCGCGGCGTAATAACGCACCGCGGGTTGATCGGCTGCAAGCAGTTCGGTCGCAACTTTCTGGCCTGCTTTATTGTGTTGATCCACCAGCACGGAGGCCGCCATGAGCCTTTGGGCCGGCTGCACCGCGCTGTTGGCAATGGCGGAGAGCTGCTGGCTCGAAAGCGTGCCGGTTTCAATAAGCTCCGCGATGGTGGGTGTTATAAGGCTTGGGTCCGCATTGCCGAGCAGATTCGGAATGTTGATGGTTTTGGGATCGCGTGTGACGTAATTAGCGTACACCATGCCCAGAAGCTGCAGTGCCGGCGAGTCGGATTTTTGTACTTGTATAAACAGCGGCAGCAACGCCGGGTCGCGCGTGGAGCGTAAGTCGGTGAGGATGCTTTCTCCGCGCGATGTGGCGGCCAAGCCGGCCGCAAAGAGCCTGCGGGCCGCCTTGAGAACCAGGGGGTCGGCCACTGGGGGCGGCATGCTGGCGGCGGGTGCAGTCGAGGAGGCGGTCGCTACCGCGGTTGTGGCCGCAGCGCCTGTGATTAAATTTGTGCCTGCGGGTGCTGCGGCAAGCATCGCCGCGAGCAGCAGAGGAGTTGCAAGGCCTAAGGCCAAAGAATGCGTCTTAATGAGTTGATCCTCCAAAATCAGTCGCCTGCGGTACAACGCCGCCACGGTAAACGGACTATAACACTATAACCGGGCTTTTCGGCTGGGGCGCGGGCCGGCCCGGTAGCAGCTAAGCCGTTGGCTTGCGCCACAAAATCCAGTGATGCCCGCCGACAAGCAGCGCCGAGACAACGGCCGCGATCAGCACCATAACCCACTGTACCTCTGGCACGGGAGCCGCTGCGGCACGCCAGGCCGCCCACAGTGGAGCGGCCCAAGCCCATGAGAGCACCCTGCCTACCAGCATGGCCTGCACATAAACGGCCGCCGGCGAGAGAATAGTCCAACCCAGCAGCAAGCCCAGCAGCAAGCTGCGCCATGCCTGCGAGCCTGTAGCCGCAACACACGCCATAAGCGTAAAGACCGTCGTGAAGGCAATTTGCAAAGCAGCCGCAGCGACAATAGCCGCGGCTGCGACCCCCGCCATAAAACCCGCGACGATCAGCGCTGGCAGTGCCGCAAGCAGCATGTTTACCGCCGCAAATACGCAGGGCCACAGGTGCCTGTGCGCACGCGAGGCCAGATGGCACGGCAACAGGGCGCAGCCGGTAAAAGCCACCGCCACATTTACATAAGGCCACGCGGCCTGCCACCATCGAAAGTCACCTCCAGGCCCCCAATGCAAACCGGCCGCCGCAGCCAGCAGTGCCGCGCCGCTGCCGCAAATACCATAGACGCCGGCCCAGTTGGCAGCACTCTGATAACCAGTCTGATCATCAGGAGCTTGGGTTGTCGGTTGCATGGCCATGGCAAGATTATACTCAAGGTATGCCGCGATGGTGGTGGTGCGACATGGCACACATGCTCGCGGCTAAGAGCCTGTCCGAACCTGCGGCGAAAAGAGCTCGCTGCTGCGGTTAAATAATATGCTCCTGGCGCAGCCAAGTGATAAAGTTTTGCAAGCCTTCAGGCACCAGCACCTTCGGGTGGTAGCCCAGCCGGGTCTTGGCTTTGGTAATGTCGGCAAAGGTGATAGGTGGTTCGGAGGCGGGCGCGGGGACGTTTTTGATGCGAGCCGGCTTGCCAAGTAATTTTTCGAGCGTTTTGACGAAATCAATATTGGCGACGGGATTGCCGCAGCCGAGGTTATAAATTTGAAAGCCATTGGGATTGTCCAAAGCGGCGATAAACCCGGCCAGCAGGTCGTCTATGTAGGTCCAATCACGTTTAAGTTTGCCGGCATCGTAAAGCGTAAGTTCGCGGCCGGCGATAATATCGAGCGTCCACTGCCAGGGCATCATGTCGGGGCGGCCGTGGGGGCCATAGACGTTAAAAAATCGCAGGACGGTAACGGGCATGTTCCACAGGTGCGCGAAGCTGTGGCCCATGAGTTCCATGGAGCGTTTGCTGGCCGGGTAGGCGGCCAGCGGCATATCAGCGGCGGCGGTTTCGTTAAAGGGAACGGGGGTGGAGCGACCATACACCGAGCCGGTGGAGGCGAGCAGGCAATGCGGCGCTCCATGCAGGCGAGCCGCCTCAAGCACATTGATACTGCCCTGCACATTAACCGAGCCATACAAGAGCGGATGCGCCACGCTATAGCGGACTGAGGCCATGGCGGCGATGTGGGCCACGGCATCAAAACGGTGCTGGTGAAAGAGTGCGGTCAGACCTTCGTAATTGCACAGGTCCATCTGCACGAACGTAAAGCCCTGCGAACTCGTGAGGTCGAGAAGATTGCGTCGCTTGTGCTCCAGCGGGTAATAATCGTTGAGGTTGTCTATGCCGACCACCTGATCGCCGCGAGCCAAGAGGGCTTTGGCCAGACGCGAAGCGATGAATCCAGCACAACCAGTAATAAAAATTCGCACGCAAATCTCCTGATGTATTGCTGAGCTCGCCACAGCCCGCAGCCCAAGTGGCCCAAGCCGGTAAGTATAGAGTTCCCGACAACACCCGTCGAGAAGCAAGCCGTGGGCAGCGCGAGGGGGGCCTGTGGCAGCTTATGCATGCTTTTGACCTTGGCCGCGCGGCTGCGCCACGAGAGCCCCGATCTTTGGCTCCCTGCCACAGAGGCCTGTCCCGGCC
>JABEVB010000220.1 GCA_013044165.1 Phycisphaerales bacterium
CAAGGTGGCCAACCATCCGACAACTTGGCCACCTTGCCCCCTAACTTGGCCACCTTGCCCCCTAACTTGGCCACCTTGCCCCCTAACTTGGCCACCTTGGCCGTCGCTGCGAAATACGCCATGATGTCAATAATCCAACAGCCGTGATCGCGACCGCTTGCCCCTAATAAAAAATCTTCGTGCCCTTGAGCCATGTGCTAAATCATCCCGCCGTCTCCGCGATATCTGATCCTCTGAGCGCCAATCGTCGCGCAGCGTCCACCCCCGCGGCAGCGACCCGCGCGCGGCCCCAAGCTCTCCGGTCACCTGCTCTACTCTCGTCTGTTCTCGCGGCGCAGCCACGCGGCTCGCCTTTCGCGCCCGCATAAGCTGCTACAGGCCCACAACAAAAGTGCTGGCCGTAAACTGATAAAAAATAGACGCAATATGCTATTGTATTGATCGAATTGTCGCCGCATACTTACATGCCCGCATAGGGCATCATGGCGAAGCGGCTCGAACAAAACGGCGGAGCCGACGCTTTCATTGCGGACTTGCTTGAGCAGTTCAGCGATGAATTAGGTATTCACAAGGGCAACGTCCAACGGGAACGCTTTTCTTATGTTCAGGCCGCTTCTTCATCTGGAGAGAACTTCGCATCATACAAGGGTCAAGGTCGTTACTCGGACGGCGCTGCTGTTGGTGTTTCTAATCAGTTTGGCGGCAGGGGCACAACCCGTCCGTGCCGATTCCCTCTACCAATGGTCGGTGCGGGTGCCCCACCATACCGGCAAGCGGGCCTACCTGTGGATTTCGCCGAATTGTCAGCGGGTGCGTGGCTTAATCCTGGGTGTGCAGAACATGCTCGAGGCCCCAATGCTGGGCGACGCGACAATTCGCAAAGCCGCCGCCCAGTGCGGCTTGGGCATTCTATGGATAGCGCCGGGCAACATCGGTGTACACGACTCGGGCCTGTGCATTGGTGATCAATTCGGCCCCCCCGCTAAAGCTGGCCGCCAGTTGCAGGGAGCGCTCAACCGGTTGGCGCAGGTCTCGGGTTATACCGAACTGCGCTATGCCCCGCTGTTGATTGTAGGCCACTCGGCGGCGGCAACGTTTGTTTATGGCATCGCCGCGTGGAACCCCGCTCGCATTATTGCCATCATGCCCGACAAGTGCGGCTTTCCTTCGGGTAACCAAAGTCCTTTGCAGCATGGCGTACCGGTATTTCGCGTTACCTCCGAATGGGCTGAATGGGGCCGCGGCTGGGGTTCGCTGGTGCAATCCGATATCAAAACATTTGAACATCAGCGAAAACTCCATCCGCATGCGGCTATGGGCCAATTTGTGGATGTGGGCACCGGCCATTTTGACTGGAACCCCGCCTCAGCGCCCATCATAGCCCTGTTCATTAAAAAGGCTGTTGAGTATCGTGTACCGGCCCAAGCGCCGCTCAATAAACCAGTGCGGCTCAAGCCGGTGAATTTGGCCGCGGGCGGCGTTATAGATATTGCCCGCTTAGGCAAGCCCTCCAGCAAGGCTGTGCCACAGAGCCAATACCAAGGTAAGCCGTCCCATGCCGCATGGTTTTTTGATGTCAGCTTGGCCAATGCGGTCAATGAGTACATGGCCGCCGGTTACGCCCGAAAACCACAGATGATTGATTTTACCATCCATGGCAAACCAGCCCCGCTCATCAAAGGCGGCTATGCGGTTCTTGGCCCGCACTGGGAGGCCAATGGCATTACCTTTCAGGTCCATGCGGAATATTTAGATCGTTCGCCGACCAAAAACCTGTTTGCCGGTCAAGCTCTGGGGCACTGCGACCAGCCGATTCAATTCCGCCCGGTGGATGGCGCCGGCCTTAAGCAAGTTGGCCCCAACACGTTTGAAATGTGGCTGCATCGCGGCGGCGTGCGGCGACAGGGCAACCCATGGGAGCCGTGGGTTCTCGCCTACAGCCGCGGCAACCAACAGTACCGCTCAGCCGACCGCCCGGCGCACTTCTGGGTGAAGCTGCGCAATACCACAGGCCGCAGGCAAGGTCTCACGTTTGCGCCCATTGCCAATCAACTTGTCGGCGGTGGACCGATCACTCTGCATGCCACGGCGTCATCCGGGTTGCCGGTGCAGTTTTTTGTTATATCAGGCCCGGTTCGCCTGAAGGGCAACACGCTGGTACAGACGCGCATACCCCCGCGTGCCACATTCCCTATGCGTGTGCTGGTAGGCGCGTACCAATGGGGCCGCGTTGGAGGCAATGCCATTCAATCCGCGGGGCCGGTAACGCGGCAATTTCTGATTCAAAAATAAAGACTGACTTATTCTGCGGTTGCAGCACTCGCAGCCCGGCCCATCGCTTACGGCGCAGATGCGGGCATTTGCTTTCGCGGATCGGCCGGCCGTGGGTGCGAGTCCACATACTTGGCCACATCCCATGCCTGCTGCAGGCTAAGCGTGTTGCCATGGCCAAAGGGCATGTTCATCTTAATAAATGCGGCTGCTATGGCTGGCTTATGCATGCCTGCACCCATGTTATACGAATGCGGCCCCCACAGCGGGGGAAATACATGCTGCCCATTTACAATTTTTCCTTGCCCATCTGCGCTATGGCACTGCATGCAATTAATCAAAAACACCTTACGCCCGCGGGTAAGGCTCGGCGGCAGCGCAGGCAGTGGCAGCTTTTTATACCCACGCCCCTTAAGAATGACGCCGGTGGGAGCGTTGTGCGCCAGCCACGCACAATAGCTCAACAATGCCGTTATGGTCTTTCCTGTTGCCGGCGGCGCTTTGCCATTCATACTGTAAATAAAACACTCCTGTATTCGGTAAGCCAGCGAAACCACCTTCCCTGCTTTCGCCTGATACCGCGGATATGCCACATAAGCGGCCCACATCGGAGCACAATACGCCTCACGTCCATCGGAAAGATGGCAGTTAACGCAGTTAAGACTGTTGCCAACATACTTGGCCGCATAATGCTGGGTATCAACAAAGATGTGCTGTCCCAGTAACGTCATTTTTCCTAAATGCCCACTTGGCATGGCGGAGGCTGGCGGCGGTAAAAACCCTGCATCCCCGACACCAAGCGTCCCAGCCGGTACCTTTGCAATGGGTGTGGCGGCAGCCTTGGGTGCCGTGCGCAAACCTACCGGCTCGCTGTGGTTGCCGATTGACTTAAACCCATAGTGATGGAAGATGCTTTGCGCTGCCGGTGACGTCAGGAACTCCAGCCACAACCCGGCGGTACGGCGATGGGCCGCCCCTTTAACCACGGCCGCAGCATAAACTGCAGTTGTGTTAAGGCTCTCCGGAATCGGCACATAGCTGATGGGATGCCCGGCCTGCTCCTGAAATATGGCCTCCGATTTCCATGTTATGCCGGCATCCACCAAGCCCTGCATTATGAATAGAGGCGTCTGGCGATGGTGCACATGTGTGAGTATGGTCTGCCCATTGAGCACTTTGATGTGGTAAACCATCTGCTCCAATGCGCGGCCACCCGCTTTTATCAGCGAAAGTTTAATCTGCCGGGCGACGCCTTCCCACGCCGGATTGGGCATGCTTAAACGCACCCCCGGACGCCCCAAATCACTGAGCGACTTTATGGACGCTGGATTATTTCGCGGAATCATGATGGTCAAATCATTTGTGGCATAAGAGGTAACCGAGCCGGCCAGCACCCCCGCTTTTACGAGCGAATCCACCTTAATCTTGCCGGCGGCATAAACGTCCGGTCGGGCGGTAAACGTCATATTGCCAACGGTAATTCGCCCGCCGGCTTTCAGTTGCGCCAGCAAAATGCCAGGCGGAAGCGTCTCGGCAAAGATCCGGCCACGCAGCGTCGGGTGCTCCTGCTCAAACGCGCTAATCAACGGGCCGACTGCAAAGTAGTAGTTGCCTCCAATATAAAGCACCAGCTTGGCCTTCATGGGGTCACCATGAAAATCCGGCATATCATCCACCTCTGGAACGGTAAACGATAAGCCCTTGTTTACCGCAGAGTTGTTTTTGCCATGACTCCATGGCGGAAACACATGCTCCTTATACGCCGGCGGTTGTTCCCATGCCTGAGAACCCGCTCTGACGGAGAAGTTGTTGCTTGCCAACGCAAGTACAAACGTCACGATGTTCACCACCAACAATGCGCTCGCACGCGACATCAATCGTTTCATCTTGATCTCCTTTTGACTGTTTATTTCGCATAAGCAAAGCCGGCTGCCTCAAGCATGGGCAGCGTTGCAACTATGCCGGGTGTGAGAATAGCACCAGCAATAAGGTGGTTGGTCAATTCCGCAGCTAGAGCCTCGTGTGACAGATGATCGGGATTGCGACCACCTTTAATCAGCTTGCCCGAAAACTCCCAGATTGCATTATGGCAGGCCAAAAACACCACGCCTCGCTGCATAAGCAGAGGAATACAATTAGCATCCGGCGAGAACAGACCAGTCGGATCATTGAAATCCGCAGGGTTCTTTCCCGCCACGGCCTTGGGAATATCCAGAAATATGTTGGTGCGGTATTTTCCTTTGAGCACCTTGGGTATCGAGTATTTCTCCCATATGTACGCATCATAAAGTGCCAAATGCGCCGTGCCATGCGTAGCAGACGCACACAGGAAGTTCGGCTGTTTAAAAGACCACACCTGAGCATTGAGGCTGTTGCGCATAAGGTTAAGCCAAGGACTGGCAATATCGGTATTATCCCAGACCTGTTTACCGTGACCTTGGTAGCTGATGACCAGCTTAAGCGCCTCATCATCCCACTGCCCAGCATCTGTAAGAATCATCGGCACGTGCTTAAAACTGCGCACTCGGGCAGCGGCAGCAAGCTTTTGGGTTAAGTCTTGAAGGGTTTCGGCGCCTCGTGGTTCGAGTTTCGCCGTGGCGTCGGCGGCGCTGGCTGCAACGGAGTCAATTCCGCCTGCCGCAAGAGCTGCTCCAATCACAAGACCGCCGCGCGCGAACTGCCCAAGAAATTCCCGACGGGCCAGAGCGTTCGGCGTTGTTTGTTCAGATTTCCCCGCTCCCGCAAACCATGGCTGTAAACATTTACCTTGAAACATGACATTCTCCTGAAAAGACCTTCAACCGTGCGATCTCACCGTTAAGACCACAGCCTTCACTCTAATAATAGGGAATGCGATTTAATAATCCTAATATATAATAATTATATATCTTATTAGTTTTTATTATGCCTTTTCCATTGTATAAGATAGTATTGATGGCATCCGAGACATGCCCAGCCTGACTAATAATGGCTCCAAATATCCCGTAATCTTTTAATCTTTGTCAGTTTTTAAAATGCCGTTATACTGCTTTCTTAACGTTTGGAATATTTAACAATCTCGGAATGAGGCTCTATTTATGCGGTTAATACAATCATTCGTCCCGCGATGCGCCGCCGTCTATCTCGCAATGGGCCTCGCTTTCTTGCTCGGGCGGGGAAACGCAAGCGCCCAGAGCTTGCCGCCTCGAGTTGTGCAGTCGCTCGACGGGACTTGGCAAATGAGACCGGCCACCCCCACACCGTTGACATCTGTGGTTCAAATTACCCATTGGCGGTGGAGGCCATCGAATCTTGGCACGAATGAGCCGCCCCATTCAGTACCCAAGAACCTCGCCAGCGACAGTACATGGCAGGATTACAAAATAGACTCCGATATTTTTAACGGCAAAGTTGGCTATGCCTGGTTTCAGGCTAAATTGCCACCCTTGAGCATCGTTCAGGGGCAACATCTCATGCTTGAGTTTACTGGAGTGCGTACCCGCGCCGTTATTTTTCTTAACGGAAAACCTCTTGCCGACCATCGCGGCGATTATCTATGGTTTGAAGTACCGTTGCCCGCAACTCTGCCAGCAGGCTCCAACATACTTACCATACTCGTACACAACCCGGGCCAAAAAGGTCCAACCATCGGCCCGGTGACCTTGGGAACCTATAAACCGGCGTCCTTTGCGGCATGCCCCGCCTGTAAAACCACTGCAATAAACGGATTCAAATCTGTGCTGGTACCCAACGACTTCGTCGTGCAGGGCAAATTTGACCCACACGCCAATGGCCTCCACGGATACTTACCGGTTTATCCCGTATGGTATCGGCGAACATTTAACGTCCCGCCGACGGCCACCGGAAAACTCATGCAACTGAGATTTGGGGGCGTCATGAGCGCCGCTGTGGTATACGTCAACGGGCACCGCGTTGGAGCGCATACCAACGGATACGCGCCCTTTCGATTTAACATCAGCCGCTTTATCAAGTTCGGTCAATCCAATACCTTGGCTGTTTATGTAGACCCGCGCGTCTGCGAAGGCTGGTGGTACGAAGGTGGAGGCATTTATCGGCATGTTGCGGTGGCAACACTTAGCCGTCTGCACATCACACGATGGGGCACCTATGCCATATCTCATGTGGACGGTCCTATTCACTACGACGCGGCCAAAGGCGACACTGCCACCGCAACCGTGGCGCTGCAAACGACCGTGACAAACCAGTCGCGCCATCAAGCCACCTTCAGCCTGCTATCGCAAGTCCTTAACGCAAAGCACCGGAGCGTAGGGACACTCTTAGCGCAAGAGAGACTTGCGGCCGGTGCGACCGCCACGTTTACGCAGCATCTCGTGCTGCCCGATGCCCACTTATGGTCGCTCAATCACTGCAACCTTTACACACTTAAAACCCAGCTCATCGGGGCAACCCAGCAGCCTTTAGATGCCAGGCAAGTACATTTTGGTATTCGAACAATCCGTTTTGATGTAAAGCGAGGATTTTTTCTCAATGGCAAGCCGGTAAAGCTCGATGGCACCTGCAATCATCAAGACTTTCCAGCCGTCGGCATAGCCGCGCCCGCGGACCTCTGGTGGTGGCGCGTGGCCAAGCTTAAAAGCATTGGTTCCAATGCCTATCGCTGTTCGCATAACCCCACCAGCATCGCTCTGTACCAAGCCTGCGATCACCTCGGAATGCTCGTTATGGATGAAAATAGAGAGCTTGGCGATGAACGCCTCGGCGGCCCGGGCAGTTCGGCAAAGTCTTACAAGGGAGTGCCCTACGGAAATTTCGATAATCTCAAAGCCATGATTCTGCGCGATCGCAATCATCCAAGCATCATTATGTGGTCTCTGTGTAATGAAGAGTACAAGATCGAAGGCTCTGGCTTTGGTGCCACAATTTTTAAGCAAGCCATGAGCTTCGTTAAAAAGCTCGACAACACCCGCCCTATCATGTGCGCGATGGATGTCGGATATCCCCACGGCTTTGCCACCGTTGAAGACATCCTTGGCATGAACTACCGACCATTCCACTACGCAGCCATGCATAAGGCTCTGCCACAGACGCCAATGCTTGGCAGCGAAATTGGCAGTTCCGAAAGCGACCGCGGCGTTATGCAAAGCAGCTCTGACCAGGGGCTGGTAACCCAATATTGTATGCACAGCCCGTGGTCGCAGTTGCCTTGGGACTCGTGGGGAATTATCGGCAGGCACCCCTATCTTGCCGGCGGGTTTGTGTGGACTGGCTTCGACTATCGCGGCGAGCCTACGCCCTACGGATGGCCCGATATTAACTCCCATTTTGGCCTGCTCGATATCTGTGGCTTTCGCAAGCCGGATGCGTACTACTACAAGGCCGCATGGACCGAAAAGCCAATGGTCTACATACAACCGCAATGGGACTTTCCCAACCTGCCCCACGGCAAAGTTATAACCGTGCGATGCTTTTCAAATTGCTCGGCAGTGGAACTGTTTGTGGATGGCAAAAGTGCGGGGCGTAAAGCGGTCATACCCTTTGCGTATGTGGATTGGCACATTCCTTGGCAGCCCGGCACCCTGGAGGTACTTGGTTACGATGGCGCAAAAACCGCAGCCCGTTACACCGTTACAACTCCCGGTCCGGCGGCGGCGCTCAAACTTACCAATCAATGGCCCAAGCTCAGCGCCGATGGGCACAGCATTGCTCCCATTGCGTTGCGCGTTCTTGATGCACACGGCAATATTGTGGCTCACTCCATGCGAACAATCCGGTTCAGCATCACAGGACCTGGCCGCATAGCCGGCACTGGCAATGGTGATCCTGCAAGCCACATTCCCAATAATGCGTCCTACAGTCGAGCATTTTATGGCCGTTGCATGGCTTTGGTTCGCATGGGCAATAGGCCCGGAACCATTGTGATCACCGCCTCAAGCCCTGGTCTGCCGTCGGCGTGCATCACAATACACACCGTCGCTGCTGCGCAACCATAAAAGTCGCAATGAAGGTCGCATACTTCGATACCACGTAGCAACACGAAAGCTATACTTGTTAAGCTGGCTTTAGCGCGTCAATTTGTTTAAGAATCGCAGCCGCTACCTTCTTGGCTTCGGCTGCTTGACCCTTTGGGCCTTCGTGTACGCCACCGCCCCACGTTGCGTAATACTCCGGATGGTGCAACAGCACATCGTAAAGGTTATTAATCGGTATACCTGCCTTTTTACAGTAGGCGTCGGCAATTTTATTGCGAGCGATGATGCGATTATTCCATGGCGAAAATACTGCAAACTGCTTGCCCATGCGGGTGGGTGTAGTATTGGCCCAGATAAGCTTGGCTCCATGGTCGTTTGCTTGAATGGTTTTTATAACCCGCGGAAAGTACTTACCGTACTCCGCTTCGCTGTAGCCGGCCCCGTGCATGCCGTTGTTGAATTGAATAACATTGAAACGATAATTCTGCAGAACCAGTTTGATTTGGGCGGGAAGCATCGGATCGCCAATGCACAGTGACGACGCCATGTAACCAACGCAGGCTTTACCTTTTAAATCTGCTGCAACATCGCGGTAATACATCTCTGTAATAGAGTCGCCGATGAGCAGAACCTGCGGCAAAGATTTTTTGACCGCCGGGTGCAAACCCCATCCTTTGCCTTTTCCATACTGCCCCATGACCTTATGCGACAGTTGAGGCCGCACAACATTAGGCAGCCAGAGGCGAATCCATTCGATGGATTCGCGAGCGACATGCCGTCCCGGAGGAGCCAGTACTGTTTGCCCACGGCATATCCGTGGAAGCTGCGCCAGGCCGTAACTCAAGACAAGAGCCGCCAGAACAATTGCGAAGCAAGACTTTTTGAAGTCAGCCAACATAACTAATACTCCTTATAATACGAAGCTCTAAAAAGCAATATACGACTGGATTGTCAACGATTTATCATAACTCGCCTGAATGGGCATTTCATAACGCGTTTCATTTAATGCGGCAACCGATGGTGCATCAGTCATACAGGCCAAACAATAAACACTCCAAGCTACAATATCACCCTCAACTCATGCGCACGCGGCGATTATTCGTGCACATCGGTTGCAAATGGCATCGCGGGAAGTCCGGCAGAGTTTTCAAGATTGGACTTTTCGATGCGATCATTCCAACCGTACCGCACCGCCACCGGATGCGCAACGCCCGGAGCGCTTACCATCACGGCATCGCCAACGATTTTTGCGGAGGCCAGCACAAACTTATGGTCCCTGCCAGCAATTTCAAACCAGTTAATCGGTTGGCCATTGCGCGACTTCAGCCCGCCCGCAACGTGAGAAAAACTGATGATGGCGGCATTGTCCTTAATGGACATTGCCTTAAATGTGGGCCCAAGATACGTCACGCCCGCTGTGCCATACGTCTTGGCCAGCGCCAGCAGACTCAGCCGATAGCCAACATCACGTTTATCAAACGGATGAATGTTATGCAGCATGCCAATGTCCATGGTGCCAACCATGCCCGTGTTGGGCACGGTCTTCACAGTGTCTTCCTCCGCCTGCCAAACGCGGGCCGCTTCTTTATCCCATGGTCTTCCGTAGGCAAACGGTGCAATCTGCACAACATAAAATGGAAAGTCACCCTGATGCCACAGCTTTCGCCACGATGTGATGAGTGCCGGCAACTCATAGCGATACAGCGTGCGGCCCACGTTATTCTCGCCTTGATACCAAAGAGCGCCCTTGATGGCATAGGGTGCCAGGGGGTGAATCATCGCGTTGTATATGCTTGTCGGCTGCCAAGGCCCCCGCCCCATTGGGTTATCGGGCGGCGACGGCGGTTCCGGCAACATTTTGCCTGCTGCATCCGCAGTCTTGGCGGCCTTAAGCCAATTGGCCACCCGCAGCATGTAGGCCTTGTTGAGCGCATTGCCTGCCTCCTCGGCTTTGACAATCAACGCACGGTCAAACTTCAGTTCCGGTGTTTTCATAAATACGCTGCGCGGCAACCATGAATGAATATTGGTTCCCCCCCAGTACGATTCAATAATGCCGATGGGGATATGCAATTTGCGTTGCAGGTCGCGGGCAAAGTAATAGCCCACCGCAGTGAAGTTGGCGGCAGTCGCAGGTGTACATATTTGCCAACGCGCGGCGTTTACATTGGCCGCCGGCGATCCCGCAAGCACCATCGGGATATAGACCGCCCGAATGAGCGGGTAATTAGCTTTGGGCACTTCCTTGCGGGCGCCGCCGCCACGCGTCCACCCGCGAAGCGGATACTGCATATTAGACTGCCCTGAGCACAGCCAGACATCCCCCACCAGCACATCGGTGAGTTGCTGCACCGTGCTGCCGCCAATACGCATCACCCGCGGCTGCGAACTCGCGTGCATGGGCGCCAACCGAACAATCCAGTATCCGTCGCTTGCCGCCGTCGTTTGCGCCTTTTGCCCAGCAAATGATACGCTCACCCTCTGCCCGGGCTTATCCCAACCCCACACGGGTACCGGCATGTTGCGCTGGAGCACCATATGCGAACTGAACAAGCTGCTTGCTGCGCCATAAGTTGCCCGACCCTGAGAAATCAGTAACAGTATCGCCATCGCAGCGCAAATAAGCCTTGGTAGTCGTAGTTGACGCCGTACAGGGCGAGTCAGGAACATATTGTATCTCCATGAGGCCAGATTTCTGAAGGCAGTGTTCTACCATGATAAACGAACAAAGCAAGGGTTATTGCAACAATCATCACCTTATATTTATTCCAATCCATTTTCCAAGGTCTACCAACATTCACCACCCACCGAAAGAAATCTCGGTAAACGCAAATTACTGTCAGTTTTCATTATTGGATTAACTGGGTGAGGCCTACAAGATCGTGCCCCGATGAGAGCCGCGTTACGCCGATGCTGTTTTGGCGATCATCAACACGCAGCAACAGGTTCGCCATTGGCAACCGTGCCGCACCGACTCGGCCAAGACACACCGCGTCGCCCCCGGTCTTCTATTGAGAGATAGCTGTGCGACGTGAACAATCCACGCGTGCATGTTCTGCACAAAGCTATATGAACGTATTTGCCCACCGGCAAATCGTTAATATGCATTACGGAATGTAGAAGATGGAAGACAGCCAAAGGTGCGACGACGGCATTTTAACTGGGCTGTTTTTCCAAAGGGAGAACCACTGGCGGCTGACTGGCGGGCGATGGCGGTTCGTTCCGTGGTGTAACCGGTGGTATGAACGGTTTTTTGGCTGGTGCAGCGCCCTGCTGGAATATCATGCCCATCTTAAACGCCGCAACCACCAGCCAGCCAAACAGCACCAGGTAAATGCCCAAGGCAAGCTGCGTGGGAATAATCACAATCACCAAAGCAAAGCTCACAAACATCGCGGTAAGTCCATAGCTTACCAGCACCGCTTTGCGAACCGAAAGCCCGCGCCTGACCAAAAAGTGATGAAAGTGCCCCGAATCCGGCGAAAACACCGGCCGCCCGTTAAGCTTACGCCGCACAATAGCCAAGAGCGTATCCAGCATGGGCAGTCCAAAGATAACCACTGCCGCCAAAAACCACCGCGCAATGCCATCATGCGCGAACATCACAATCATCGTCCCGCAAACATAGCCTAAAAACATACTGCCGGTGTCACCCATAAAGATGCTCGCCGGGTTAAAGTTGAAGGGCAAAAATCCGAGCACAGCTCCCAACAGAGCCAGACTCATCGAAATGCGCACCGGGTCTACCGGCGCTACGCCTGGTGTGGTCAAATTAGCGGTCGCCAAATGTACGGCCAAGATAAGATAGCCAACGGCCATAATACCCGTGACGCCGCTACAAAGCCCATCTAATCCATCGAGAAGATTTGTGGCGTTGCACGCGGCAATGATAATAAAAATAACCATCAGGGCGCTAAACATCGTCGCGATTGTCGGGTATAAGGCCCAATGCTGTACCACGCCTATAAGTTGATGGCGCTCAAGCGGGTTTACCACCATGTTGGCCATATCCAGTCGGGCGCCGATATACCCCAACTGATCAAGATTGCCAAAGAAAAGCAATCCACCCGCTAAAAACTGCCCAAATATTTTGTATCGCGGCGAGAGGCCAAAAAAGTCGTCAAATACGCCGGTGGCCACAATAACCATCGCCCCAGCAATAACGCCCGGCGGCACCTGCACAGCGGTCAACGAGGTCGAACTTATTTGCATCGGATGAATGAAATAACTGGTGACAATGCCCGCCATCCACCCCATGAAAGTCGCTATGCCCCCCAAATATGCAATGGGATGCGCATGAACCTTGCGCTTAAAGTCCGGCTCATCCACCACCCCATTTTTAATGGCCAGATGCCGCATTAGCGGGGTCAGCACCAGCGCCACTAAAAACGACGCATAAAATACGGGCATATACGGCTGAAGAACCGTAAACGCCGACGGGTGAGGCATCATCGCAGAAGCTGTTGTTGTAGCAGTACCTGTCATTTACCCTGACTTTACACAAACGGCCAGAGCCTATGGGTGGTGGCCAAATGCTGCTCTCCCATGCCCGGCGAGACTTCGCGTCTCAAACGCCCTATTCTATCTTTCCACCACCTCAATGGCAAAGACACATGTTATTCTCGGCGTTTTGGCGGTGGCAATAACACTCAAACCGCCGGTAATATACCGCACAAAACGATGGCAAATGCCCCGCACAATAGATGCCATAAGCCCCAAACAATATTTCGCAATACTAAAACTTGTCTTCATTTCTCTCAGTGCCACGACGATCGGTGACGGCAACTTTTCCTTAAATATCATCAGCCATTTAACCGACCATTTCTGCAGGAATATCGGACGATTTTGGGTTATACTTCCTTCGGAGCAGTCAAGCGCTTGGCCGTCGCCACCGCGCCAAAAGGTAGGAATGCTGCAACCAATTAGCCTTGCGTTCGTGCTAAACAGTGAGGTCCGGGTTTTATAATGGCAGACCCAAGACCGGCTATGACCGACTTTGAAACAGCGATCAACGCCAATATGGGTCGCCTTATCGCCTTGGCGCGAGCAATGCTTGGCGCGCAAACCCGAGACTCCAAGCAAGCCGAGGACCTCGTGCAGGACGCGTTGCTGCGTCTGTTCAAGCATCGCGATGAGTACGACTGGTCGGACGGCGGATGGTCGCTTATGGCCAAGGCCGTGGCTCGGAATGTGATAAGTTGCCGTAGGCGTCGAGTTGGTAAATCACTGGATGCCGACGAAGTGCTGCTCGCAACGCTCGGGCGAGAGGACGACCCCGCCGAAACGAGCATTGCCCGCGAAACAGGCGATCGCCTCCGCAACTTTATAGAGTCGTTGCCCGCGCCATGGCGCGAAGTTCTGGCCTTGCGGGAGCAGCAGGGAATGGGCTATCGTGAAATTGACCAAACCATGAATGTCTCCGAGTCGCAGGTAAAAACGTGGCTGCACAGGGCTCGCGTGCGGCTAACAAAGCTGCACGAGCCGGCAACCGAGTCGTCGGAGAGCGCTGAATTGCCGGATGTATAAAACCGGTGCTCAACCCTCCGAGCCTAAGGCATCGTATAGGTAGAAAGTTGGTGAGTTTTATGCTTCCTGATCGTAGCTCCATAGAAGAATATCTCGACGGCGAATTGCCTTTGGATCAAATCCGTCAATTCGAGGCCATGGTCGCCAACAACCCTCTGGCCCAGGACCTCATCGCCCAAGTGCGAAAGCAACGGCATGATCGTGAACAGGTTTGGAGAAGTTATGAACCATCCGAGGCGCAAACTGCGCGGCTTGTAGACGAGTTTTTATACAAGATTCATACCGGAAGCAATGCCCCGGCTGTTCCGGCCGACGGGTTGATCATCTCCATCAAACGCATGCGGTGGCTCAAGCGAACTGCCGCGATCGCCGCGTGCCTGGCCATTGGAGCCAGCGGCTTTGCACTGGGCCGATTGGGCTTTACCCCACATGCCGCAAACGCAATGGCCGCTCCGGGTTACACCGTGCGTGTGGAACTGCCCAACGGCGAAACCGTCAGCCAAAATTTTCGTAGTTATAGTGATGCAAAAAAGTTTGAGCGTTACGCCAGGCAATATGTACAAGAGACGCAAGCAACCCCGCCGGGCGGAGACACCTCTTCGGTGTCGCTGGCGCAACAGGGAGAGTTTTGATTACGTGCAGCGACGAACACACAGCCGGCAGCTATACTTCCCGTGAAGAATGATTTTACCAACGGAGAATCAACCAGCACCCATGCCGATGTCGTTAACAGACCAGAGTCTTCACGAGCCACACCCATGCGTCGCCAGCCCGGCACGCCCGGCGATCTCGCCCCGGCCAATCGTCGGCTGACAATCGCCGCGCTGGTGCTGCTTATATGCATGCCCTGCGTACGCCAAGCCAATGCCGACACGGCAACCTCCGCGGCCACAACGCCGGCAGGAGCGTCGTCGCTTGCAACTCAGCTAAGAGCCGAAACTCATAAAATTCGCCGAAGGCTATTTGTCTCCATGGTACTTGTGGTACCCAACCCAAACCCCGACGATATTTTGCCCAACAACCTGCGCAGCAAGTTTCACACCTGGAAAATCAACTTCATACGCCAACACGGCTTCTTTGAGTCGCATCATCCACTGCCCAGCGATCACGCCACAAAACCGGGCGTTTCCATTGTGCCACAAAACAGCTGGGGCCATCACTCGCAGCCGACGCGACTCAGCAAGTCCGACCAACTTGACAAACGCCTTGCCAACTTAAGGCATAACCCGCGTGCCGAGCTGTTTCTGCTTAAACGCTTTTTAATTAAGCTGAATCATGAAGACCGTCCCGCGCCCTGGCAGATTTGGCGCGTCGTCAACAATCGCATTGCACTGCTGCGCCATGGCCCGCACGCGCCTTTGGCGGGAATAGTGGTACAGCATCGTGATCGTGTTCTGGTTCTTACCGCCATTGCGGGGCCGCAGCCCAAACAAACAGTCAAAGTCATTTTGCCTGACGGCCGAAGCGTCACCGCTCACATACTGGGATCTGATTACATCCACAATCTTACCATGCTGAAGCTGCCAGCAGACGCCGCTACGAGTCCTCTACCGTTGTCGCATCAGCAGATGCGAACCGCCGCCGCACTGGTGGCCATACCCATAGAACATCCTCACAATGATTGGATACTTCTGCCCAACACCCACCAGAGCCAAACGCCCACCATTGAGTCTCCAGGCAAAAAAGTACGACACGGCCTGTCTACGCGCATTTATGCACCTTTAAATGATCCGGCATTTTTGCTTGACTTTTCAGGCAGATTGGTGGGATTCTCCGGCAATGGCCGAATCGTCAACCTGGTGCACATGAGCCGAGGCTTTTTGGCATTTGTACGTACGGGCAACTGGCCCACTCTCAGCTTCGGCATCAAATACACGCAGGTAGGCCTTAACGATCCACTTCGCCGAAGCTGGCCGGCACTGGGAATGCAGGGAGCTGTCCGCGTGGATAAAGTCCTTGGTAATTCACCTGCGCAAGCAGCAGGCATTAAGCGTGGCGACATTATCACACATATAGACGGTGTACCTATTCGCTTTTTCGCCCATGTCATAGACCGTGTAAGCGACAACCCCTCACAGGTTCGCATTACCCTGCTTCGCGATGGTCGTCGCGAAACGCTCTTTGCCGATCTATCGCAGCATGTTCAACCGGCGTCCAAGCATGGACACGATGCAGCCATCAGGCGAGACGAGCGGCGGCGGCAGTAGTCAATTCCGCCCCAGGCCACTTAATGGCTGCTCTCTTCACCGGGCAGCTTGGTTGTAAATGGCGAGACACCCGCGCCCCGCTGCGTGGCACTCGATGCGCCATTAAGCATGTGTCCACTCGCCCGCGGCTTGTTGAGCGAAGCAAACAGCGCGACCTGATTTTGCGCGGGTTCCTGGAGCATAAATGTTGCCGGCAACTGACCAGCCTGACACATGCTGTATAGCATTTCGATGACTCGCTGATAAGAAGCCGCTATGTACTTGGCTCGAGGATCGTAATTCGGCGCATAGGGATCAGGTGCCTGCCCCAAGGCAATCAGCACATTCGGCAATGCCGGACTCGTCGCCAGGACGGTCTGCTCGCCACTGATGCGATCACGATAAATAAGTTGCACCGGTAGCGTTGATGAAGCTGCCTGAGAGGACGGCCGAGTCGCCGCCGGGTTGGTGGCGTTTGGGGCGGGGGAAAACGGATAATTTACCGTCAGGGCGCTGTGCGGGCTTAGATACAAAGCGCCGGCCAGCAGCGATGGCACCGACCCAATAATCGCAATGCGAGGCACACCGGTTTGGGTGGCGTATATAAGAGTGCGCCCCGGCGCGGGTACAATATCCAGAAAAAACTTCCCTCCCACCGACTGGCTATACACCGCTCCTGAATGCATATTGAGCAATGCCCGATACGCAGCCAGGCGAATAGGCACTTGCTTGGACGCCAGCAGTTTTGTCATGTACAGCGTGGCCCGAACCGCGTCATGGCAGTGCGTTAAGGCGCGAAGCGACGCGAGCCGGAATATGCTGCCTTGGTCCAACGCTACCCGGCCGAGCACGCTGATCGCATCCTCATCACCCATCATGGCGCCGGCGCGAGCCGCATAAAAGGCGACTATAGGGTTGGTCGAGTCATAGTGCTGCCGCAGCAGCGGTAAAATTGTCCGACCCAATTGCTGCAGCGCCACGCTCAACTGTCTGTGCGGGGCCATCGGATCATGCAATGCTTTCAGCAATACCAACGCCTGACTGTGCGTAAAGCCCGGCACATCCTGCCGCAAATATAAATGCATCACCAAATCAACAAACTCGGCGGGCCTGCGTCGGTACCCAGGCGGTATCTTCAGCGTAATAAGCGTATCGTTTTGCGCCGCCGCCACCGGCGGAAAGCCGCCATAGCGTTCATTAATTACCCGCTGAATCAGCGCCGCAATGCGATAGGAAGGGGCGTATAAATCAAGGACCACGGGTTGACTATGGCGCACAATGCCACCCGCCATGATCGTGCCGCTGCGCACCAACGCGCTTGCCGGCAGTAAGCCTTTGCCATCAGGCAAAATAGGATCGCAAAATACTGGCCCACGTCCTGCTGCGATCGGACGACTCTGGTTGCCAAACCGTACATGCACCCGCAGCGGAACTGTCCAGAGCAGGCCATTGCGAATATCGGTGGTCTGCGTATTGGGCAGTGCCACCACGCGAAGATCAAAATTGGTACCCTTGGTGGCCAGCGGTGGAATAACGCCCTCCACCAGCACCGCTGCCACCTGACGTGAACTTAAAATACGGGCCGGATTATATTGAGCCGTCCCCTTAGACAAAAATCCTATCCCATTCTTGACCAATCGGTTCAGCAGTTCGGCACGCACCTCAGGGGGCATTTCGCCGCTGCCGGTGCGGGGCAAGCCGGCAATCAGTCCGTACCCTCTTACGAGCACAGGGCTGTCAAAGGCCAATGCCGCAAAATTCGCAATGGTTCCGTTAAGCGCCGGATAGCCCTGATAAACCTTGGCATTTAAATCCTGCGCGGCCACGGGCGGGTTGTTATGCACAGGCTTATTTGAGGAGCAGCCCTCCACACCGGCCGCCAGTAAGCCTGCCGTAACCATCACCAATACCATACGCTTGCGATTATTAAGCATGAGTGTTTTGTCTCCTGCCAGCAGTTGTCAAAAGCACGCCCTATACCGCCGTGCGGTCAAGTTTCTCAATTTTACCGCCAACCCACCATTTCGTCCCGCCTGTCCGGCCCCGCCTCAAGCCCTGACAGTCCCCATCCCCAGATGACTTTATATAAAATTATGGCCATTGCCACAGTTCCATGTTATTATTTGCCTAAGTTACTGCGGGGCAAACTGCGAAGCTTGGTTTTTTCAGGAGTACACTGCCATGCGGAAAAGAGCTTTCTGGGTCGGTGCAATTCTCTTATCCGGCTGTTTGGCCGGTTGCCATCAGAACAGCCAGAGTGCCGCCTACAATCCCAAATATGACGGCCTTAGCGGTCAAACCATTCCACCCGTTAATCTGAATATCCTTAAAGATCAGGCGGAGTTGGCCAGCAAGTATGCCGTTAACGCTTCCAGTGGCAATTCCACCGGCGCAAGCCAATAGCCGCGCATGGCCACGTTACCAATCATTCTTGCATCGGCACACAGCATCACCGTAAAAGAGCTGCTGACCGTTCGCTTGCCCAGCTCCTTTCCGCAAAGCCTTGCTCGCTTACTGTTTGAAAATCATTGGTTGCTTTGGGGAGGCTTGTGCATCGCCGCTGCTGCACTAACCTGGCGCGGCCTGACCAATGCCAACGTCAGGCTTCGCAACGTTGGCGCTTTTGCCGTGCTCGCCGTTATTGCCTGGGTGCTTGTGGCCCTTTTGGTCCAAACCCCGCGCGAACGCCTCATTGCCTGCCACGAAAATCTTGTTGAGGCAGCTCAACAAAAGCAGACAGACATCATCATCCGCGAACTGTCACCTGATGTGCGCTTTGGCCGTTGGAACTTCTCAGACATTCAGCGCACCCTGGCTCAGCGGCTTGCCAGTATTAACATCACCCACAACTATATTCGCCTGCTCAAGGTGCATATTACAGGACAAACGGCTGTATCCAACATGAACGTCTGGACGGACACACGCAATTTTGGCGGGCCGATTATTTCATACTGGCGATTTCATTGGCAAGATCAACCCGCGCCCGGCAACTGGCGTATGACGCAGATACAGTTGCTGCGAATTAACAACACACCCATGCCACCCGGATCGGTTTTGCCATCGCCACATTAACAGCCAAAGCAAGAGTACCGTGGCCGATGCGATAACCACACAACGTTTGGGGCCATTATCTACCGGGTGCCAGCAGTTCGAGGATCACCAGGTCTTGACGACTTGCACAGCATTGCCATCAGTCATTAAACAAAAAGTGCGCCACATCCCCATCCTGAAAAACATACGATTTACCCTCAGATCGCAGTTTGCCCGCTGCTCGAATCGCCTGCTCCGATTTAAGTTGCAGCAGATCGCTCACCGCGTATACCTCCGCGCGGATAAAACCTTTTTCAAAATCGCTGTGAATAACGCCCGCCGCCTGCGGCGCCGTCGCTCCCACCGGAATCGTCCATGCACGTATTTCCTTGGGGCCGGCCGTAAAGTAGCTCTGCAGCCCCAGCAACTTATACGCTTCGCGGGCAACCGTGGCCAATGCCGGCTCTGACATGCCTAAATCGGTCAGCATCGCCTTGCAGTCATCGGCAGACAACTCCGCCAATTCCGATTCCAACTTGGCACACACCGGCACCACAGTGCTGCCTTCCCGCTCGGCACGCTGGCGAACCACTTGCACCAGCGCCCCCTGACCATGAAGGTCCGCCTCGTCAACATTAGCAATGTACAACACCTTCTTAGCGGTCATCAAGCCCGTGGTTTGAATAATGCGGCGCTCGTCGGGCTTAAAATCACCTAATGCGCGAACCGGCTGCCCCTTCTGCAATCCAGCGAGAATGGTTGTAAGCAGTTCCACTGCGGCAAGAGCTTCCTTGTCTCCGCCTCGGGCATTTTTCCTCTGCTTGTCGAGGTTGCGCTCCACCGTTTCCAGATCCGCGTAAATCAGTTCGGTGTCTATGGTGTCCATGTCGCGCAGTGGATCGGGCTCCCCGTCAACATGCACAACATCCGGATCGTTAAAACATCGCACCAAGTGCAGCAGCGCGTCAACCTCCCTGATATGTGACAAAAATTTATTCCCCAACCCCTCCCCCTTGCTCGCCCCGCGCACTATGCCTGCTATGTCCACAACCTTCAGCAAGGCAGGCACAAGTTTTTCTGTCGGCATCAGCGACTTTATTTGTTCTAAACGCTCATCAGGCACGCTAACCACGCCAACGTTCGGCTCTATGGTCGCAAACGGATAATTAGCCGCCAAAGCCCCGGCATTGGTCAGCGCGTTAAACAAGGTTGATTTGCCCACATTGGGTAGGCCGACAATTCCAACTTCCATCAGAAGGCATCCTTTAAAAACAGTGGAGGTTCTCACGAGGCCGTGGTTGGCCAATCTGTGAAAGCGAAGAGATTACACGAACTTAGGCTTGTTTCCCAGCGATACAAGCAAGCTTAAAGTCAGATTATGGCGATTCGGCGGCAAATCTGCCTGCTGTCGCCCCCACCAAGCTCCACTATTTCGACGATTTCGGCACAGGCACGGTGCGCGTAAGCATAGTCTTGTATCGCGTGAGATGTTCAACGGCAAAATGCACTCCCTCGTATCCAATGCCCGAATCTTTTACGCCGCCATAGGGCAATGCATCACTGCGGGTGGTGGGCACATCGTTAATCACAACCGCTCCGACAGCCAACAACTCAAAGGCCTCGCGGGCCTTAACCAAGTCACGCGTAAAAATGCCCGCCTGCAAACCGTACCGGCTGGCATTGCTTAGCTTAATCGCCTCTTGCAAGGTGCTATAATGCTGAATCACCGCAACTGGCCCAAAGGCCTCCTCGCCTACGAGTGGTGAGTTTTCTGGCACCTGAGTCAGCAGTGTCGGTTCATAAAACGCCCCACGCCGGCGCCCACCGCACAACACATTCGCACCCTGCTCCACAGCATCTGCAACCCATTTTTCAATGCGAAGCGCGGCAACTTCGTCTATCATCGGGCCTATCTGCGTTTGCGAATCCAGCAGATCACCCGCTTTTAGAGCCTGCGTCTTGCGTACAAGTACACCTGTAAACTCCGCCGCAATGCCCTTCTCAAGCATAATGCGCTGCACGCTTATACAGCTTTGGCCCGCATAGCCAAAGACACCCGCGGTTATCCGATCGGCGGCGTCCTCTAAGTCTACATCAGGCTCTACGATAACGGCGGCATTTCCGCCAAGTTCCAAAACCACGGCTTTGTGACCAGCCTGGGCCTTAAGCTCCCAGCCTACTTTGGCCGAACCGGTAAACGACATCAAGGCTATGCGATCGTCGGCCACCATCGAGGCAATGTGCTGGCGACTACACGGCAGCACGCTCCAAAAACCCTCTGGCAACTCCGCCTCGGCTAGCGCCTCGCCAAGAAGCAACGCGGTCAGCGGCGTGCGTTCCGAAGGCTTTAGAATAAATGGGCATCCGCAGGCCATCGCCGGCCCAATTTTATGAATAACCAAATTCAGCGGAAAATTAAACGGCGTTATAAACAAGCACGGCCCGACTGCGACGCGTTCAACAACGGCATAATAGTCCCGATGGGCTGCATCAATATCTACCGGCATTTGCACGCCGCCGATGCGTGTGCTCTCCTGAAGCGACAACTCCAGCGTGGTAATAGCCCGCTGGGTTTCCACGATCGCCGCTGCCACCGGCTTGGCAGCCTCGGCAACAATAGTCTTGATGAACTTTTCCTGATACTTCATCACGAACCGAAGCACCCGCTCGCAGCAGCGCTGCCTGTCAACGGAAGTCCAACGCCGGCCGTGGCTTAAGGCCTCACTCATGGCGGCAGTCGCCTGTTCAATATGCACCGGACCCGCCTGCGAGATAGCCGCAAGCGTTTCGCCGGTCACAGGATTTTTAAGCTCCAGCGGCTCAGTTTTAACAGGCTTGCCCGCAACCCATATCGGCTTGTGTTCAGTGGTGGGCATGGATGATCTCCTGCAAGCGTAACGCAAGTTTGATTGCGCCAGTCGCATCTTTACGCTTCACGACCCTTGCCATCATACACCTCTTCAACATGCAGCCGCCAGTGCAGCAGCGGTCGCAGTACAACAATGGCCGCCAGGTAAATGCAAAATATTCCCAACGCCATCACCTGTCCCAGACTGGCAATGCCCCGATCCCGCGCCAACGACAAAAATCCAAAGCTGCTGCATGTAACAAATGCGCACAGCAGCAGCGCCCTCTCGCTTACATCCCAAAACCGCCACACGCGCCGCGGGTTGTGCACCGCTTCGCGGTAACGATGCATCATAAACACGCCGTACTCATGCCCAGCGCCGATCAAAATTGGCAGGCCAAAAAAGTTTGCAAAGTTCCAATTCAATCCAAGCAGCCCCATCAGGCACACCAGCATGGGCAGGCCCAATCCCAGCACGCTTATGGTCATCAACGTCTGGCTGATGCTGCGCAAATCCAAAAACACCAATACGATCACCAGCGCCAGCGCCGCAATGCTCGAACCGATAAATGCCTGCCGAATCGCCTTCGTCGAGTAATATATATTTGGCGCGATGCCCGTTAAGTCCATCGAGGCCGGCACCAGACCGGCCGCATGCAGTCCTTGGCCATCCTGTCCCGCAAGCGCGTGAACAAACAATTCCAAGTTATGCTGCCGCCAAAGGTCAAACCGCGGATACACATACAAAGCATATGTACCGTCAGCACTCATGTAGTGAGCCCGCAGCGCAGGCGGCAGCCTCTGAATATTCAGGGCTGGCGGGCACAGCATTGCCGCCGATTGCTTCAATTCATGCACAAACTGCCGCTGCCAATTGCTGAGCCTGCCTGCGGCGGCAACTGCTTCTGCCGACGTATGTGTTGTGTTGGCCTGGCTCAAAGCCCTTACCGCCGCACGTAACTCGGCCAAGTCCTTTGCCGAAACATGGCCAGGTGAGGTCCGCTGCCAACTCGTATACAACGCCCTGGCTGCCGCCGTAATGCCGGGCAAATCTCCCGGCACAATGGGCCGCGGCCGCTTCCATTGAATAGCGGCAACCATGGCGGTATGCGCCGCAAGATATTTTTGTTTGGCGATGGCGTTGAGCAAGCTGCTTGTAGACTTAACAGGCGAGTGAGCTACCGCCGCAGCAGCGTTCAAACGAGCGTTCACAGATGCTAACACGTCTAAGTCTTTGCTCAGCACCACTGCATACCATGTAGGCAGCTTGCGAACGAGCTTGACCGACTCGAGTCCCGGCGCTTGCAGGTCCAGCAGGTTTGGGTCGAACTTCAATTTCATACCCCAAGGCAATAGAACCCCAAGCACCAGAAGCCAAGTCACCAGACCGCCAAACTTCCACAGGCCCGCCCGCGGCGGCTCATCCTTATGCCGATAGCGCTTCTCTACCTCATACATTCGCAATTTTGGCGGCTTAAGCACCAATATCGCCGGCAGCACCGTGTAGCCGGCCAGCACGCACAACAGCAGTCCGCCACCGGCAATAATGCCAAGCTCCGCCGCGCCTTTAAAGTTGGTAAATGCCGCCACAAAAAAAGCCCCGGACGCTCCGCCGCAGGCCGTAAGCACCGGCGGGCTGGCGTACCTGAACACCCTCGCCCACACCGCCCGTTGGCGCTCATAGCGGCGAGCTTCAACACGGTAGCGCACCACAATCTGTATCAGGTAGTCCATCCCAATACCAATAAGGGCGATGACAAATACCGTTGAGAGCAAATTGAGCTGCCCCACCGACACCGCCGCATAGCCAAACGTCCAGCCAATCGCCGTGGCCAGCGAAGCGCCCGCCACCACCGCCAGCCAAAACGAACGCAACATGATCACCAGCCCCGCCACCACCACCAGCATGGCCACAATTTCAGCCCTGTTGGTATCGTGCGTGGTGATGCGCATTTCATCAGCGGAAAGCACCGGTCGCCCGGTCAGCCCCACCGCAAACTCCTGCCGAAACGGCGCAGCCGCCGCCTGCACCGCAGCACGAATATGTTCCAGCGGAACCGACACCGCCGCCAATGAATCGAACGTAAACTTTGGATACACCCTTATGGCCAGCAGATAGCGAGCCGGATTGTCCGCTGCCGGCATGTAGTAATACCCCAGCGTTTGGGGCGTAACCTGCCCGCCGGCCAAGTGCGCCATCCCAAATGGCGCCGGAACATGGTCGCCCGCCCCATCACCTGCAGAATGCTCCGCCGCTTGCATACTCGCAATTAGTCGGCTCATAAAATGCACCGAGTCAGCATCTGCCGGCGCTGCAGATGCCAGACGCAAAAAACGCTCAAGCCGGCTCCCGCCCAGGAGTGCCAGCGGACCAGAACCCGACCACACCCGCCCCAACTGCGCCAGCGACGGAGCCTGCTTAACCGCTTTACGAACCGTAGACCAATCCGCAAAAAGCAGCGACTGATCCCCCAGTTGCCCAAGCGGAATGCGGCTATCCACCGATGAAACCTCAGGTAGCTTTCTGAGCGAGTGCGTGATGGCTCTGGCAAGGTTAACCCACTGAGCTGTCGGCGGAGGATGCGCCGGATCGCGCGCCTGCACCGCCACGAACGCCGCCTCGTTTTCCGGAAACTTATCAATAAACGTCAAATACTGCCGAAAGAATGGCACCTTCGCGGAAAACAGTTTGTTTTCATCCGTGGAGACGGGTAAAAATCGTGCCGCTAAAAAAACCGACAGCGCCAGCATACCCGCGGCAATCGCCAAGGTCGTGCGCGGACGCTCAACAACGCGCAACACCCATTTCACGACTCGCCGATT
The DNA here is from genome assembly GCA_013044165.1 of Phycisphaerales bacterium. Lineage (GTDB taxonomy): Bacteria > Planctomycetota > Phycisphaerae > WQYP01 > WQYP01 > JABEVB01. Next base: position 24,615 of record JABEVB010000220.1, read on the forward strand.
AACTGGACCCATGCTGGTTCATGCGCCTTGAAAGCTGATCAATATTTTGCCGCGACGCGCCCCATGACTTTCGCCTACGAGACCTTAAGGCTGCTCTTGGCCAATCCTAAAACCGTATCCCACGCGGCCCCGGGAAACCGCTGCACATCATCCAGCACGCTTTGCATCGCCGAGAGGAACCAATCCATATCGGCGCGGTTTACAGTAATCGGCGGCAGGAACTTAATAACCTCCGTATGATAGCCCGCGACCTGCGTGAGTATTTTATGCCTGTTCAGCAGCGGAATTACAATCATCTGGCCAAAAACGCCATAGTTGAGCTTGTGCAAGGCGTCCCACGCCAGCCGCAACTTCAACGAGTCCTTTGGCCTGGCAAAATCTATCCCAAACATCAGCCCCTTGCCGCGCACTTCTGTTACAAACGGACAGCTCCGGCCAATCTCCGCAAGTTTAGCCATCGCGTAGTTACCAAGGATAGCCGCATTTTCCACCAGCTTTTCATCCTCCGTAACCTGAATGCTCGCATACGCCGCAGCCATGGCAAGGTCATTCTGGCCAAAGGTGTTGGAATGCACCACGCAGCGCTCCATCGAGTTAAACACGCCATCCATAATGCTCGGCCGCGTAACCACCGCGCCCACGGGCACCATGCCGCCTGAAAGCCCCTTGGCAATGCATATAATGTCAGGCTCAACTTCCGGCCAATGTTGAAAACAGAACCATTTGCCCGTGCGCCCCATTCCCGTCTGCACTTCATCCACCACCAGCAGCGTGCCCGCCTTTTTGCAAAGCCGCTGCGCCTCGGCCAGATATCCGTCCTTCACCACTTCGCAACTCTTGCCTTGAACAGGTTCAAGTATAAACGCCGCCACATCCTTGCCAGCCAGCGCCCGCTCGAGGGCTGGCAAATCGTTAAAGGGTATGGCCGATGTACCCGGCAGCAGCGCACCAAAGCGCTGACGAAAAAACTCCGCCCCATTGATCGAGAGCGAACCCGTCGTAAGCCCATGAAACGCATGATCGCAATACACAATCTTGTCGCGCCCGGTGTTGCAGCGGGAAAACTTGATCGCGGTCTCCACTGATTCAGTCCCGCTGTTGGTAAAAAATACCCGCGATAGACCTTCCGGCATGCGCTGTATTAAGGCCTCGGCAACAAGCCCGGCCAGCAAGCTGCATTCCATGCGTACAAGGTTGGGGCTGTATGAATCCAGCACTTGCCGCACCGTGTCGCGCACCTTCGGATGATTGCGGCCCAGCAGAAAAACGCCCCAGCCGGTGAGCAAATCAAGGTACCGAACGCCATCGGCATCCCACAGGTAAGGCCCCTCGCCGCGCACATAGTTTTTGTCAAAGCCAATGGTTTTAATCATTTTGACAAATGCGGGATTGATATACCGGCTATGAAGTTCGTACTGCGAACCCCGCTGCTGGTTAAGCCATTGCGCAAATTCCGATTCGTGATTCATGCACCATCACCCAACATATACCAAAACGCCAGCCTCACCGCCGCGGCGTTAACCGAAGATTATACACATTACGCCGCAGACACAAATATCTCGCAAACCCGCTGATTACCCGATTTATTCGCACACCGGCCCCCACCACTCGCCACCGCTACGGTTGAATAGCCCGGTCAACCAACCTAATATAGCCAATGAAAAGGCAAACGCGGTCGCCGGCGGCCACGCACCCCAGTTGAGATAAAACCATGACCATCGCCCCTGCCAGCCCCACCAACCAGCGCCTGTATGTCGACAATGCCGCGACCAGTTTCCCCAAGCCGGCCGAAGTCACGCAGGCCATGGTGCATTACGCCACCACCATTGGTGCCTCTGCCGGCCGCGGAGCCTATCACGAAGCGCAGGAGTCTGGCCGGGTGCTTCGCGAATGTCGCGATAAACTCAATCGCCTGTTTCATGGCGAGTGTCCCGATCACTTCATCTTTACGCTTAACTGCTCCGACGCCCTTAATTTGGCCATCCAAGGCTGGCTAAACCCCGGCGACCACATTATCACCACGGCCATGGATCATAACAGCGTCCTGCGCCCCATCAATGAATTGGCAACAAGATATGGCGTGCGCCAAACCCGCGTGTCGGTGCACCCAGAAACCTGCCTGGTCGAACCCGACGAAATCGCCAAAGCCATCACGCCAAAAACGCGAATGATTGCCGTATGCCATGGCAGCAACGTCACCGGAACCCTACAGCCCATTCATCAGATCGGCGAAATCGCCCGACAGCATGGCGTTGCTTTCCTGGTAGATGCCGCACAAACCGCAGGACATCTACCCATCAATCTCCAACACGACGCCATTGATTTTCTTGCCTTCCCGGGACACAAAGGACTTATGGGGCCGCTGGGAACAGGCTGCTTGTATATTCGTCCCGGTCTCGAAAAACAGCTTCGCACGGTGCGACAAGGCGGGACCGGCAGCATCAGCGAGCAGGATACGCAGCCCACATTTATGCCCGATCGTTTTGAGCCTGGCTCGCACAACGCCATTGGCGTCGCCGGCCTTTCCGCGGCACTCGACTGGATTTCCGCCAAAGGCATCGAGACACTGCACGGGCATCAACAGGCTTTAAGCGCGGAATTTTGCCGACGCGCCCGCCAAATCGAAGCCTTGACCTTCTTTGGACCACAAGAGGCATGCAATCGCGTGGCGGTATTCAGCATACGCATTGCCGGCTGGGATCCCGTTGACCTCGCCTTGGCCTTGGAAGGCACCTTTGGCATCTTGACCCGCCCCGGTCTTCACTGCGCACCATGGGCTCACCGCGCCATTAGAACACATGTGCCACCTGCCGGATGCAGCGGCGGCAACCCCGGCACCACACGTCTAAGCTTCGGTGCCTTTAACACCCTCGAAGACATTGCACGCTGCACCACCGCTCTCGAAACACTCGCCCATCAAAAAAGAGCCGCCGATATAAATACTCTCGCTCCCGCCCATTCCCATTCCAATGCTTAGATCAATCCCAACACCCAAAACCCCACCATCGCCAAACCGTTCAGGCAGGCGTAATGCCCCCCAACAAAACAATATCCTGTGTCAATGCTGCCCGCAGCGCGCAGCAGTAACCACCGCGCATACAACGCCCAGCAAATAAAATCTTAACTGTTTCTATGTCAAAAAAGGCTGCGATCCAAGTCTGGTCATTGCCTGCACAATTAGTTCGCCGCCGCGCCGCCGGCTTTGGCCTCGCCCCCACCCGGCGGCGAAATAAGCCCCAGCGCCCCCAACGAAAAAAACTGCACCGCTCCACATTGATTGCAAATAACCGCCGCCGCAGGCATGCTCGTGCCAGGATACTTTACCTCACCCGCCTCTTCATAAACCGGAACCGCAATGGGCAGGCCATGAATCATCTGCTGCCCCTTCTTGCGGCATACCGAACACTCGCCTTCCAAACCGCGCTGCTGCAGAGCCTGAGCCACCGCCGGAACGTAATTTTCAAACACTGACATCGCTTAAATCCTTTAAAAAACCAATCCGCAAAGCCTGCGGCACGCCTCATCAGCGTATAAACCGCATCCGCCCCACGTTGGGTATGAGCGCCCAGTTAACGTGATTGCTTATCCGAAAACCCGCAGGCCAGTAAACCATAAAGGCTTTGCCCAGCAGGTATCTCTGCGGTACCACGCCCAGCGGCAGGTGTAGATCGGCCAGCGCCGGCTCAACCGTGTACCAATAGCGACTGTCGCCGCTGTAATTAGAATTATCGCCCAAAGCAAAATATTGCCCTGCTTTGAGCGTTATAGGATGATTTTCACAACCCGTCCCCGGAAACGTGACCGTCGGGTTTGCCGGGTCCGGACGTCGCATCTGCGTGTAGTAAATATCACGCATTAACTTCACATGCCGCAGCACCGCCGCGCCGGTAACATCTATATAAACCCGCGGTACCTCCTGGCCATTTTTCTTCTCGACGGCCACGAAATTGGCGGCGTCGTTTCGGGTCCATTTCGGCGAATACTCCAATACCATCCGCCCATCAAGCCAGAAGCGCACCTGATGATCCACATTGCTCATGGCAACCGCATGCGGTTGGTTGGGTTGCAGCTCGCCGATGTGCTTTACAAAGTCGCATGCGGCCGGCGCAACAACATCAAATCGCCGCCGCTGCTTCACCCATACACCCAGCGTCAGCGTTCCATCACGTGAAAGTGCCACGCGGTAGCGGTTATCAGCCTTGCCTAACACCATACTGATGGCCCCATCCGGCGAACTTGAAGTCCATACCGTGCGCAGGTACAAATCTCCCACCAGGTCCCGCCCGCGCACCAGCGGATCCATCACCGAATCGTCATAGCCAATGTTGTTCGTCAGGTAACTGCTGCGCTGCTTAAAAGACAATCGC
>JABEVB010000221.1 GCA_013044165.1 Phycisphaerales bacterium
GAATTGCGGCAAGTGTATTGCCTGCAGACGGGGCCGTGTTAACTGCTGCACGAGCCTGAAGGTGCTGGGGGTGCATACCGATGGCGGCTATTGCTCGCGTATTGTGGTACCGGCGGTAAAGCTGCATAGGTCGTCCAAACTTAGTTTTGAGCAATTAGCGCTGATCGAAACGCTGGGCATCGGCGCTCACGCGGTGAGCCGGGCCGCAATTGAACAGGGTGAATGGGTGTTGGTATTGGGAGCTGGGCCGATTGGTTTGGCGGTTATGCAGTTTGTAAAAGCGGCAGGTGGCCGGTTAATAGTCGCCGATATCAGCCCGCAGCGACTGGATTTTTGCCGCAAGCAGGTAGGCGCAGACCATACGATAGACGCGAGGCAAGCGCCGTTGGAGCAGGTGCGAGCCATCACCAATTCAGATTTGCCCACAGCCGTATTCGACGCCACGGGTAACCCGCAGTCCATGCATGATGCCTTTAGCTATGTGGCCAGCAGCGGGCGGCTGGTGTTTGTGGGCCTGTTTCAGGGCGATGTAACTTTTAAAGACCCCGAGTTTCATCGTCGCGAAATCACGCTGTTGGCCAGTCGCAATGCGACGCCAGCGGATTTTGCCCGCATAATCTCGATGGTGGAGGCCGGCATAATTGACACCACTCCCTGGATTACCCATCGAACCAAACTGTCGGATGCTGCTGAGCAATTTAACACGTGGACTGACCCATCCAGTGGCACCATTAAGGCAATAATTGCGATGTGACTGCACGGCTTGACGCCAACCCAACCCGGCGCTGTAATACGTTGCTGAATATATTGCTGCCCTGATGGGGCATGTGCTGTTGAGGAATCCAACTTTTATGAAACCGCTTAATACGTCCGAATGTAAGTATGACCTGGTAAGCTTGGGCGAATGCATGGTGCGGCTGTCGCCGCCGGGGCACGGCCGCATTGAGTTTGCCAACACGCTGGAAGTATGGGTTGGCGGCGGCGAGTACAACGTTGCCTACGCTCTCTCGCGATTAGGGTTGCGTACTGGCTTTATCAGCCGCTTGGTGGATAACCCGGTTGGTCGCATTATTCTTAATCATGGCCGGGCGGTAGGGCTGGACATGCAGCATGTGCTGATGGTGCCCTACGATGGCGTCGGTAAAGCAGACCGTATCGGCCTGAACTTTACTGAGGTTGGCACCAGCGTCAGAGGCTCGGTGACCATGTATGACCGCGGGCATTCGGCGGCCATGAATATGAAAACAGGTATGATTGACTTCACTTCGATTTTTGGCAAGAGTCGTGCCCGCTGGTTGCACACTGGCGGCATATTCACCGCACTCTCTGAAGGAACTGCGGGCGTGGTGCTCGAGGCGGTTAAGGCGGCCAAAGCTGCCGGGACGATCGTATCATACGATCTTAATTTTCGATCCAAGCTGTGGAGCAGCAAACAGGCTCAGGCCACCACAAAAGCCATCATGCCATACGTTGACGTGCTTATAGGCAATGAAGAAGATTTTCAGAAGGTTCTTGGCTTTGAAGTCCCCGGCGTGGATGACAGCATCGCCAATCTTAGTACCTCTGCGTACAAAACCATGGTTGAAAAAGTGGTGGCAACTTGGCCGAGCATCAAAATGGTCGGTACCACGCTGCGCGAGGTGCGTTCGGGACTTGTTAATAATTGGTCGGCCATTGCTTGGTGCGAAGGCAGGTTCTACGAAAGCCGTCGCTACGAAGGTTTGGAAATAGAGGACCGCGTAGGTGGTGGCGACGGATTTTGCTCGGGATTAGCCTACGGTGTGCTTGCCGGAAAGTCTCCGCAGGAAGCGGTGGACTTGGGTGCCGCCCATGGCGCTTTGCTGCAAACCACCCGTGGCGACACAAGCCAGATTAATCTTTCTGAGTTGATGCACGTTTACGGTGGTGGAAGCGCTCGCATCGTGCGATAAGCGTCCGGTCCCCTCAACGGCTTGCTACAGCGGGATTCTGGCGTGTTATTTGCAGTTTTTGGCGCGATCGCCTGAAATTAACTCTCGGCCATGGCATGGTGTTCCCACACCAGCGCCGCGCCTTGCAGCACCAGATCCGGAATCAGCGAGTCTACAATGCCCATGGCTGGCAGCAGCCGCTGAGCATCGCCGCCGGTCCCCACAACGTGTGGCCAATGGCCGATCTTCTCGGCGTAGCGCTCGACAAGTTCGCGAATGGCCCCTCGCGTAGCGGCATAAATGCCCACCCCCAGCGCTTCGAGGGTGTTGCGCCCAAAAGTTTCAGTGGGCTCATCCAGTGTTGCCAGTGGCAGTTGTGCCGTATTTTGGTGCAGGGCACGGGCGCACATTTGCAGCCCCGGCCCAATGGAACCGCCTAAAAATACCCCGTCATCACTGACGGCATCCACCACCAAAGCCGAGCCGCAATGAATAATTACCGCCGCGCTTTGTGTATTGACATACGTGCACAATGCGGCCAGTAGACGGTCAACTCCAAGGGTAGATTCATCCGTCAGGGCGGTTTGCATTGGAATGGCCATATCTTTGCCGATGATTTTCGGACGTTGGCCGCAGATGCGTTCCACGGCTTGCGCAACCGTTGGCGTCAGTTGCGGTGCAACGCTGGCAATAACAATTGCTTCGGGCGTGGCAGTCTCTGCGGCGTCGTCTGCAGTCTTGTGGCTTTGGGCCCATAGGCTGCGCAATAGATCGTCGAGACGCTCGGCGATTTCGTCATGCGTAATGCGCTGGGCTGGTTCAGATACGGCACCTTCTTCAAACAAGCCGGCGCCGAGGCGCGTATTTCCAATGTCAATTGCTATAACGCTCATGGTGCGCTCCGAAAAATAGGGCTGAGTATCAGGTGGCTTTGCGGCTGCGCCGGTAGAACTTGCCCTTACGCTGATCGTCAGCCTTCATAGCTTGAACTTCCGCGGCAAGTTCAGCATCGTCTGTGGCAGTCTCGGTGCTCGGTATTGTGGCACCTGGTTCGGCCGCTTTGGGTTCAGCGGTGGGGGTTGGCCATGCAGATACCTCGCTCATAATTGCAGGTGGCGATTCAACAATGGCCTCGCCTTTGGGTGCCCGTTGTACGGTTTGCCATATTTCCTCGAGCAGCGGTCTTAGTCCGGTGCCGGTGACGGCGCTGATGGCGAAGATCTGCTTGCCAGGCAAATAATCGCGAAGATCGGCCAGAGCCTCTGGGGCACCGGTGAGGTCCATTTTATTGGCAACAAGAATTTCGGGCTTGGCTGCGAGCTTGGGGCTGTATTTGGCCAACTCGCTGCGCAAAGATTCGTAGGCTTCAATGGGGGTAATGTCTTCCAGGGACATCATATCAATCAGATGCACCAGTACGCGTGTGCGCTCGATATGGCGTAAAAATGTCAGGCCGAGGCCCGCGCCTTCGTGTGCCCCTTCTATCAATCCTGGAATATCCGCAATAACCAGCCGCCGCTCGGCATCAAGCTCGGCGATTCCGAGCTGTGGCTTAAGCGTCGTAAACGGGTAGTCCGCGATTTTGGGACGTGCCGCAGAGAGTCGCGAAAGTAGGGTGCTTTTACCGGCGTTGGGCAAGCCCAACAGGCCAACGTCGGCAATGAGTCGAAGCTGAAATTTAAGCCGGCGCGATTGACCAGGCTCGCCGGGTTCGGCATACTCCGGCGCTTGCCGAACCGAGGTCACAAACTGCAAATTGCCTCGACCGCCGCGCCCGCCGGCTGCAACCAGCACCTTGCGACCGGCAGGCACCATATCTGCGAGCAAGATGACGGAATCGCCGTCGTACACCAGGGTACCCGGCGGAACGCGAATAACGAGATCGGAGCCATCGCGACCGGCCTTTTTTTTACCTTGGCCCGGCTCTCCACGTGGAGCCTTCCAGTGATGGCGGCCTGCCATGTCCAGCAATGTATCTACTCCTTCTACCGCCTCAAGGTACACGCTGCCGCCGCGGCCACCGTCGCCACCGTCCGGGCCGCCATGCGGAACATATTTTTCGCGTCGCATAGATACGCAGCCGTTGCCACCGTCGCCGGCAAATACCTTAATTTCCGCTTCATCAATAAACATTAACTGCTTCCAAATTCGTCCAGGGCGCACCGCCAGCGCTGGGCCGCCACAAACGCCGCACGCCTTCAATCGCGAGGCAAAACATGACTCAATTGTACTCGATACGCCTGCGTTTAGCTGGATAGGCATCGGGTGCAATGCGCCTCGGCTGCAATGCGGCCATAAATGACATGGCGTGGCATTACAAAAGATATAAACCCGTTATTTACGGCAGAAATGGGCCCTGAATACACAGCCGAGGCCATTATTGACATTCTTGCCTTTAACGGACCTGCTAAATTCCCACATTCCTTGTTATCCTCACATTATCTTCAGTGTAAAATGTACTACTGCCTTTGCTCTCTCCAACGGCCTGATTGAACGCTTTGGCGGTACCCAGCGGACGTATACTCTCTGGAGAATGAGCATCAGATCACATTGTCATTATCCGTTGCCAGGTCTTTGCGTATATAATTTGCCACGTATTAGTGGGGTGGCGGATAGTGCCCGAGTCGGCATGGATGCGCATCTGCCGCTCAAGGGGGTAGGCAGATGAATCCCGTGAAGGATTCTCCATAAAAGTTCGGTGAGAAGTCATAGCCTCGGTCGTCATGTTTGGTCTCTTTAGGTTCAGAGGCGGTGGCATGGCGCTTTGATGTGATGAGGCTCTGGGGCTGATGTCATGACAACAACTGCCGCATTACCAGTTGAACTCCCGCCTATGCCACCCGGCAGACGCGTCCGCGGTCGGCCTGTGGTTCGCGGCAAGTTTCTTTATGTAGATGGCGAGCAACTGCTGCTGCGGGGCGTAACATACGGCCCCTTTCGGCCCGAAGCTGACGGATGTGAGTACCACACCCCGGAAGTAGTGAATTGTGATTTTTTGGCAATGAGCGCCAATGGCATTAATGCCGTGCGCGTGTATACGGTTCCGCCCCGCTGGCTGTTGGACCTTGCCGAATCGCATGGTCTTTGGGTGTTGGTGGGCATGCCATGGGAACAGCATATCGCCTTTTTAGACGAGCCTAAAGTGCGAGCCCGAATTGCGGGTGTGGTGCGTGACGGCGCGGCGGCCTGCAAGGGGCATCCAGCCCTTTTGGGCTTGGCCATTGGTAACGAAATTCCCGCGACCATCGTTCGCTGGTATGGCCATCGGCGCGTCGAACGATTTTTGCATGAGCTGTACGACATTGCTAAGACGGTCGCGCCCGACGCGTTGGTTACCTATGTAAACTACCCGACCACTGAATATCTGCATCTGCCGTTCGTTGATTTTGTGGCCATAAACGTCTACCTCGAAACACGCGACAAGCTTTCGCGGTACATCAGTCGGTTGCACAACATAGCCGGTGATAAGCCGCTGGTGCTGGCAGAGATTGGCCTTGATAGCGGTAGCAGAGGCGATCGCGAACAGGCGGCAAGCCTTGCTTGGCAGATCAGGCGCGTGTTTCATGGTGGATGCACCGGTGCATTTGTATTTGCATGGACGGATGAGTGGTTTCGCGGCGGTTGCGACATTTTAGATTGGCACTTCGGACTGGTGACTCGCAGCCGCGACGAAAAGCCCGCACTGACCGCAGTGCGGGAGGCGTACGGTCGCATTCCGTTTGGGCCCGACGCCCATTGGCCTCGCGTATCGGTAGTTGTCTGCAGTTACAACGGTTCGCGCACCATTCGCTACTGCCTGGACAGCGTGCAACGCCTGCGTTATCCCGACGTAGAAGTTATTGTGGTGGATGACGGCTCGACGGACCAACTTGCCGAGATTGTTCAGCAGTATCCGGTCAAACTCATTCGCTGTAAGAATCAGGGGCTCAGCGCTGCCCGCAATGTAGGACTCGAGGCTGCCACCGGCGAAATTGTGGCATACGTTGACGATGACGCGGCACCCGAGCCAAACTGGCTCAAGTATCTGGTCAGCGTTTTTCGCACGGGCAAGTATGTAGGCGTCGGCGGGCCTAACATTGCGCCGCCAGGAGAGGGGTACATCGCCGATGCGGTGGCGCATTCGCCGGGCGGCCCTCTTCATGTTTTGATAACCGACACCGAAGCAGAGCATATCCCCGGGTGCAACATGGCGTTTTTGACCAAGGCTCTGCGGGCCGTGGGCGGGTTTGACGCACAATTCCGCATCGCCGGCGACGATGTTGATTTATGTTGGCGCCTGCAGGAAAAAGGCGGCAAGCTGGGCTTTTCGCCGGGGGCGGTCGTGTGGCACAAGCGGCGCAACAGCCTGCGTGCCTATTGGCGACAGCAGCTTAATTATGGCAAGGCCGAAGCCATGCTGGAGCGCAAGTGGCCCGAGCGCTACAACGCCTTTGGTCACATCAGCTGGCGGGGGCGCATCTATGGGCCGGGCATCTGGGAGTTTTTAAATTGGGGGCGGCGTCGCATATTTCATGGCACATGGGGTACGGCACTGTTTCAGTCGGTCTATCCCGGATCGCCCAATATCATTACATCTCTGGCAATGATGCCGGAATGGTATCTTGGCGTACTGGTCCTAAGCTTGCTCTTTATGATAGGGCTGTACCAGCATCCGATTTTGCTGGGTTTGATTCTGGCGGCGGCTGTCCTGGCAACACTACTGCAGGCGGTGATAGGTGCCTTTTACAGCGCTTTTGATGAAATACCACGCACCCACGGCCAGCGACTTAAGCTGCGCCTTTTGACAATGTACTGCTATCTCGCCCAGCCGGTGGCGCGATTGAGCGGGCGATTGTCACGGGGGCTTACGCCCTGGCGCATGCGTTTTCCGCGCGGGCTCGACATGCCCGTACCGCGTGAGTTTGCCGTATGGAGCGAAACTTGGCGAAGCGCAGCCGACCGACTGGCCGATTTTGAACTTTATCTGAAAAAACAGGGCGTGTGCGTGCAAAGAGGCGGTGATTTTGACCGCTGGGACTTGGCATTCCGCAGCGGCGTATTTGGCAGCATTCGCGTGCGATTGGCCATCGAAGAGCATGGCAACGGCAAACAGTTGGTGCGATGGCGCTCGTGGCCGGTTTTTCCCAAGTTTTACATGGCGTGTGTGCTGGTGCTGGCACTTCTGGGCCTTCTGAATATTGGCACTAGCGCGTGGCCGGGGGGCGTGCCGCTGCTGCTTGCCGCGGCCATCCTGGCATTGCGGGCGTCAATGGATGCGGGTGGGGCCATGGCTTTGCTGTTTAATTACGTGGGGCGTGCGGCACCGGGTGAGATTGAACTGCGGAGAGAACGATGAACCGCGCCTCAAACGATTCTGTTGGCGAAGGCATAAACGCCGCGGCGGGTTCAGCCGATGTGGCCGCGGCGGCGAAACCGTTAGCAAGCGTAGCCGATCCCGTTGCCAAACGCCGGCCCGGCGCGTTCGCTGTTGCAGCACGACTGCTGCGTATTGCGGTGCGTGGTGAATTATGGCCTATTCTTGCAGGCTTGGCGCTGATGCTTTCAGGGGCATTGGTGGGGTTGCTGCAGCCATGGCCGCTGAAATTTATTGTGGATGCTCTAGCCGGCGGAACAAAGCCGCCACCGCTGCTGACGCATATCGCCAGCGTCCTGCCGCAGGGCGCTGGCCCGCATGGGGCTACGCTGGCGTATATCTCCGTACTTTGTGTTGGGCTGCTGCTTATAAGCATTGTAAGCGCGGGGATTAATCTGCTAAGCACTTGGGTGCTCGTTGCGTCCGGCTTGCGCATGGTGTTTAAACTGCGATGCCGTATGTTCGATCATATACAGCGGTTGCCAGTGAGTTTTCATGACGCAAGCACTGTTGGAGATTCGCTTTATCGCGTCACTTGGGACACCTATTCAGTACAAAGTCTGTTTAATCAAGGCTTGGTTCCGGGCATTACCGCCACGGTTACGCTGGTTGGCATTGCCTTTGTGATGGTACGCCAGGATTGGAGCATTGGCTTGGTGACGCTGCTGGTTGCCATCGTTCTGGTGGTGCTTATTCGCCGACTGGAAAAGCCCACCACAGAACTTTCGACCGCGGTACATGAGCACGAGAGCAGCGTAAGCACCCGTGTGCAGCAGACCCTTGTCGGCATTCGGGCGGTGCAGGCGTTTGGCCGCGAAGCCTTTGAGTCCGATCGTTTTGCCCAACAGGCGTCGAAAAGCCTCTCGGCAAGCCTGCGGCTAACGGTATTGCAAACCGCGGCACAAAGCGGCGTGGCGATTTTATTTGCTTTTGGCACGGCGGCAGTGGTATGGCTGGCGGCAAGGCGCGTTATTGCCGGGCAAATGAGCGCCGGCGATGTGGTGCTGCTTGCCGGTTATGCGGCCATGCTTTTTAAGCCGCTCGAAACGCTTTCTTATACGGCCAATTCCATTCAGGGATCGGTCGCGGGGGCGCGGCGTGTATTTGAAATTTTAGATCGGCGTTCGAGCGTGGCCGATGCGACCAACGCCCGCATGCTGGACCATCGGCCGCAGGGCGAAGTAGTGCTTAAAAAGGTCAGTTTTGGCTATCGGCCTGGGTTGCCGGTGCTCCGCGAAATTGATCTGCGTATGCCTCCTGGCTCGGCCATAGCATTGGTTGGGCCTTCGGGTGCCGGCAAGACCACGCTCGCGTCGCTGCTGGTGCGTTTTTACGATCCACTTGCCGGATGTATCACTTTGGACGGTGGCGACATTCGCGGTATTACGCTCGAATCTCTGCGGCACAACATTGCCATTGTGCCTCAGGAGCCGGTTTTATTTGATGCCTCCATTGGCGAAAATATTTTGTATTCGCGGCCGCACGCTTCCGGGGCGGATTTAGAAGCGGCTGCCCGTTCTGCCGGCGCATGGGAGTTTATCCAATCGCTGCCACAGGGGTTTGACACGCCAGTGGGTGAGCGTGGGGTGCTGCTGTCTGGCGGACAAAAGCAGCGGATTTCGCTGGCGCGGGCGTTTTTAAAAGATGCGCAAATCATTGTACTCGATGAGCCTACCACCGGGCTGGACGCACAAACCGAGGCCGATCTGCTGGTCTCGCTGCGGCGGCTTATGGCGGGTCGAACAACCATTATCATCTCGCACCATTTTTCGACCGTTCGCTTTGTGGATCAAATAATTGTGCTTGAACGTGGACACGTGGTGCAGCGTGGCACTCACGAGGCGTTGATTAAAGAGCCGGGGCTGTATCAATCGTTGTATCGGCTCCAGCACGGCGAGCCTGTGGCGGAGGCCCCATGAGCGAGGCGGCAACAAACCAGCCTGTATGGGACGGCGGCAGCCTGCCTGCGGGCGTGATTGTGGGGCAAGGCGTCGTGATTCGCGGCACTGCGGCGCTGCAGCGATTTCGCTCGCAGCATGCTGACGGCCTGACTGTTGGCGAAAGCAGCACGCTTGATGGCGTGCAATTTTCGGTGGGGCCGCAGGGACGCATCCGCATTGGGCGGTTCTGCTGCCTGACCAATGCCATCTTAATGTGCGATGAGCAAATCAACATTGGCGATTATGTGCTTATTGGATGGAACGTGGTTATTGCCGACACCGACTTTCATCCGCTTGCGCCGGCCCAGCGCGTGGCTGATGCCGTGGCCTGCTCGCCGATCGGCAACGATCGGTCCCGCCCGAACGTGGAGTGTCGGCCCGTAAGCATTGGCAGCGATGTATTCATAGGTCCCAACGCAACCATTCTCAAGGGTGTGCGTATCGGAGATGGCGCCTGGATAGAGCCTGGCAGCGTGGTGACCCGCGACGTGGCCGTGGGGGCGCACGTGGGCGGCAATCCGGCCAAAGTCATCGCCTTACAGGATGGGGAGTCCGTCCGATGAACCGCACAATTGCTGGCGACTGGCACGATGGCGTCATACCCGAAAACGTGGTGATGCATCCGGGCTGTTATGTCGAGACGTCGTACAGCTTTCATTTGTGTCGCAGTCGCCGTGCTCAGGGTGTGGTGCTGGGGGAGGGGTGTTCGGCTTATTTAGGTTGCATGTTTGATATTGGCGAGCGGGGCTCTTTCAAGGCCGGTCGCTGCACGCTGCTTAATGGCTTGTGGCTTATTTGTGATTCCAATGTCAGCATTGGCGACTATGGGCTGGTTTCATGGAACGTTGTCATCATGGATAACTATCGGGCGCCCAGGGATGCCGCGGCGCGCCGTGCTATGTTGCACCGCTTTGCCGCGTCGCGTGAGCCGGCATCGCTAGCGCCGGTGGATGCCAAGCCGGTAAGTATAGGTAATAATGTTTGGATCGGTTTTGATTGTTGCATTCTGCCTGGCACAGTCATTGAAGATGGTGCTGTCATTGGCGCTCGTTCGGTGGTGAGTGGTCATGTGCCCGCATATGCGGTGTATGCCGGTAATCCGGCTCGGTTTGTACGGCGTCTTGTCAACGAGGAATTGCGTGCAGATTAAACCAGTCGGCTCCAAGCCGCGGATTATCGTATCTGGCATTTTGTTCTGGTACCCGCTGGCGGGCGTCACCTGGCAGTTTCTACATTTTATGCTGGGGCTGCGGCGGTTGGGGTACGATCCGGTTTATATAGAGGACTCTTCGCGGTGGGTTTACAACCCCATGCTGGGTGACTCTACGCCCGACGCCGAGTATAACGTCTCGCGCGTCGCCCCTGTGCTGGAGCAGTTCGGCCTTAAAAATCGCTGGGCCTTTCGCGGACGCTACGAGGGCGGCCGATGCTGGGGCCTCTCTGAAGCACAAATGGGTGATCTGTACCAATCCGCGGATGTTATGCTCAATGTCACGGGAGCACAGGAACTGCTGTCCGAGCATGCGCGCTGCCCCGTACGCATTTATTGGGAAACTGACCCCGTGGTGTCGCAGATACAGGTCGAGCGCGGCGACGCGGCCGTTATCGCGGCCCTGGACGGCCATACACATCACTTTACCTATGGTGAAAACATCGGACAAAGCGATTGCCCGCTGTCGGCGGCGCGGTATCAGTGGCGGCCTACGCGCCAGCCGGTTGTGCTCGACTTATGGAAGCAGCCTTTTGACGCGGGCGCTCACTCCTATAATACCATTGCTACCTGGCAGAACCGCGGCCGTGATATTGTTTATCGCGGTGAGACATATTACTGGTCGAAGGACCGCGAGTTTTTAAAGTTTGTTGACTTGCCGCACCGGGTTGCCGCCCGTTTTGAATTGGCCGCCGGCGTGGATGATGTCACCCGATCTCTGCTGCACTCACATGGATGGCTGTTGGCTGATCCGGTGCATATATCCAGTGACATGGACCGGTATCGCGCTTACATACGCGAGGCACGCGGAGAGTTTTCGGTGGCCAAGGACCAGAATATCCGGCTGCGATCCGGCTGGTTTTCAGATCGCAGTGCCTGCTATTTGGCGGCCGGGCGGCCGGTGATAAACCAGGACACCGGTTTTAGCCGCCATTTGCCAACGGGGCGTGGCCTGTTCGCGTTTAGTACCATGGAAGAAATTATAGCGGCGGTGGAGGCTGTTGAGAGTGACTATGCCGCTCACTGCCATGCAGCGTTTGAGATTGCCCAGGCATACTTTTCTGCGGAAAAGGTATTAAGCGACGCATTGAAGCAGGTGGGCCTCGAATGAACGCGCATTTCAGAAAGGTCCTTATCGTAAACGCCGACGATTTTGGCATGAGCGAACAAACAAATCAGGGCATTATGTATGCCCATGAGCATGGCATTGTAACCAGTGCCAGTCTGATGGTAGATGCGCCTGCTGCAGCCGACGCCGTGGATTTATGGCAAAAGACTTCTCAACGTAAACGTGGCACCAAGGTTCGACATGGCTGTGGGCTTAGCCTTGGCCTGCATTTGGACCTTGGTGAGTGGCAGCTCTGCGATGGCGAATGGCAGCAGACCCGGCAGAAGGTCGCATTGGATGATGCCACGGCGCTGCGGCGCGAGATTGTGCGGCAGTGTCAGGCGTTTGAGCAATGGGTCGGTCGTCCACCAACGCACATAGATTCGCATCAACATGTGCATAAGCGGTGCCAGGTACGCGATGCGATTGAGCAGGCTGTGCCCTGGAGCAAGGTCATCATTCGGCATTTAAGTGATCAAGTCCGCTTTTGGGGCGCCTTCTTTGGCCGCGATGCCGATATGCGGCCAAGGATGGAGCATATTTCTACGAGCGGTCTGATTAAAATCCTCTATGGCCTGGATGAAGGCTGCACCGAGCTGTCATGCCATCCTGGTTTCGATCTCAATTTAGCCAGCGACTATCGGGTCGAACGCCCGATGGAGGTACTTACGCTGTCAAGTCCGCAGGTGCTGGTGATACTGCGGCAACTAAACATAAAGCTCTCCAACTTCGCCTTTATTCAATCAGCCGTTGGCCGGTCAGCCGCCCGCTCGTAGCGGTAGGTTGCGATGCAGCCGGGGGCTTCGGTAACGCTTACGCTCCAAATGGATATATACTCAGGCAAAAGGGGCCCCATGGCCCGGGCAATATGCTCAGCAACGCGCTCGGCTGATGGGTTCCATCGCTCTTTAAATGGTTCCAAGTCGTTGAGGCAGCGGTTGTGCCAGGGAATGACGATTGCCTTTATCAACGCTTCCATGGCGTGAAAGTCCATGACCGTTTCGATGGCGTCAAGCTGCGGGCTTTGCACGCTGGCGGATACCTGCCAATCATGGCTGTGCAGTGCCTCAAGATTCCCGCCAACCAGTCTAAGTTGATGCGAGGCTGTAAAGCTTGTGCCGACCGAGATGCTATACATAGCGCCTCCTCCGCAACATCAGCGGGCCAGCTCACGGCCACGAGCTTGGGCGCTTTGCATGGCGGCGAGCACGAGTTGAAAAAAGCCGTTAGCTTCAAATTGCTTGATTGCCGCTTCCGTAAAACCACCGGGGCTTGTGACCTTACGGCGCAGCTCAGTTGCCGAGTCGGGCGACTCGGCCAGAAGCTTCCCCGCGCCGATAATGGTTTGCCGGGCAAGCAGGGCAGATTCGTCGGGATCCAGCCCCAGCTTTTCCCCAGCGGCGGCCATGGCCTCCAGCAGGTAAAACACATACGCCGGTCCACAGCCGGAGAGGCTCGTGACCGCATCCATGAGAGTTTCGGGTACTTCTACCGCCACCCCACTCGAAGCAAAAATATTGCGTGCCAGGGTAGCATCGGCTTCGGTGGCAGTGGAGCCGCGGCACAAAGCGCTGGCTCCCGCTCCGGCAAGTATGGGTGTATTGGGCATGACGCGAATGATGCGTGGCCGTTGATGGAGGCTGTTAGCTATAAATGTCGTGCTGATGGCCGAGACGATGCTGATGATCAGCGTTTGCGATGAAATCGCCGGGCTGATGGTCGCGAGCGCTTCATCTATTTTCTGAGGTTTAACGGCCAGCATAATCACGTCTGCGGTGGCGGCAACCTCGGCGGAATCTTTCGTAATGGCGGTGCCCAGCGCATCACGGAAAAGTGCCAGCCGCTGCGAACTGGGGTCTGCGGCAATAATTTGCCCGGGCTTATACACGCCTGCAGCTAAAACGCCTCGTGTAATGGACTCGGCCATGTTGCCAGCGCCAATAAAGCCCAGGGCATAACGGGTGTGCTTGGTCATAAGTGCCAACCTTTTATAAGTAAGCCGCTTCGGCGGCCAAGGACAGATTCTATTCGGTGTGGCCCAAGACGGCGAGCGACAGAACTCCTTATTGGCATGATATATATGGTCGTTTTGGGCACCCTATCCGGTGCTTGGTAGGATTGGGTTGTCCGGCGGGAGGCATTTGTAAGGTGAACGCCTTGTAAAAAAGCTAATCGGGAAAATGAAACTTCTGCCACTGGATAACAAGGCGGGCTTGGTGTATAGTATCCAATCCTAAATTTGGGGTGGTGATGGGCGCATTGTGGCGCCGGCATCTTGCTGCCTGGGAGGCATTTACCGGGATAAATGCCTGAATGCACTGTTGTTTGGTCGAATTTGGAGTTGAAACGTGCCCAAAGCGAAAACGCACAAAGGAATTAAAAAGCGAGTAAAGGTCACTGCCCGCGGTAAGATAAAGTTCCATCGCCATAACAAGGGCCATCTGCAGAGCGGCAAGTCGGGCAATCGGCGGCGGCGGCTCAGGGGCACCACAACCATTACGGGGCCATTTGCCAATAAAATGATAACACTGCTTGGGCCGGGCGCACGCTAAGTTGTCGCGCCGACGCCGGTAGATGGGCTGCGTTACGGTGGCCGGCCGGTGTTGAACCATCATAAAAACAGGGGAAAGTTCTATGCCACGCGTAAGAATCGGCGCTGCTCGTAAACAGCGGCACAAACGCCTGCTCAAGCGGGCCAAAGGGTTTGTAGGTGGGCGGAGCAAGCTGTACAAAACAGC
>JABEVB010000036.1 GCA_013044165.1 Phycisphaerales bacterium
ACCAAGAAGGAAGTGCACAGCCGCTATGAAATCATGCTTGAAAACTACAAAAAGACCATCAACATCGAAGCGCAAATGACGCTGCTGATGGCCAAAACCATGATTTTGCCTGCGGGCATCAAGCATCAGGAGATGGTGGCCCGTTCAATTTCAGCCGCCAAGGCGGCAGGCGCCCCGGCGGCGGCGCTGTCGGAGCAGGACAAGCACCTTGCGGAGCTTTCTTCGACGGTAAGCGAATTGCAGAAGCGCATTGGCATTTTAACGCACGCAGCGGAGCATCATGCCCCCGGTGATACCCTTGCTCACGCCAAATACTCGCTTGATGCGGTCATTCCCGCAATGCAGGCAGTACGTCATGTTGGCGACAAGCTCGAAACGATGGTTGCCGACGACATCTGGCCGCTGCCGACGTATCGGGAAATGCTGTTTATTAAGTAAGCTGTCCGCAGCTTACAAGCTATTCATTGGTTAAACGAGGGCCGAACCTGCTGCAGGTTCGGCCTTTTTTTTGAGTTGACCCCCGTGTGCGGGGCAATTACGCTTGGAACCTTGGGGTGGCTGGCAATGGGCGGCAACCCGCGAGTCGGGCAAGGTGGACGTTTATGGGATTGATGAAAAAACTTTTGGCCCCCGTCAAGTCGGAACCCAGTAACCCGCTTGAGCACGACACCAGCCAGGCCGGCGAAGACTATATTATTGGCGATATTTTTAGGCGGTTGGGCATCTCTAAAGGCTGCTTTGTCGAGTTTGGCGCCTGGGATGGAAAAGTTTGCAGCAACACCCATTCACTGGTGCACAAAGGTTGGAGCGGCCTGTACATTGAAGGCGATTCGGAAAAATTTAAAACGCTGCAGCGCAACATGAAGCCCTTTGCATCCATCAAAACCATGTGCCGATTTATCATGTGCGAAGGCCCCGACAGCCTTGATGCTCTTCTCGCCGAAGCGCATATTGACCCGGAGTTCGACCTGCTGAGCATAGATATTGATGGCAACGACTACTGGGTGTGGAAGTCGCTGGTGAAATATCGGCCTAAGCTGGTGGTCATCGAGTATAACTCCAACTTCACTGCGGCAGAAAAAAAGACGGTTCCATACAACCCGCAGCATGTATGGGATGGCACCATGTTTTATGGCGCCAGCGCTGCCGCCCTTGCCGAGTTGGCACAGCACAAGGGGTACAAGCTGGTGAGTTTTACGCCCATGCTTAATGTGTTTTTCCTTCGGGAAGATTTATGCGATTCGCGCTTTGGCGTGGTGCCGGTGCAGGCCGTTACGGTGGGGCCAAACCATAAGCAGCAGCGGCGTGAAGAGTTTGTTGATGTGTAAGCTGTGCCCGCGCAGGGTGGCGGCAATTCCGTCCGGTGTATGAGGAGATATTCGTAATGGGATTGGTTCACCCCGGCGTACCTAAAGATTTGCTGCTACAGCTGACCGCCAAATACCCGGTGGAGCATTTTATTGAAACCGGCACACTGCTGGGCGATACCGCTGCATGGGCGGCCAAACACTTTGCCCATGTGATAACCATTGAGGCCGATGCAACCCACCACGCTCGCGCGGCGCAACGCTTTGCGGGCAACAGTCGCATTGAGGTCATCCTGGGAGCATCGCATAAGGTTCTACCGAACTTGCTGCCGAAATTGACGGGCCGCGCGGTATTCTGGCTTGATGGGCATTGGTCGGGCGAGGGCACCGCCGGCGAAGAGTGCGAATGCCCGGTACTCGATGAAATTGCTGCGATTTATCGGTGGGGCACGGGACATATAGTATTAGTGGATGATGCCCGCATGTTCATGGCTCCGCCCAAGCCGCCGCACAAAATGGACGCCTGGCCCGATTTAGCCGAGGTAGCTGCCGCCTTGGCTGCCGCCTCTCCGCGGCCCTATGTGGGCTTGGTGGAAGATGTAATCTTCGCCATTCCCGGGGAACTCCGCGCTGTGGTGGGAAGTTATGTACATCGCGCACCGCCAGGCAAGCGAGGTTTTTTTCGACGGGCGTAGGTGCGATGTAAGCGAGCAACTCGGCTTTACGCGACATCAATAGCGGCCGCAGCGGCGGAAACGATCTCCGGAAACAGACTGTTAGCGAGCCTGTGAATGCCCGAAACGCGCCGCTCCATAAGATCGCGCAGTCGCAGCAGCACCTTTTCGGCCTGATGGTACGGAGCCTCTGATTTAAGAGCGCCGCTGCGCACCATTTGCGGTGTAGTGTTGCGAACGGCGACAATGTCGGCAAGCTGCACGCCCTTATTTTCAATGACCGCTACGCCAAGCCTTGGATGCAGCACAATAAGATCCGGCCGTGGTATTCGTCCATTGCCGACAAGTTCTTCAATAAAGAAAAGCGCCCGGGCATCATCACCAAACGCCTGAAGAGTTGCCGCAACCAGGCGGGCGTGGTGCATGTATTCAATGTGCTGGCAACCGCTGACTTGCGCTTTGGCCGCGCGCACAGCGTGCTGCAGTTCATGTCGCCAATCTGAGGGCATAAATGCGCCCTGCGGCCCCTAAAAAGATGATAAGAGTATAAAGGATGACGGGCGACAATCCCCAGCAACAATGCCGACGCAGCGATTGGCGATCACTTATCTAATCGCACCGATCCCTGTTGCAGCGGCGATGTCAATTGTTCGCCGCTGTTTCACCAAACCAGGCGCGAAGCGGGGCGGTGAAATTGCAGCTTGGGCAGGTGATGGGTGATTCGGTGAAATCGGCGCCGCATTGGGGGCATCGGCCGCGGCCGGCAAATACATCAAAACTTGCCTGGCAGGAGCCACAGGTATGAAACGCTCCACGCGGCGGGGAATTGCCACAGTTGGGGCATGCGGCTAAGTCGTGCGCATTGCGCGCGGATTTTTGTCGCCGCCGCATTGGTCGGCTGTTGGGCATCATGCCGGCGACCTGATAGGCCGACCACGCCGCTTGCAGCAAAAACAGGCAGAGAAACAACATATAAATGCTGTGCCATCGAATCAGGAACCACAAACCAATGCCTACGGCGCCCACCATGCCCAATGCGGCGGCCATCCTGAGCGATTTAGCTTCGCCGACCACAAACCACAGCAATGATCGCAAAATCTGTCCGCCATCCAGCGGGTAGGATGGCAGGATGTTAAACAGCAGCAGCAGCTTGTTGATCTCAAACATAAGTAGAAGGAATATCACTTCGTCGGACGAAATCGAAGGCGATCCGGCCGCTGCCGCGTGCGCGGCATAGTGATAGGCCGCGTAAAAAAGCGGGTAGAGAATAACGTTCACAAGCGGTCCGGCGGCCACAACCCACAAATTCGCCCCCGGGCGGTTAGGGGCATTCGTAAAGGCGATGCCGCCAAAAGGCCACAGCACAATGTTGCCCGGCTTGCCACCCACCGAGATGGCCGCCAGCGAGTGGCCAAACTCATGCAATGTAACGATGGCAAAAAGCCCCAGAATAACGGCAAGGTTCCAGATGGGTTTGGTGAATTGCGCCCATGGAGTCATCAGCATCCACAGAACAATTAATCCCCAGGTCCAATGAATAAAAACATCTATTCTAAAGGCTCGCGCAATGCGCACCGAGCCATTCTGAAATTCAAACATCAGCAGATAACCTCTTGAACATCAGGCTGGCTTGGGCCGAACGATATCCCATGCCAGGCCCAGGCGGTGCATGATGTTAATGGTAAGGTAGGTAATATCAAACTCATACCAGCGCATGCCGTGTGCTGCCGACCTCTGCTGCGCATGATGGTTGTTGTGCCAACCTTCGCCAAACGAAAGCAGTGCGATCCACCAGTTATTGCGCGAGTCATCAGAGGTATCAAAACGGCGATACCCCCACAGGTGGGAGCCGGAGTTCACCAGCCACGTCGCATGGTATTGAAACACCACGCGCATGCACACACCCCAGAGGACCCACGACAATCCGCCGATGGCCGTTCCAAGCACCAGCCAGCCAAGCATATACAGCACCGCCGCCAGGAAAAACTGCGGCATCCACCAAAAGCGGTCCAGCAGCGTGAGCATTTTGTCGCGCTGCAGGTCTTTGGCGTAATCGCAAACATCTTCGCCATTGGGTGAGTGGTAAACGACCCAAAACATGTGAGCCCAACCAAAACCATCACGGGGTGAGTGCGGATCGCCTGGCTGGTCTGATTCGGTGTGGTGCAGGCGGTGCGTGCCAACCCAGCGAATGGGGCCACCCTGCCAGGCCAAACAAGCCAGGAGTGCCAATGTGTATTCCACAGGCTTATAGGTGCGAAAGCTGCGGTGCGTAAGAAGCCTGTGGTAACCCAGCGTTATCCCCAACCCACCGCTAAGGTAGTACATAATCGCAAACACAGCCACGCCTGACCAGCTAAAAAATGCCGGCCACAGCGCCAGAATCGCCAGCACGTGCATGCCCGCAATTGCCAGCCCATACGACAGTCGCAGACGCACAGCCTGACCATCGCGCAGGCGACGTAAAAGTGAAATGGTTGGTTTTGCCAAGATTGGCCTCCATGAACAAATTGCCGAAGCCATCGCCAACCATGTTTTGTTCCACCATAATTGACGACACTTAAGTATACACGATTGGCCCACCCTAAAACAGCATCTGCGGCGGAAATTCGCCCCGGTCCAAAAGGCACGCCGGGTCATCATTTTTCACCGAGTTTATGCGCTGCGATACTGGCTTTGAGCAAAGCTTGGCCGTGGTTGGTGTTTCAAGCAGGTCTGTCGCGGCAGCCTTGGAAGCTGTCAGATACGCCTGCCACTGCTCCCGGGGAATAATAACGGGCATTCGGTCATGAATGGCTCCAACCACATCGTCGGCGGGTCGCGTGAGCACCACACATTCAGCGCTATCATCATCCGCATGCGAACCCCTGCGAAACAGGCCGGCGAGGCCAAATATCTGTTGCTCCGCCAGTGCAAACCACTGCGGCATTTTATCGCGCGGCCCCCGCCTGAGTTTATGAGGCTCTTTGGGCCATTCATAAAAGCCATCAGCCGGAATAATGCAGCGTCCATGCTCGAAACTCTGAGCAAACGTCCGGCGACTGCTGACTGTCTCCATTCGCGCATTAATTAAGATATGCGGTTGCGGCGCTGCCCCCTCGGTCAACTTAAAGCCCCAAGTGGCCCCAGTCCAGCGAGCCGTGCCATTTTTCCGCAATATAAGCACGCGCTGGCCCGGTGCGATGTTGTATCGCGGTATTAATAGCGGTTCAAGATCAGGTTCGAGAGGCGCGATCCAAGATTCGCAAGCCGCTAAGCCCTTCGGATTGGTAAGCGTGAAGCGACCACACATTAAAATTGCCCCTGGCTTGGCAGACATCAAGTGCGCCCAGCCTGTAAACCTTCCACACCAGATACCACAAATTATGTTACGGGATTTAACTCCGGCCAAAAAGTACGTCAGCGGTTGCTTCGCAAAACGCTCTATCATTTATGCCTATGGCGTGCGGTGCGGGGCTGAGGCCCGAATGCGGCCTGCTGCTGGGCAATAATTTGGTTGCTCATGGCTATGCCGCCGGTTTTGGCCTTCCACCAGCGTGCGGCGGCGTCTTGTCCCATGCGGCGCGCACCGCCAAATTGCTGCAGTTGCGAGAGGCTGTGCTGGGCCTCGGCGACTTTACCCATCATCAGCAGCAAATTAAACCTTGCCACAATGCTGTTAAGGTCGCCGAATGTCGAGTTTTCTTTTAATGACTTTTGATAGATGCCAGGATTAATTGGGATATTGAGTAAAATCGGACAGGTGGCTGCGATGGCATTGCCCCGAGGCAACACTGCAGCCTTTTGCTCCTGCGAAACCAACTCCGCGACAAGTTCCGGATGGTCAGGATGAGCGGCATTCAGGCATTGTGCAACAAGCAGTAAAGTTCCGCGCACCTGGGGTGTGGTGCAGACGTTGAACAGACTATGCGCTGCGGCCAGCGCCTGATGCGGATGGTTTACCGCAAGCAGTGCCAACACTCTGAATCGCAGGTCGCTCTGTACTATGCCCGTGTTCCACGGATAGCGCTGCACCGCGCTGAGCGTCAGTTTTGCCGCAAGGTTGTAGTGTTTGCCGCGCATCAGTGCATCGGGCCACAGCCACGCCATTGCCCATGCATCGCGGCCAAATGGGTCCGCAGAAGCTCGGGCGTCAATGGCCGCCACGGCCTTTAACGCAATGGCTCGATTGGGTTCTTCCATCATTTTGGCAAGGGCTTGTGGTGTCTCAGGTATTGCGGCACACGCCGATTGTGTCGCCCTGGCGGTTGCCAGCATGGGCAGAGCGATCATGAGCATTGCCTTACAGAGCCAGTTCAAGCAGATATGTCCTGCAGCTATTGGCCGCACACTATTCATAATGGATGCCTCCCCTGCGTTGCCGGTGCCGCGGCTCGGGCTGATACATAAGCCGCCCATTGGTTCGCCGGTCCCAGTATTTTGTACTGCGCCTTAAGACAGCGAGCCACGGCATTTTCCGCGTGAATAAACTGGGTGCCGACGGCAAGGCTGTAGGCCCGCACAAAGATAGCTGCCGCCAGCCTCGGTTTGCCCGCAAGCAAGTACAAGTTGCCCCGGGCCATCAGCGATGAATAATCCTCACCCGTCAAATGCTGGGCCGCAATTTCATACGGTCCGGGCGTCAGCGGCACCTCACGAAGCACAGTGGGCTGCAAAGCAGTAGCTTTTTGGCGCAGGATGCCTAACTTGCCAAAATCCTCTGGCAGACAGGAGTGCTCAGGTCTTAGGGGGTGGTATGTCAGTCCAAGGGTCTGCTGACCGGCAAACAAATGAAAGCTATCAGATCGCAACGCCGCGTGCTGCAGGCATTCGCCAATCAGCATAATTGCGGCGGACGCATCGGTAAGCGTGCAGATGTTGTACATACGAACCGCACACCGCAAGGCCGCCGCTGGCCGGTTCAATGCCAAAAAACATTCTGCACGAGTTTGCATCATCATTTGCGGCCAACCCGTGTTGCCCGCCAGCCCAATTGCCATTATTTGGCAAACCTGTGCTGCCGTGTTGTAGCGGCCGGCGCGCAGAAGATCAGGCAGCCATTCGTTGCGCAGCAGTGTTACTTTGGTCCAATCGTGCATGTTAAGCCATTGGCGTATGGTCTGGAGAATAGCGGCCCTTTGGGTGGCGGTAGCCGGTGACGGCGGTTGACAGAGCAGGGCCAGGTGCGAATCCGACGGCTTTTGGAAAGGCTTATCGGTCCACCACCAACGCACCGACATACGCTTGGTGAAGCGGGGCAATCGTGCCAGCGCGAGCCGATTGGGTTGTGGCTGACGAATGTCGTTAATCCATGGAATTTGGGCTGGCGGAGGCGGCTCAAAGCGAGTGGGGCCACGGTAAAGGTCTGTCCATGCGGTGGGGGTAAAGTGCACCACCGAACGCAGCCACAATGCGCCAATAGCCGCCAATGCAATCAAGAGAGCCACCAGCAACGCCGCTACGCTCTCGCGCATCATACCTACCCTCACGGGTGTTGAAGCTGCCTTATTTACATTGGTGCTCATGCTTTCGTTGCAATTCCATATCGGTCGTGTTTGCTTTGCGTCCGCCTCGAAGTGGGTGCCCCGGTCCATCGTCCACCCGATGCTATAAAAGCACAACGCGGCAACGTCATAAATGTTGCCCAGGTTGCAGGCTTGATCATAGCCACAGTAGGGCAAAACCTACCGGCTCACGGCCGACGGCAGACTAAGTCGTACGGCTGGAGAAGTCTTGAGCCATCGCCGTGGTACCAAATAAAGAGCTACGCCCCCGGTGACAATGGGCTTTACATGCAGTGGCGCCAGCAGCGTGGGTCGGTCCCAAATATCGGGCAATGTCTGTATGAATGCACCCACCTTGTTGCGCACAACAAAACGCCGCAGTTTGCGGCCCCAGTGCGGCACAAGGCTTACGTCCCCGTTATACAACCCGGCCGGAACAGGGTCA
Source organism: Phycisphaerales bacterium (assembly GCA_013044165.1). Classification (GTDB taxonomy): domain Bacteria; phylum Planctomycetota; class Phycisphaerae; order WQYP01; family WQYP01; genus JABEVB01. The sequence continues at coordinate 7,910 of JABEVB010000036.1, forward strand.
TCCGTAAACGGTGGCGGCACAAGCATGCCGAGGTAGCCGCCAGCCATTCGAAAGTAAAAATGCTGCTGTGACTGGTACAGCATGGCATACCCGATGTAACCATAGGGCAGCACCACGACATTTTCACCGGGAGATATATATCGCTTCAGCGAGCCATTGCTGTAAAAAGCCGGCGAATCAAGCGGGTGGCTCCAGAACTTCCCCGGCAGGTTGGGAAAAATAAATATCAGCGAAGCCGCCGCCAAACTCCATTTGCTCCATCGCGGCGCGGTGCTTTCGGCCGCCCACCAGGCCGTCATAACGGCCATCACCAGCCAGGCATACGCCAGAAACCTTACTGGCAATGCTTTCTGCAGGAGGGGTAGATGGTCAAGCATCCACCAAGGCAGCACTATATGAAGGTGCATTCGCAGTGCCTGAAGTTGCCCGCCCAATGCGGCCACGGTAACAATAGCCCCAATAAGTATGAGTGTTCGAGCCGCCGCCCTGGAATAAAACTCGCGTATAAAAAGGATGGCAATGAGCAGCAGTGGCAGTCCAAAGTATGCGGCCCGCTCATAATTCTGGCCGGCGAATTGCATCGTCAGGCCGTGAAATAAATGCCCGCCCAGCCAAGTGATGCGCGTTGGAATAAAGAAGTTTAACGGCTCGGCCGAAAAGAAAACGCTGGAGAATATCTTTCCATGCGGGCGTCCGCTGGCAAACATTGTTATCAATAAGGGTGAGAGCGCCACGCCCGCCACAACCAGGGCAAGCGCGGTCTCTTTGAGGCCGCGTTTATGGGCCGCTTGCGCCCCTGGCTCACTGCTCGTCAGCCACGCGCATCCGATGGCTGCCAGCCCGAACAAAGTCGCGCTGGCCAGCACCTCCACAAAAACGCCAAACTGAAAAATCGCCAGCGCACTTATCAGCGCAATGTACCACCCGCCGGACAACTTGCCGCGGAGCCTGAGCAAATACAGCCATACCGCCAGGGGCAGTTGAAAAATCACAAACAAATCCATATGAGCCCGTAGATGCACCAACTCAAATGTCGAAAAGCCGAAAATCACTCCGCCCAATAGCGCCGGCCAGAAACGTTGCGTAACCTCGCGGCACAACAAATAGGCGCAAAAAGCCGCCAACACGGGCGAACTCAATGCAACAAGGTTATAGACCACCACCGGACCGAGCAGCCAGGTGAGCGGCCAGCACAACAGCGCCACCGATGGCACCGAGGTAACCCATAGCATGCTTTGCCCGGCAGGGGCCCAGACAAAACTGCAGTACAGCGGGTTAACGTGATGGGTCAATGCCCAAGGCCACCACTGCAGGCTCCATATAAAAATCGCCGGATCGCTCGAACGGCTGCCAATCCAATAATGCACTAAATCAAAATGCACCGCCGGCAAAAATAGAGCGCATGCGGCAAGGGCATAGAGGGCGAATGCCGCCAGATGGCTTACTGCCTGGCGATTCATTCCGCTTCTCCCCGTGGAATCGCAAGCCAACGCGGGTACCATGGCATGCGCCCGAGGGCTGCGCGCAGCGTATTAAGCAACCCAAAACCAATGGAGCTGAACCATAGCGCAAATAAGCCGAAGGTGCATACAAACTCGAGTAAACCTCGCCCCGGAGAATGATCCACGGACTGCAACCATCCGTTTATCACGGGCATATTGAACGCCATGAATATCCCCGGCAAATTACCATTGTAGGCTGGGGCCATCAGCACCAGTCCTATCAGCACCGCGAGTTGAAAGCGGCAAGCGGCCCGGCCATGCTTAACCAGCACCTCATTGCGATCCCACGCGCCGTACCAAAGCGCTAAACCGGGCAGAAAGCTAAGCCACGGCCCGGCGAGGTGTACTACCGCCGCGAGCATGCGATTGCCAGTGTGTGTCTGCATGAAAGGCCTCCAGCCCAGCGACAACGCGTGCGTTTTCTACTCTGCCGCGCCCACCATTTGCGATCAGGTTAATGGCAAAGCTACAGGTGATCAAACCTCTTTCAACCGAATGTAACATATTAATACGCCCCGATTTATAAACATCTTAGCCAGCAAACACCCAATGAAAGAAACGGGCCTGCTAAGCGTTATCATGTACAGGTGCATTTTGGGTGGCACGGCGCAGCCATTGCTTGTTGCAAATGCAGTTAAATGTGACGGATTCTATCGGCAGTGTTAAATGAAACCGCACGATGACATCGTATCTACGCCTCATGACTTAAAGTCTTCGGCTCCAGCCGGGGCGGTGGCGGGCACTGCGCATGTCGGCGGGGCAGGTGGCGGCGCGGCCCCCGCTGGCCCCGGTCGCGGCTGGGCATTTTATGCACTGTTCGTATTGGTACTTTTACTGGGGTGCTTTTTAAGATTGTGGCGGCTGGGGCATCAATCCTACTGGTGTGATGAAGCCGCGACGATTACACGAATTTCCGGTGATTTTCACGCGGTGATCAATACCTTACAGGGGCAGGGTTTCACGCCGGGCTGGTACATGCTTTTGTGGAGCTGGGTTTGGCTCCTCGAGCATGTGCTCAACGTGCACGGCGCTGCCGCATTTGAGCCGGCGGTGCTGCGGCTGCCCGGCGCGCTCTTTGGCTGTTTAACCCTGCCGCTTATGTATCTGCTCGCCCGGCAATTCACCGACCGCAAAGTCTCGCTGGTGGTATTGCTGCTCGCGGCGGTGAATCCGTTTCTGGTGTATTACAGTCGTGATCTAAAAATGTATCCTGCGGTCATCTGCTTTACGCTTGCCAATATGGTGTGCTTCCTGCTCTGGCAGCGCAGGGACTTATCCAAAAAGCAGCGCGCCGCAGCCGCCGTCGGATGGCTCTTTACCGCCATACTTATGACGGGTGTGCAGAGCATAGCGTGGTTTGTCGTCGGCAGTGAACTGCTGTGGTTGTTGTGTCGTCGGCGTTACCGCTGGTGGGATATGCCGTTGTTTGTGTTAGGCATGGCAGCAGCGGCAGTGCTTCCCATCTGGTGGTACACGCACAAAACCAATTGGGTTACAGCCTTTGAGCATCATCATGGTGGCTTAGGCTGGACATCATGGTATATGCATTGCACCGTGCGCGACTTTGTCAGCATTCCCAGCGAGCAGCTTTTTGGTTTTTTGTATCCGATCTGGCCGCCGACCGATCACATTATCGGCTGGTTTGGTGTGCCGGGCGATTTTCGTCGGCATCTGGCGACGCGCTCGCTGGCGTGGGTGGCCCATACGGAGGTGATTATTATTTTTGCTGCTGGCATCATTTTGCTGGCCGGTTTCATCCCCTGGCCGCGACGGCATCGGCGGTGTGAGGCGCAATGTATAGGCCGCGTAGGGCGGTGGTGGCACCTGGCACTCTGGATAGGCCTGGCCTATCTGATTTCTCTATTAAGTGGTCTTCCACCGAGCAATCCGCTGTCTATCTTTCCGCACCGCGTTATATGGGAACCACGCTACACCTGCTTTGTTGCCCCGGCACTAACGCTATGGCTCGGTCTGGCGCTGGTGCGCCTGCCCTGGCGAGCTTTGCGTGGACTTCTGATTCTCGCCGTCGTCCTCGCCATGCTTGCCTCCTCTCTTACCAATCAACTCACATACCGGTGGATGCCCTGGCACGCCGTTTTTACTACGGCCCGCAAGTACGCTCCAACCGGGCCGGCGGGGCGGCAGACGATTATTGCCGCGACTGGCTTTTGTCTTGACCCCTGGAACGATCTGCAAATTGACTACAATGTGCGGCCCTGGCTGGGCAGGCCGCCCAATCCCCATTGGCACCGCAAGGTTCCTTGGCTTTACATAGCATGGAATCGGCAGATAAACACATGGAAAGCGTTTATTCAAACCGCGGCCAGCAAGCCTGTCATGCACAGCATCGTTATTGCCGACGTGCATCCTGATGTGCGCACCGGGTTCTTTACCACTGCACACATAAGCGCACTGCTTGGTCCAAAATGGCGTTTGGCCGGCGAAAGTAAATTCAACTGGTACTATGCTTGGCGGTTCTATTTATTTCAGCCCTGGCGGGTGCGGGTGTGGAACCGCGTGCCCATGCCGCCGGCGCCGCCCGGCCATGGCAAGCTAACCAAATCTCGAAAATAATTGCGGTGCCCGGCGGTAAGGCGCCATAAAGGTTCTGCTGCGATCCAGGCGGCAATTGGATGGCGGCCGCGGCATTTTTACGCAGATGGCCGTTGGGGTATACTTTCGGCGGATTTTGAACTTTGAGGGCTGCATGCCGCCATCCGCAAATACATTGCCTCCGCCAGCGCCCAATACACCCCAATGGGAACCGGGTAATTTGGCCAATCCGCATGCCGTGGCCGATAAAGCACAGCGCGTCAATCGTATGTTTTCTGCCATTGCACGCTCATACGATCTGAATAATCACCTTCATTCTTTATGGATAGACCAGCATTGGCGACGCGTTGCCGTCAAAACTGCTGATATAAAACCCACCGACATTGTTGCTGATGTTGCCTGTGGCACCGGCGACTTGTCGCTGGCCTTTGCCAAAGCGAGGCCCGGACGTGTCATCGGCCTGGACTTTTGCCACCCCATGCTGCAGGGTGCTACCCATAAGGCACAGCGCGGCGGCAGCAATCGTCCTCCGGTTGGCTTTTATGAAGGCGATGCCCTCCGCCTGCCGCTGCGCGATAAAAGTGTGGATGTGGTTTCCATCGCCTTTGGCATCCGCAACGTCGCTGATTGGGGCCGCGCCATAGATGAGTTCTATCGCGTGCTGCGACCCGGTGGGCGGCTGATTATTCTTGAGTTTTCGTTGCCACGCAATGCCTTGCTGCGGGCCATGTACAACTTTTATTTCTGGAAGGTTATACCTTTAAGCGCTACGCTCATCAGCGGCGACAAAACCGGCGCCTACCGGTACTTGCCTCGAAGCGTGGACACCTTTATTTCGCCCACGCAAATGCAGGCTCGTATGGAGCAGGCCGGGTTCAAAGACGTCTCCGCCGCCGCTCTCACCCTGGGCATCTGTTACTGCTATCGCGGGGTATTGGCCCATGGCTAAAACCCTTCGCGATCTGACCGACGATAAGATCATGCGGCGCGTTGTCCGCTGTGACTGGCGATGCCTGCATTGCAGGGAAATTGTCGGCTCAGAAAATGTGGCGGTGTACTGCAGCCAATTGCCGCGCGAAGTCAGGCCAAGCTGGTTCTTTGCCGCCATGAGCCTGCTCGATCACCTGCGCGACTGTCGTGGGCACGATTTTTCTGCTGAACTGCGGCAGCGCTATGGCTGCGATTTTTTGAACCACCCGCGCATAAGCGAATGGTTTCGTGAGCATGGTGTGATAAATCGAACTTTGCTGCGCGAAGAGGAACTTGAAGAGCAAAGCGCCGATTAGGCATGGGTATTGGGTCAACCTTCAATGGAAGAAAGTTATGGCGAGCAGACAGTTCATTGTGGCTATTTCCGGCGCATCGGGCGCAATATATGCACGTAAAATCCTGCAAGGTCTCCTGCAGGCCGGGCCGCAGGTACATACATACCTGATCATCTCACCGGCGGGGCGGCGGTTGCTGCATGATGAGCTGGGTATAGAGCATCCCGATATTGCCGCCATTGTCGGCGAAGAACCGCATGATCGCATCACCATGCTGGCCAACAACGATATAGGCGCCTGTATCGCTTCCGGATCGTTTAAAACCCAGGGCATGGTGGTGGCTCCATGTTCGAGCAACAAGCTCGGCCAGATTGCTCATGGCATTGCCGATAACCTCATAACCCGCGCCGCAATGGTCACGCTTAAAGAGCGTCGGCCGCTTGTGCTGCTGCACCGCGAAATGCCCATCAGTCTCATCGAACTTAAAAACATGCTCGCCGCCTGCGAAGCGGGGGCCATCATTTGCCCGGCGAGTCCGGGTTTTTACCTCAACCCGCAAAGTATTGATGACTTGGTTACCATGGTGGCTGGCCGCGTGCTGGACTTACTGGGGGTTGAGCATAACTGGCACACCCGCTGGCAAGGCGCTGGAGCTGCAAAGCCATAGCATGAATACCACAGCGATTTCATTCACCGCCGAGGCTCGGCCATGACCCATGCTGCAGTTGCCAAACCTGCCGTGCGTCCACTTAACCGCATTGGCAAGTTTTTAGAGCTTATCAAGTTTTCGCACTCCATTTTTGCCATGCCGTTTGCTCTGCTGGCCTGCTTTCTGGCTTCCAAGGCCATTGGGCTCACCTGGCCCGGCTGGTTGCGATTGGCGCTTATCGTCGCGGCCATGGTGCTTGCGCGTACCTTCGCCATGACTTTTAACCGGCTGGTGGATCGCCGCATTGACGCAGGCAATCCGCGCACCGCACGTCGGCCCAGCGTGACCGGCGAAATTTCCCCAATATTCATGCTCGGAGCGCTGGCAATCTCGGCGGTGGGCTTTGTGGCGGTGGCGTGGCTGTTCGACTTGCTGCTCAAAAATCCGTGGCCCTTGTGGCTGGCCGTTCCGGTGCTGGGATGGCTGGCTCTTTACAGTTTTACCAAACGCTTTACCTGGCTTTGTCACTTCTTTTTAGGCAGTTCGCTCATGCTCGCGCCCATGAGCGCATGGGTGGCCATCGTGCCGCCGCGCGGCCCGGTGCTCGCGAGTCAGGTGGTGGTGCTGGGGCTGGCCGTGCTGTTATGGACCGCCGGCTTTGACATACTCTATGCGCTGCAGGATGAATCCATTGATCGTCGCGACCGACTCTTTTCGCTTCCGGCCAGACTTGGCATTGTCCCATCGCTCTGGATTTCTCGAAGTTGCCATCTGCTGACCGTCGTCCTGCTGATTTTATTTGGCTTGGGCTGGCCCGCATGGGGCACAACCATTGCCCTGTCAGGTGTGTACTGGTTGGGACTGGCGATGGTGGCACTGCTGCTTGTAATTGAGCAGTGGCTTGTAAAACCCGATGACATTTCACGCATCAATCTGGCCTTTATGACCGTCAACGGTTTGGTGGGCATTATTTTCGCGATTTGCAGTATTGCCGCGATTATTTTAGCCTGACGTTTCGGGTATTCCCAGATGGGCGCTGGCGCTCTACGATAAGCATCTCTATGCCAAATGGCAGAAAAGGAGATTTATGGCGAAGGTTTCGCGTAGAAGTTTTGTCAGAACCGTTTCGGTGGCAGGTGCGGCCATGATAGGTTCAAAGGCGGTTTCACCGGTTATTGGGGCACCACAGCGCATGGTAATGCAGCATCATAACGGGGCGATTTCGGCCGTTGTGCAATCGCCAGATGAGGTAGCCTGCCAGATTGATGCAACTATTGCCATGAACTCGGGCGTGGCCTTGGGCGGCATCGGCACCGGTTTTATAGAATTGCGGCCCGATGGCTGTTTTTATGAGTGGCTCATCTTTAACAACGGCCCCTGGGCCGGCGGGTTGCCGGCAAACCTCGCCGGCGTAAGCCCCGGGATGGGACCGGCGAGCCTGCAGTTTTTGGTGCGTACGCAGCAGGCCGGCCAAGAACCAAAGCTGCGACGGCTGGCGCTGCGGGCCACGCAAAATAATCTCTACTCCCTGGGCTATGTGCAGGATGTGGCATCCATCACATTTGACGCTTGGTTCCCCATGACCACGCTGCACTACGGTGATCCAACTTTGCCGGTAAATATTAAGGCCGATGTGTTTTCGCCATTTATTCCCGGTAATGCGCGCGAGTCGGGCAGCCCCGGCTTTTATCTTAACTTTACCATTGAAAACACAAGCAGCGAGACCGTAACCGTTTCGCTTCTGTCGCTGCTTGATAACCCGCTGGCCCGCGGTTGCAAAAAACGCATGCTATCAAATGTGCTCACGCAGCATGGTGCCACTACGTCCCTTACGATGCGCACCGACGCAACGCCGGAAAGCAAAACCACCATTGGCAGCCTCTGCCTTTCGGCAACCGGTGGAAGACATTCGTGGATTAGCGGCACCTACAGCCAATACCTTGGCACGCGAAAGCTGCCCGTCTGGCATACGCGACGGATGAACTTCATGCTCATTGATGCGCTGCAGCCGTTTTATGCCAAAGGCAAACTGCCCAATGCGCCGGCCACCCATGACCCTGCTGAGACCTTTACACTTTCCGATGCGCAAATCAACGCGCTCTCCGCAAAGGAGGCATCGCAATGGATTGAGCAGCTATCACAAGATGCTATGATCGAGCGCGTATTTGCCGACGCGAGCCATACCTCACCGGATGGCAAGTTGAGTGTTGAGGCCCAAAAGCAACTGCTGCGAGAAGTTCGCCGCAACCTGCATGACTTGGCGGGTGAAGGTGACGGTGATTCAAGCTGGGGCGCTGGCGCGTTGGCCTCGGAGGTTGTCGTTGCGCCCGGGGCGTCGGCGCAGGTGCGATTCGCACTTAGCTGGCACTTTCCGCATCATTTCAGCCGCTATGGCGAAGACATGGGCCACATGTACGCCAATTGGTTTAAGGATGCCGCCGAGGTCAACGCCCATTTAAACCGACGATACGGTACACTTCGGTCGCAAACTGAACTTTTTGCCCGGACGCTGGCCGATACCTCGCTTGGGGGGCCGATGGCGTTTGCCTGGTCAAGCCAGCTCTGTACGGCCGTCGCGAGCACCTGGTGGGTTAAGGCCGGCCATTATTCGATTTGGGAAGGCCTTGGCTGCTGTGGTCAGAGCACCATAGATGTTGATTTCACCGGGAACTTTGGCGTCACAGCACTTTTTCCGGAGTTGAGCCTGTCCCGAATGACTTGGATGCTGCAATTTCAAAGGCCCAACGGGCAGGTGCCCCATACTTACGCCGGGGACTTCTCTCATGTAGATCAATCCGGCTGGGGCCGCGTGGACCTTAACCCCATGTTCGTCATGATGGTACTGCGCGATTACCTGTGGACTGATGATCGCGATTACGTTAAAAACTTATGGCCGCATGTGGTCAAGGCGATGCAATACACTGCGTCGCTCGATACCAATGGCGATGGCCTTCCCGATAAAGACACCGGGTATCAGTCGTATGACCAGTGGGGGCTTCGTGGATCGCCCTCTTATGTGTGCTCTCTATGGCTTGGCGCTCTTAAGGCTGGCATTGTTCTCGCCGAGGCGCAGGGCCAATCGGCGCAAGCCGAAGCATGGCGCAAGATTCTCGCCGAGGCATCACAAAGCTTTGACAAAATACTCTTTAACGGCCAGTACTATCGCCTCTGGGCCGATGGCAGTCAGCGCAGCGATGTGTGCATGACCGACCAGCTAAGCGGAGAATGGTTTACGCATCTTATTGGCTTAAAAGCCACGCTGCCCCAGGCACATCTTCAATCCGCCTGGGATAGCGTGTTCCGCTTGAACTTCGATTCGCAAACCGGTGTGCGGAACGCGACTGCGCCGCACGGAGGACGGGGCCTGCTGGTGCTCAACAACCTGCAGGCTGGCGGCGTATGGTCGGGCATCGAGTACGCCTTCGCCTCGTGCATGATAGACCATGGCAACCTTGCCGCCGGCGCGGCAATTGTCGAAGCGGTTCATCAGCGCTATCGCCGCGCAGGATCGCCCTGGAATCAGGTGGAATGCGGCGACCACTACGCCCGAGCCATGAGCAGTTGGACCACACTGCTGGCGGCTACGGGGTTTAAACCTGACATGCCACGTAAAACGCTTACTCTCATGCCTCCGGTCCGCGGCGCTTTTCATGCACCGTGGGTCATGGCGGGCGCGTTTGGGACGCTGCGCCACAGCAAGCATAAACTGGAGCTAACCTGTCTCGCCGGAGAACTCGAACTCAAGGCGCTGCGCGTGCGCGGGTTTACGACTGCGATGCTCGGCCATTCGAAGCCGGCGCAAATCCAACGGGCGGATGGCGCCGCCAACACCATTGAATTTGGCGAGCCGCTTCATCTGCAGGCGGGATCATCGCTGATTGTTTCATGAAACGGTTGCAAAAGGCAAGACCTCTGATATATAAAACGATATAAATAAACATAAACACATATCAATAATATATCCAGATGACTCAACCGCATGCGCCTTGGCGCGGCAGATGAACAGTGCTTTGTGGGGCAAAATCCCACATTCCAGGCCCGCCTGTCAAAAAATTTTTGGATTTTTCAATTTTCAGGTTTATCTATATATTGTGGAGTGCGGGAGATATTCATCAAATCATTGATTATTGTTAGCATTTTGTTTGGTTTATCGGGCTATTGCGTCATTAAATAGCGATACAAATGCCTTGACAGGTGGGCTGTATAGTTTGTAAAGTGTTTCGCAGTGGTGAGGAGTGGGGCGTTGTGGTGAATACGGCCGAATGGCCGGGTGCTTTGCCGAGTGGGTTGATGGAACTGGCTCGTATAGTTTTCGCCAACCACTTTCATCATGCGATGGATGCGAAGAATCGCATTGCCATCCCGGCAAAATATCGCGATATGCTTCGCGATGCAGCCCATCCGCTGGAGTTTTATCTCCGGCCGCCCGACATGGCCGATGCCTCGCTGGCTGCCGATCACCTGGAGTTGATGCCGCGATTTGTATTCGAGGCGTTTTCGGTTGCGGAGCGGCCCCAGACGTTTTCGCTTTCGGAGGCTGAGGCCAAAATTCGCCGTCGCCGCTTTTCGCTGGCGGTGCAAGTTGAGGCCGACGCCCAGGGGAGAATCGTAATACCGGAGCGCTTTATGGCCGCCAATAAAGATCAGGAAAAAATCGGCCCGGCCATTCTACGCAAAGACCTTGTACTCGTTGGCGTGGGAGATCGAATTGAGCTTTGGAATGAAGGCGATTACGAGAAGTCGCTCGTGTAACTCAAGGTCGCAGGATGCGGCCTAACAACCCGGATGGACCCGGGATGGTTTTCTGACACGGCAGCTTTGGACAGAGCATTGGAGGCTCGCCGAGGCTCGATCGTGGGAGTGCATTGGAGGCGCTCCAAAGGTTTACAAGTTGCTGGTGGTCGCATGGATGTGGCCAGGCAGCAATCTCATTGAGGCGCTCGTGCCGCCGGCGATCCATGGATGGATCGCCGGCGACACCTCAATGGTTGCCTCAAAATTGTGGTGAAAGGCTCGCGACGTAAGTCACAGCTCCACCAAGCTATCAGTCTATCATATGAGCCGCGCCACGGGAAGGGGCGGCCAAACCCGCCATGGATGGCATGGCGGGGGCACGTGAAGCCAGCCGTGCCCCTGCATTTTTGATACTTTGCCGGCTAAGCGTACAACACGCAGAGCTACCATGGACCTCGGCGGCCACGGTCATGAGCCGGTTTTATTGGATGCGGTGCTTGCTTTGCTTGCTCCCCAACCTCAGCAGTTGCTGCTCGACTGCACGGTGGGGCGCGGTGGACACGCCGAAGCGCTCGTTGCCCAAATGCAGCCACAGGGGCGGCTGATAGCCATGGATGCTGATCCGCAAAACCTTGCTTATGCCAAAGCCCGTCTCGAACGGTTCGGCCCCGACTGCCGCTTTTTTCATGCGAACTTTGGGGAAATAGCCGATGTGCTCGCTGCCGCCAGTGCCGGCAAGGTAGACATGTTATTGGCCGACCTTGGCGTATCCACCAATCAGATTCTCGGCGGGCATCATGGCCTGAGCTTCTCCAGCGATGAATCGCTCGATATGCGACTTGACCCGCGCATTACCCGCACCGCCGCTGACCTGGTTGCATCGCTCTCTGAAAAAGAACTTGCCGATCTCATTTACCACTACTCGCAGGAGCACCTGTCGCGGCGCATTGCCCGAAAAATTGTCGAAATCCGCCGCACCACGCCCATTACCACCACCGGGCAACTCGCCGAGCTTATTCGCCAAGTGGCCCCGCGTCATCACGCCGGCCAGATAAACCCCGCAACTCGTACCTTTCAGGCCTTGCGCATGGCTGTCAACCAGGAACTGGAAAGCCTTACAAGCCTGCTTGAGGCCATTCCAGCGTTTATGGCCCCCGGTGGGCGGGTCGCCATCATCAGTTTTCATTCCGGCGAAGACCGCCTTGTTAAACAGACCATGCGAAGCTGGTGTGATCAAGGCGTAGCCCAGCGACTCACCAAAAAACCTGTGGTTGCCGGCGAGGCCGAGCTTTTCGCCAACCCGCGCAGCCGCAGCGCTAAATTGCGGGTGGTGCGATTTGCCGATGTCAACGCATCGAGACCCGTAGATAAAAATATACCCCGACCGGCTGGATCGTCGAAAAATAAATCTGCAAGTTTTGAGTTATCGGATGCCGATGATGAATAATCTTACGCTCATGGATGGGGCGCTGTAAGCTGTTTAACATGGAGGTTGTTGGTCATGAATCGTGAAACCAAAATCGGGCTGCTCACCGGACTTATGCTCATCGTGGTCATAGGTGTGCTGCTGTCCAATTACCTCGGTCGCCCGCATACGGTTGATAAGATTGCCGTGCCGCGCCAGGCTGCCAGCGCCTACCGTCAGCAGTTGCTCCAACCGCCCGGTCAGGCCTTGGTGCCCGTGCCCGCCGTTGTCAATACGCAGGCTGCCACCACGACCGCGGGGACTCCCGGTGCTGCGGTTTCAGTGCGGGGCGGCAATGGTCTTGCGCCTTCTGCGTTTAACGGCAGTCGGGCGCCTGGCATGCAGGCCCAAAACGCTGCCTATGTAACCACCATGCCTTCCGTAACACCTGGTCAGCCTCTCGCCGCGCCGATTTCTGATGCCACGCTTGCCTCCGGCGCTCTTGCCGGTGTCCAGCAAGCCTCGTCAAGCTCCAGCCTGCGAGTCTATGTGGTAAAGCCGCGCGATACGCTCGGTCATATCGCCTGGGAGTTCTATAAATCTTCCGGTCGCGATGCGATTGGCCGCATTGTCAAAGCCAACCCGTCTTTACTCAAGCATGGCAGCCGCAGTGTGCTCATGGTCGGCGAAAAACTGCGCATCCCACTGGCCGCCGGCCAATCATCACAGCCTCTGATGCTCGATGCGGTTTCTACTCCCGGCGACAGCCAGAACGCCGTCGCTGGTCATGGCGATCTGGGTAATACCACAGCAGCGCCCCAGCCGAACGTAAGCCGGCAACATTATGTTGTACGCCCACACGATACGCTCTACGCCCTGGCGCGCCGCTTTATGCACACCGACTCGCACGCAGCAATTGCCCGGCTCATGGCGGCCAATCATCTGCATTCGGTCCGCGACCTGCGAGTAGGCATGGCGCTGAATATCCCAGCCCGATAAATGGCTCTCAGTCGCCCGCCCGCCGCGCCGTTGGCCCGCCCGTGGTGTGCCAGCCCAACTGGTTGTCCCCCCGGGACGCGCCGAGTACCCCCACGTTACGACACTCCGCTCGCACCAACGGCCTGCCGCGCCGCCACAGGTTTCAGTGCGTCATGGCGCCATTGTTGGCAACAGGCGAGGCCGCGAGGCGTTTATACTATTGGCCTGGCGCCGTGTAAGGTTCAAAGGATGGCACAGAACCGCATGCTCAAAAATAGAATTTTTTTGCGGCAACCGATGGCTCTTCGCCTGCAAAAACTGCTGCGTCTTGGAGTCTCGGTAATACTGACTGCGGTGGGCCTGATGCTCGCGCTAATGCCAGCAAGGCTTGATGCCGCGACCGCCATGACGCCAGGCGCCACGGTAGCCCGGCGGGCTTGGCAAATTGTTTCAACGATTCGGGGCACGTATACGCGCGTTCCGGGCGGGGCTCCGTCCCCGGCGCTGCCCGGTGGGCCGGTATTGGGCAATGGCAGCATGGGCGTGGCCCTGCAGGGCGGCCCTGACCAGCCGACATTTTATATCGGTCGGGATGACTTCTGGAGCATATTACGCGGGCGCATTATGCCGGTGGGCCGGCTGCAACTGACTATTCCACAACTTAAAGGCGCAAGCTACCATGTAGATGAAAATATCGGTCCGGCGGATTTGACCGGGCGGTTTGCAACCTCCACCGGCTCAGCGCTGCAATTTAAATGCTTTGTGGCCAATCCTTGGGACGTCATGGTGCTGCAATTGCACAACGCCGGTTCCACTCCATTGGAAATCACCCCGCAACTGCTTGACGGCTGGGGTACAGCGGGCGCTGCGGGCATGGCCGGGCAAACCGGTCGCATTCATTGGCTGACTGTATCGCCGGAGACGATGGATGCCCGCATTGGCGAGCCGACGGGTAAAGACCCCGCCAAGCCGTTTGATGGACAGATCCTCGATGTTCGCATTTATCGCGGGGCTCTACGCCCGCAATCACGGGCAGTGTTTAACTTTCTAAGCAAAACCGTCGGCAATAGCAGTGCAGCTTCAACGCGCTTCGATTGTGGCAATCTGCTGATGCCGCAGCGGGCGTTTACCGTGACCGCACGCGTGCGGCCCACTGCGGCGCGTGGGTCGCGGGCCATATTCAGCGTGATGTGCCGCGTAGACTGGCGCGGCTGGAACGAGCCTACCCCACCACAAATTCCATATGGTTTTTCGCTTTCGCTGGTTGATGGCAAACTCTCTGCTTTGCTTAACCGAGTTCGTGTTACGGGCTTGACGGCGCTGCCGCTTAATGCCTGGTCGCGAGTGGCGGCAACATACGATGGAACCACGCTTTCGATAAGGGTCAATGGGCAGTTGGTGGCGTCCACCCATAACTTTCCATCGGCCGATGAAGTTGTCGGACCGATGTGGCATTGGACGGCAATTCATCCGGGCGACCGGCATATCCCTTACGACGGTTGCGGGCCAAGGGGCCTGCTCGCATGGCGTGTAGTGGGCGCCCAGACCCCGGCTGCAAGTGATGCGACAGCGTTCGCGCTTGCGCCTGGCGGAGCGGCTACGCTGGTGCTCACCGCGATGGATGATCGCGATGCGCCGCACCTGCGGGCAGAGTCGCTGCGACTGCTTCATGGTGCCAATGCCGGAGACATCGAGGCACAATGGTCGAAGCACCTGGCGTGGTGGAAGAAGTTTTGGGGTAAATCCTACATTCAAATTCCCGACAAGCTGGTGCAAGACAATTATTATGGAGCGCTTTACCTGCTGGCCTGCTGCAGCCGGCCCGGGGCTGTGCCGCCTGGTTTGTGGGGCAATCTGATCACTTCGCCGCAGATGGGCTGGCAAGGAGATTACACGCTCGATTACAACTACGAGGCTCCTTTCTGGGCGGCCTTTCCAACCAATCATGTGGACTTGGCCCAAAATTACGACGGCCCGCTGTTGTTTTGGATGAAGCGCGGCGCGGGCCTTGCCGCCCATCGCGGCTTCAAGGGTATTTTTTATTATTGCCATCTGGCGCCAGCTCCCGGCTGGAGTGCGGATGGAGCCAAATCGCTTCGCCAAAAATCCGATGCGCTCTTTGCGAGCGTCAATTGTATGATGCGATGGCGCTACACACGTGACCCTGCCTATGCCCGTCACGTATACCCATTTTTGAAGGCCGTGGCCGCCTTTTGGGATCATTACCTGGTGCTTAAGAACGGCATCTATATGGATTACAACGATGCCGCCGACGAGCTTCATTATCCCAATGACGTTAACCCGGCCACCAGCATCGCCTTTTTGCGACTGCTGTACAGCGGTCTTTTGAGCATGCACTCGCAACTGGGCTTGGGCAGCGATCATGCCGCACGCTGGGGGCATATTCTGCGGCACTTGGCACCCATGCCAATTCGCCCGGCGGGTGCCGTATTTCAGGTCAATGGTCATCCGGCAAACCAGAGCCTGGCGCAAATCATCGGCGCTCTTGCTGCCGGAAAAAGCGTCATCGCCGAGACGCAGCGCGGCACAGGCTTTGCCAATCCGCGGCTGGATAACGGCTGGCAAGAAACGGGCAGCAGCGCCGGTATGAGCTCGGTGCAGGTGATTTTTCCGGGCATGGCGATCGGGCTGGAAAGTTCACCGAGCCAACGTGCCGCCGCCTTTAATACCGTCAGCTTCAGCGGC
>JABEVB010000222.1 GCA_013044165.1 Phycisphaerales bacterium
CTCGGCGCGCCGGGACCAGCCCCAAGCATACGCTCCGTTGGGCGAAGCTTGACGTTCATGCAGGTGAATTGCCACTATCCTCATCCGCTGATCCCGCCATCGGCAAAGCTTATTCAGCCAATATGGCTTGGCATGTATCTGAATATCTGTGCGCAGGGGCTAAACTGTTACTACCCCGTTTGCCCGTGGTATGTATGCCCTGTAGCAAGCGATTGCCCAGGCCTCACCCGGCCTTAGAACCTAATTTGAACTTGCACCTGCGAGATCAGATTTTGGGCGTTCAGCACCACGTTGGTGCTGCTGCTGGAAAGAGCGGCGGCATTGGGAATATAGATTACGGCAGTCTGCACTCTTACATTGCGGCCATAGATGTAGCGATTGAGGCCCAATCCAAACTCGACCATCTGTTTGTTGCCGCCCTGCGTGAATAATTCTCCGGCGCGGCCGATCATCTGCCATTTTCGGGGGACTAGAAAATAACCAAGTTCGCCGTAGTAGGCAATTTCATAGAGACTCTGCCGCCCGAATGCTGTTGCGAAGTCATCGGTACTTGAACCGGCAGGTGGGCGATCGTTGTATTGCTGAAAAAAGGCGGTGACACTGGCATCCATGCCGTTGAATTTGATGTGGGCATCGGCCGTAGCCCGATACAGCGAGCCGTTTGCCGGAAAACTTGGATAAAAACCGGCTCCATCCGGCGTAGACAAACCCACCATGGTCAAAGATGTTTGGGGGGATGGAAAGGCATCGGCGGTTGAATTTTGTGATTCATATCCTGCGCCAAGGCCGAGCATCCAGGCCACATGATTGCGCGTGTGCATGGCCGCTTCATGTTGGAATCGCCGCACGCGGCCGCCATGCGACCATTGCACCCGCATGTAATATCCGAAGCGATTGTCAATAGCATTGCCCACATTGCTGGCTTTTGACCCATTGTTTATCTGGGCGTCGTAGGTGAGATGGTCGGAGAAAAGTTTGCCAGAGAGATCAAGTCCCAGCGACCGATCGGCGTTAAAGGGCGTAAAGAGCAGAGGAAATGAGCCAAAGTCATCGCCGGTAACCGGGTAATCACTCAGGTAAGTGAAAGGCACTCGCAGCGTGCCGGCCCGCAATAACGCCCCTTGTGAGAACCGGTAGCCGGCATAAGTTGTTTTCATATTAAAATAGCCATTGTTATTGCTGGAACCGGCAAAATCGCCGGAGACCTCGTAAACCACGCGCGGGCTCCAGGCGTGGCCAGAAAATATCAACCGCGCGCGTCGCAAGGTAAAGCGGCTTGCGTCGCCCACTGTCGGCGGCCCAAGAGGTTGGCCCGTCGTGCTGATGTTTTGGGCGTTGCCCACCGAACTGTAGGCAAAAGTATACCCCGCCTGAATATAGCCGCGGATGTTTAATCGAAACTTGTTGTCGGGCGATCGGATAAAAAAGCCGTGGTCGTACCCAGCGGTGGTTTGTTGCTGCAGAGCCTGCTCGTGCCGTGCAGAATCTTTGAGTACGCCCTGCACGATGCGCTTAATTTGCGTTTGTTCCTGGCGGCTTCGCCAGGAGCTATCTTCATGAGCTTTTAAGGTTTGAACTTCGTGTTGCAACGCGGCAATCTGCCGCTCGAGTTCCTGTAAGCTTACGGCATGAGCCTTGGAATGAGGCGACGGTGGGGGCTGCGTGGACTGGGCCGCGCCCGCGGCAGCGGACCATGCAATCATAAGCAATGTCGCGGCAAAACGAAAATATAACGCAAGTCGAAAACGCTTCATTTCACGGCCCCGCTATGTGCCTACCCTCGTGCTGAAGGATAACCGCCGCAATCTCTATAAAAAATATGGTACACCAAACGGGCAGCCGTGGCTATAAATGCGAGGCTGTCGGCGTTGCGGTCTGCGCTGTTGACGTAGAGTTTGAGGCAAGGGTGATTTTTCTGCTATAGTCGTTTAATCGCGGTGAATTTGTCACCGGTGGGGGCGGTGCGGTGGCGCATGACAAGCTGTACAGCTCGCGGAATTTGTAACAGGCGGTTTGCCATGACACGACGGGCGATTATCGTAATGCTGGCATGGGTGTTGCCCCTGGCAGGGGCGGCAGTATTTTTTGCCTGGCAACTTCGTCCGGCATCAAAGGCATTGACCTGGGCCTACGTTAACGCCTTAATTGCCCGCAAGTTTCCGCAGGTTAGGCAAATTTCAGCCGACGAACTCCGCCAGTGGCTCGCCAACCCGCACCATGCCGAGCCGCTTCTGCTGGATGTGCGCACCAGCGCTGAATATGCCGTAAGCCATTTAAGGCATGCCCGGCTTATTCATGCGTCCGAGCCAGTGGCGAAGGCTTTGGCCGGCGTGAGCCATCAAACACTTATCGTGACCTATTGTTCGGTGGGTTATCGCTCGTCAGAGTATGCTCAGCGGCTTATAAATGATGGCTACAGCAATGTTTGCGATTTAAAGGAATCTATTTTTGGTTGGGCCAATCGCGGATGGCCGGTGTACCGGCATGGTCGCGTGGTGCACCATGTTCACCCGTATGATGCGTACTGGGGCACGCTTCTGCAGCGCCGGCTTTGGGCGTTTAAGCCACCCAAATAAGTGGGCGATTCCCGGCCCTGCAGCCAGGAGGGCCGAGCCTTACCATTCATATGCCCAGGCGTAGGTGCTGTAAGTGGTTGCCTGCGGATCGCCGCACACTTTTGCGTTGACTTCTTCGCCGCAACGTCCGGTGAGGCGAAAGCCCTTACGAAAAAATACGGGATCGGTATCGTGAAAGCGATAGGCCGTAAATTGGTGCTGGCCTGCGACTTCGGCTTCGTGTGTCAGGCCGCCGACCGGCGTGTGATACCGGCCGGAGGCAAAGTAATAGGTTCCGCAAAAATAATCTTCCAAGCCAGACGAGAGCAGCTCTGGCTCTTTGCGATCAGCAAAGTAGCCGCGCATGCAGCCTTCCATAAAGTTTAGGTTGGGGCTGGATGCGGCCATGGTAACCAAAAAAAGCGTACCATCGGAATTGGTTTTGAGCAGGTCAAACTCGGCCAAGCGCGGCACCAGCAGGTTCGTACGTTTATATAGCTTGAGCCGGGCCGTGTCTGGCAGCGTGATGCCGGCAATTTGTACCGGCAGGCCAACGGCTCCACGAATAATCCACCAGCAATCAGGATGTCCCTGCACGCCTGGAGCAAGTTGGCCTGTTATACGAATGGCCTTGCCAAACGGGATTCGAAAAGTGTTGTAAAAGCCTCCGACATGGCCGGTCATACCCATTTGACGCACGCCCCACGGTGCGGTGGCGTCGTCAAAGCCTACGCCGTGGGCCATGGCGTATTGCATATCAATAGAGGGTGTACTCTGGCCATCAACGTAAAATCGAACGCGCGTCTGGTTAAAGCGCGGCCAGTTGCCGCCAAACCACATATGGGTGATACAACCCGGTCCTTTGCGTTCAAAGATAACCGTCTCCTTTTCGGAGGAAAGCACATTTACCTGTTTTTGTGCGGTGCTGAACGTCTTGACGCCAGGTGTCCACGCTGGTTCTCCGGCAAACACCGACGTTGCGGAGGCACCGGAGAGTGCGGCCAGGCCGGTGAATGCGAGTACTTCGCGACGTGTGGGCATAAATGTGCTCCTGTAAATAAGCTGTTAACATGGCGGCAATGGTAGTCGCCGCGAGTTCCATCGCGTCAGTTATGCCCGCGAACGCTCCCTGCGCCAAGGGGCGCGGTTCGTTGGCATTGGGGTTGCCGCTAAATCGGACACTGTGTAGGGTTGAGTCGGATTGGATTGCATCCGGTGGTGCCGACGATACGAAAAAGGGTAGCCAGGATAGCACAGACTTTCGCTCCGCCGACGCAATAGGGATGCATGTTGGTGCGGTTTGTGCGACGGAGCTCCCTGCGCGTTAAATCGCGGCTGCTTTTGGGGGGTAGGTGGCTCTTGTCGCGAAGTTATTCAGGCACAAGAAGTGTTTATATATCTAAAGTTATTACATGAAGATAGGGCTCATTACCTTAAAGCCAAGGCTGAAAAACAGTCGAAAAATCAGAAAATCGCTCGCGAAGTGCAAAATCAGAGCTAACCTCGCGGTTAATCTGGCCGCAGGCTCGCCAGACGCATCAGGGTTCGTGCTCAATCAGGACCCGCACCGGCCCCAGCAAGCCTGACGGCAGCAACGGCGATGCCGGGGTAAATTTGTGTATGTTGGTTCTTGTAAAGCGCCTGCCCCTGGGCAGCGAGGCATCGCCTATAAGCCGATTGGGCCACAGGTTAACCACCCGAATCTCCAGCGTGTTGTGCCGGGCCTTAACCGCATGGGTGATATCAACCTCAGCCGGCCGGGTCCACACCACGCCAAGGTCTTTACCGTTAAGCCGCACGGTTGCTACATCATCTACGCCTCCCAAATCGAGCAGCACATGTGAGCCGACCGGCGGAAGTTTGGGCAGGTCAAAGGTCTTCTGATACACCGCCGTTCCTGAATAATATTTTATTCCGGCGTTGTGGCTGTGGGTCCAGTCTATGAGCTGGCTGAAGACCACACTGGCCGGGCCACCCCATGTGGGGTCAAAATGCACGCTCCACGGGCCGGTAAGCCGCAGCAGTGGCGTCGCGGCGGCATAGTTTGATTGTGTTGTGCCGCTGACGTCTGTACCGATCTTTTTATGAAAAACCACAAGTACCGACCCGCACGGGCCAAATTGCAGTGGAATGCTCGTACAACCATTCGCCTGCGTAAAGGCTGTGGCGCTGCGGATAGCGCCGGTTACGGGGTTCCACAGTTCCGGCTGTCGGCCGCTTTGCCTGAAAGTGCATACCACATTCTCACGATGCGCCCACCGGCTGGCAACAAAATAAATATCGCTCGAGCCGCACGTTCGATGAATCCACTCGATGGTTCCATCAGGACTCAGTCCGCGAACCGCAAAATCCGGGGGATCGCCCTGCGCCAGCAATACCGCGCGGGCGGTTTTGCCCCAAAATACCCGGCCGGCTCCGAGATGTTTCTCGGTATGGTTTCGTCCATTGAGGCCGCCCCACAGGCGTGCCACCAGCGTTTTGAACTGCGCCTCTTCGCCCGCATGTACAGGCATGCCCTGCATTGCCGCCGGAGGTGGGCCGACGATGGTGGCGCCGGCTTTTACCAGCGCGGCTATTTTGGCCAGGTCGGCCGGCGGCATGGGATGGGCGTTGGGCAAAATAAGTACGTGGTAGCGCATGCCATCGGCCAAAACAATCCGCCCATCGTGAACGCTGGTTCGGGTTAACAGAACTTCCGAGTTGCAATTGTCGTGATCGTAACCATGGCCCAGAGTGGGCACCAGCATTTTTCGCTGTTCTCCATGGCCGATGTTGCTGCCCCGATAAACCAACGCATCGGCATGAAACATGCCCGCCTGCAACATGCTCGAGCAGCGCGCCAGGTACAGATTAAACGCCGGCGTTTCATCCCACCATGTAATGCCCGGGTCATAATGCGTACCGGCAACATAAACATAGCCCGGCTTGGCCGTCAGCGATGGCGACTGGCTGAAATTATGAATGCACATACGGTTGCAACCATCACAAAACGCCTGGTCGGCCACTGGCTTCATGGTAAACGGGCTTTGCTGCCATTCAGGCCCTAAAGATGTAAATGCCTCGCACATGGTCATGCGTTTGCCGTAAATATGGTTCGCGTTTGCCGCGTTGCGCAGCAGAAAGCGGCTGCTCATGGATGCCCGGTGCGTACAGGGCATCCAAAACTCCGCCATGGCGTAATCCACCCGGCTGGATGTTTTAAGCATGTCGGCCTGCGAGTAGTTGGGGCCTGCCGCCTCTGAATAGCTTGCGATGCGGTTTTCGTGGGCGAGTTTTTTAAGTTCGGCATAATGTTTGGCGGCAATGAGGTCGCTGATGGTGAGCCGGTAATCGCTCAAAACGCGGGCCCGCGTGCTTGCATCGGCCATTTTTATTCCAGCAAGAATCGGCAGATAGGGCAGTAAGTCGTAGCCGCGGCGCTTCTTAAACTCTGCGGGA
>JABEVB010000037.1 GCA_013044165.1 Phycisphaerales bacterium
CCCGCTACCGTCTACCTCGTTGGAGCCGGGCCGGGCGATGCCGGGCTGGCCACCACAGCGGCCGTTGAGGCATTAAAAACAGCCGCCTGTGTCATATACGATGCGTTGGCTAATCCAGTTCTTCTTAAACATTGCCCGCCTGACTGCGAAAACATTTATGTAGGCAAGCAGGCCGCTGCCCATACGCTCTCGCAGGATGGCATTAATCAGTTATTGGTAGACAAAGCCCGATACATCGGCCAAAAGTCGCCAAATGGCCGCTGCATCGTAAGACTCAAAGGCGGCGACCCCTATGTTTTTGGCCGCGGCGGCGAAGAGGGAGAGTTTTTAAGAAAGGCTGGCGTGCCTTTCCGGACTATTCCCGGCATAACCGCGGGTTTGGCCGGGGCCGCTTACGCCGGCATACCCGTTACGCATCGTGAACTTACCAGTACCGTAACCTTTGTTACCGGCCACGAACGTGATCGCACCGAGTTGTCTGCAGCCGCGATCGGGGCGGCAAGCGCCATTAGCAGCGATCCCATAGCACCACGCGTCAATTACAAGGCTCTGGCACAGCTTGGCGGCACGCTGGTATTTTATATGGGCGTTAAAAATCTGCCCGATATTGCCGGCCAACTTATGGCCGGCGGCATGGCCGCGTCCACGCCCGCAGCCGTCATTCATAAAGCCACACTACCGCAGCAGCGAACCGTCGTGGCCACCCTTGGCGACATTGCCGCCCAAGCCAAAGCTGCCGGCATTACCGCACCGGCAATTACCATTGTGGGAGAGGTGGTAAAGCTGCGTTCCGAGCTTAATTGGTTTGAAGCCCAACCACTCTTTGGTCAAACCATTCTCGTGACCCGCACGCGGCAGCAGGCGAGCGGCCTGGCAGCCGAGCTTACAGCGCTGGGAGCCAACGTTCTTGAGGCGCCCACCATCGAAATTACTCCGCCGGACGATTTTATCGCAACCGATGCCGCACTCAAGAACCTTGCCGAATTTGACTGCGTGGTTTTTACCAGCGCCAATGGCGTTGAAGCCGCATGGCGGAGGCTCAGGGCACAGGGCCTCGACTGCCGCGCATTTGCCGGTCGCCAGGTAGCCGCCATCGGTCCAGCCACGCACGAAGCCTTGGGCAACATCGGCATCGTTGCGGACTTGATGCCGGAAGAGTTTGTCGGCGAAAAACTTGCCGAGCTTATCATCGCCAGTTTTGGCAAGGGTTACGCGAATTCGCTGGCGGGCCGCAAGTTTCTGCTGTTGCGAGCCGACATCGCCCGTCCCGCCCTGCGCGAAGCACTGCTGCGGGCTGGTGCGCAGGTTACCGACATTGCCATATACAAAACACTACGACCGGCAGGCCTCCCTGCCGAGGTGCTGGCCGCCCTGGAGGCCAGCGCCATTCAATGGATTACCTTTACCAGTGCCTCGACCGCCGACAACTTATATGAAATGCTGCCCAAGCACCTGCGGGCCGCAGTACAGCGCTGCCGACGGCTATCCATCGGTCCGATTACTTCGCAAGCCCTTAGATCACACGATTGGCCGGCAACCATTGAAGCAACCCAGCATGATATACCGGGCATGATAAACGCTTTGCTCGGGGCGGTAGGCCAAGCATAAAACTGCCGCAGACGCCATGGAGCAAGATTGCGACACCTGCCAAAACACCCAAACAGGCGCATCAATGCAATGTCACATCGCCAGCAGCCTGCTGCGGGCCGGCGCTATAAGCCTTAGAGCCTGTTTGAAGACTCCGGCGGGATCGTCTTGCGGCCCCGAGCGACCGGCTTCCGCGTTCTCGGCCCTCGCCATATTTTCCAATATGCGTCGGACCTGCGGCCTTGTATCCGGCCGATCTGGACGGCAATCCAACCACACCGGCCTTTTCAAACAGGCTCTTAGCAGCCGCTCGGTGACAATCACCGGTATTGAGACCATCGCGGACTTACCCCTTCATGGCAGCAGCCACGGCGGCATTGGTGATTTCACCGGCACGCGTGTTAAGCCCCTGCGCCAACCCCGGATCGCGCCGAGCGGCAGCGTCCCAGCCCAGCGATGCAATGGCCGCAACATAGGGGAACGTGGCATTGCACAAGGCAAAGGTGCTGGTGCGGCCCACCGCGCCGGGCATGTTGGTCACACAATAATGCACCACGCCATCAACCAAATAAGTCGGCTGCTGGTGGGTTGTCGGGCGGCTGGTTTCAACGCAGCCGCCCTGGTCTATGGCAACATCCACAATGACGCTGCCGGGGATCATGTGCTTGATATCGTCTCTGCCAATAAGCCGCGGCGCTTTAGCGCCTGGTATAAGCACGGCACCAACGACAAGGTCGGCCCTCGCAAGTGCTTCGCGCACGGTGTGCACATCTGAAAAAATGGTGTTGACATTGGCCGGCATCACATCGCTTAGGTAGCGCAGCCGATCGAGATTGATATCCAGAATGCTCACGCGCGCACCGAGGCCTGCCGCCACCCGGGCGGCGTTATGACCCACAACCCCGCCGCCGAGTATCACCACCTCAGCCGGAGCCACGCCCGGCACGCCCCCGAGCAGAATTCCCCGCCCCATCATGGGCCGCTCCAGATATTTGGCCCCTTCCTGAATGGCCATTTTTCCGGCAACTTCGCTCATGGGCGTGAGACATGGAAGAAGACCGCGGGCGTCGCGAATGGTCTCGTAGGCTATGGCGCTCACGCCCGATGTTATGCACGCCTCCAGCAGTTTTGGCTCGGCGGCAAAATGAAAATAGGTAAGCACCATGAGGTTGCGCCGCAAAAACGCGAATTCCCCTGGCTGCGGCTCTTTGACTTTCACAATTAAATCGGCCGCGGCCCATACGTCCGCCGGTGCGGCCGCCACTTCCGCGCCGGCTGCTTTATAGTCCGCATCGCTTATGCCTGAACCAACACCTGCCTGCGACTGCACAAGCACCCGATGGCCCGTCCGCACCAACTGGTGCACACCAGCCGGCAGCATGGCCACGCGGTATTCATCGGACTTGACTTCTTTGAGTATTCCAACAATCATTTGTATGTTCCTGTCAATAACGGCGATCAAGCAGGCGATAACTCACCGCCTCGGTAATGTGGGAAGGACGTATGTCCTGGCAGCCGGCCATGTCGGCAATGGTGCGGGCCACGCGGCGCACCTTGTCAAACGCGCGGGCGCTTAGGCCGAGTTCTTCCATGGCCTGTTTCATAAGGCTAAGACAGGCCTCGTCGAGAACGCAGTGTTCTTTGAGCTGAGCGGTTTTCATAGCGGCGTTGGTCATGGTGCTGCCAGCGCCAAAACGCCGGGCCTGAATTTGCCGCGCCTGCTCCACCTCCGCTCGCATGGTGCCCGAGGAAGTGCCGGTGGCCTTGCTGGTCAAATCACGATAGGTCACGGCCGGAACTTCAAGGTGAATATCTATGCGATCAAGCAGCGGGCCCGATAGTTTGCTCATGTAGCGGTCCATCGCGTCGAGGTCTTTACTTTTGGCGTTACGGCGGTCGAGCGTGCCGCGGCCGCTGGCGGACGGGTTCATGGCTGCCACGAGCATAAAACTTGCCGGAAACGTTACGCTGGCGTGTGCCCGGGCAACTGTTACCGAGCCAGATTCCAGAGGCTGTCGCAGCATTTCAAGCACGTGGCGCGAGAACTCGGGCAACTCATCTAAAAATAAAACGCCATGGTGCGCCAGCGACACTTCGCCCGGCCGCGGAATGGCGCCTCCACCCACCAGCGCCGCTCCGCTGGCGGAATGGTGGGGCATGCGCACCGGACGGGTACGCATGAGGCTCGTTTCTCGCGGTAAAAGGCCACAGGCGGAGTACACTCGCGACGTTTCAAGGGCTTCATGGCGCGTCAGTGGCGGCAGGATGGTCGGCAGCCGCTGGCACAGCATGGTTTTGCCCGCCCCCGGCGGCCCCAGCAGCAGAAGGTTGTGCCGCCCGGCCGCCGCGATGGTCAGCGCCCGCTTGGCGTGCTCCTGTCCGCGTACATCCGAAAAGTCTACTTCATAAGCCGCGGCCACCTCGGCCGGCTCTAACTCCTCGGGCTGCTCGGGTTGCAATTCAAGTTGGCCATTTAAAAAGCTTACAAGTGTGGCGAGGCTGTCTATGGCATACACTTCGACGCCGGGCACCACGGCCGCCTCGCGGGCATTGGCCACCGGCAGCAGCACACCCTGTAGCTTTAACTCTGCGGCGAGCATCGCCATTGAAAGCCCACCCTTGACGGGCCGTACCGAACCATCCAGGGCCAGCTCACCCGCCACCAAAAAGTTGCGATGCAGATCGGTGGTTATGGTTTTGGCGGCATGTAAAATGCCCAGCGCAATGGGCAGTTCCAGCGCGCTGCCTTCTTTTTTGACGTCGGCCGGAGCCAGATTTACCAGAAGCTTCTGTCGCGGAAATTGAAATCCACTGTTGATGATGGCGGTTTGCACGCGATCGAGCGCCTCGCTGACGGCTTTATCGGCCAGGCCAACAATCACCGGCTGATCGTACTCGCGCCCGGCTAGATTGACCTCCACCTCGCAGCGGATGGCATCTATCCCCTGGAGGATAAAACTATGTACTTTGGCCAGCATAGCGCCCTTCCCGTAAAACGGCGTCCCACCCCGATAGAGCGTAGATTACGCACGCAAGGCGAAGTTGCCAAGCATGGACGAATGCACGAATGCACGAATCACTGGAAACCAAGCGACTTAATTCAGGCTTGCCCAACTCTATCGAACGCAACTGCCCTGGTTGCTGGCCGCCGCGGCCCACGGACCACTGCAACCGTCATGCCATCAGCCCAGCCTGAAAACGCCCGCTTTCAGCCGTGCAGCAACTGACCATACGCGTCTTAAAGCAGAATTGCCAACTTTACGCTCAAGCAACACACTACGTCATGCCATTGGTTGTGTGATCATGCGTTTCTTTTCGAAGCTCATCTATGCGATGAAGAAGTTGCTTGACCAAAGCATCATGCGCTGGCTTGCCATAAAGGTTATTGAGCTCACCGGGATCATGCTGCAAATCATACAACTCAAACTCTTCCGGCAGCTTTGGATATTTCGGAAGTTGGTAATAGTGAATGAGCTTGTATCGTTCGGTGCGAATACCCCGGTGCGGCCGCACATGTTCAAGTTGCGGAAATTCAAAATATTCGTAAAGCCAATCTTTTCGCCAATCATCTGGCGTCCCGCCTTTAAGAAGCGGTACGAGGCTCCTTCCCTGCAGGGTTACCGGGCGTTCTACGCCGGCTATTTCGAAAATAGTCGGAACAAAGTCAATATTTAGCGCCATGCTCCCGGATAAAGTTCCGGCTTTAACCAGTGCGGGGTAACGTACAATCAACGGGACGCGAATAGATGGTTCATGCATAAGCCGTTTGTCATACATGCGCCACTCACCGAGAAAAAAGCCGTGATCCGAGCTGAAAATAATGGCGGTTTCATCGAGCGAGCCGTTTTTCTCAAGCTCTTTGACCACGCTGCCGACATTGTCGTCGTTGTCTACCACGCCGGCGTAATGATCTTTAACGAGTTCCTCAAGCGACCGCGGATCGTCGCCACCGATCACCGTGGTGCCGATCTTATTGTTGGCCAGGGCGACGGCGCTGGGCTTGCCGGGGTAGGGTGGATTTTTAAGGTCGTCATCAAACGTCGCCGGCTTGGGTATCTTCACCCCGTTGTAAAGGTCGAGCAGTCGTCGCGGCCGATAGAATGGCGCATGAGGCGCATTAAACCAGACAAACGTGCAGGTCGGCTTTTCATGCTTCTGCTTGATCCAGGCGATCGCCCGCTCGGTTACCAGATCATCAACATAGCCGTCGTATACCTTCGGGGCGGTCCATTGGCCCGCGATGCACTCTCGAAGCACGGACTTATTGTAATTGGCGAGCCAGCCCTTAAATCCCAGGTAGTAATCCCAGTAGCGATCTTCGACGTTGATATTGGCGCGGCCAAACATCGCAACTTCGTAGCCCGCCTGGCGTAATAAGTCGGAAAGCAGCGGAATATCCTTGGGGATGGTCTGGCCCTTGCCGTTAAACTCACCGGTGGTATGCGCATTGTCGAGCACACCGGTGGTATGAGAATACATCCCGGTATAGATCGTAGCCCGTGACGGCGCGCACAGCGAGTTAACAACAAAAGCGTTCTGAAAAGTCATGCCCTCGCGCGCCAGTCGGTCAATATTGGGCGTACGAATAATCGCGTTGCCCGCGCAGCTCATCTCGTCGGCGCATGCCCTCGCTTAAAAAAAATACGATGTTGGGCTTGCGAGCGCCTTGGCCCACGCTGGACGCCAAGCTGTTAAGCGATGGCTGAGCCAGGGCGAGTCCGCTAAGCACGCCAGCGCCGGCTTTGAGAAATGTTCTCCGCGATTCTGCTACTTCAACTTTCGGGGAAGTCATACTGAGCCTTTCCATCCGCTGCGGGACATAAAATGACTACACCTGCCCATAAGTCGGTGCGACCGCCTGGTCTTTCGGTGATTTACCAGCGACTCACGCCGCCTGCATGCCTGGGGGTGCCTGCGTGCTCGGCTTGCAGTAAGTGTAACATGGATGTTGCCATCTGGCTGCCGAGTTTCAGGTAAGAATCGGCGTTGCCGTCAAACAGGTCTCGGCCGCCCGGGCGTTGGGCCTTCGGAAATACATCCTCACGGGTATCAATGCTCTCGACGTTCCCGGCAAACGCCGGATACTTGCGCGGATCGCCCACCGCCATTTGCGCCTCAAATACCTTCTCGGCACTCTTGATATCGGCTCGCTGCCACACGGCTGCCGGGGGAATGGCCGCCACAACCACCGGCAGTCGCGGCGCGTTGAGGTCTTTGCGAAGGTCTATGATCAAATTGGCGAGGTTGCTCTGGTAAGCGGCGGTCATTGCGTCTGACTTGCAATCGGCCGACCCCTGAAACCAGACCAGCCCGTCAAGTTTATAGCCCTGCCCATGATAGCCCGGAAACACCTTATCCAAATGTTTGAAGGTGCTGCGCAAACCGTCAACCAGTTCCAGATAAGAATCGCCGCTGAGGAGATATTGCTTCGGCTGCAGCCATTCATTTATTTTGCGCAGGCCAAACCAGGTGCCCTCACCGTTGGTCGGTATCATATACACGTCGGCCTTGCCGTCGAGATTGTACATCACCTGCTTCACGTAGGTGCCGGTAATGGAATCTCCAATCAGTAAAACCCGTGGCAGCGGTTTATTGTTATGCTTGCGGCTGGCGATGGCTGCGAGGATGTCTTTGATCACTTGCGGCGCCAGATTGCCTACCGCGTGAACATTATGATTTTTGGGTGTTCCATTCGGGGGCACCAGGGCGTTGAGGTTTTCGTAGGTTACGCCGTTCTCTTGCATCACTTTCTTCGCGACGGCATTAAACGCGTTCACGTCGCCATTGGGCCGGCCGGGCGGGCCTTTCCATATGGGCGTGGTGTTGGCAAAAATCAGTTTGGCACCGGTTAACTTGAGCCGGGCAACGAGCCTGCGCAAATTGTTCTCGTAATCCGCAACCGACGTGGTGTTGCCGTGGCCCTGGTAATAACGTGACGACTTGGAGAAGTACATCGCGTCCCATATCCCCCAGTTAAAGTGGATGACGTCCCACCCACCCGTGATGGCCTCCGAACCGCGACTCGACGGGGGAAGAAAGTCGTGCCCCAACGAACGCGAGCCGGCTACATACCACGGGTAAGGGAGTGCCGCAAAGCGTACAATCAATACTGGCTGTTTGTAATGCCTTCCCATGATGGTGCCGAACATCAGTTCGGGCCCGATGCAATGCTTTGCCTTTCGGCCGCCATAGGGCACATCCCCAACCTGCAGATAATGCCCCATGGCCTTGGTGTTGTTAAGAATCGGGTCGAGGTCGTACACAACAACATCATGGCGTGTAACCCATTTGCCATTTTTGCCTTTAAGAAAGGCGTATTTCGGATTGTGCGCCACCACGGCTTGCAAGGTGCCGGGTTTTGGCTGACTGCCAGAACTCCCGATGACACCCTGCTCGAGCATGTTCTCATCACCAACGAGTACGAACACTTGAATGGGACCGCGAGCTGTGGCGACGCTCGGAATCGCATCGCCGGCTTGCGCTGCAGCGGGGCAAATGGTCAGGAGCAGCGCCACTATGCAGGCCAGTGTGGCAATACTGAGGTGTTTTAGAGATGGATGGCTCATCGTTGTTTTCCTTATCTCAAAAAATTCGCTTCCCAATAGATTGCGCCGACACGATAGAACCGCCATCCATACTAACGCACCGCCCCGACAAACGTCACGTCGTAGATTTGCTGCCCAGCAAGCTGCGCCGTAACAATACCCGCCGATGTTTTACTCCACATAAACGATACACGCTTTGCCCGATGGCGTGCGGATAAGGCATGATCTTCGCCATGACGCATCACTGAATTTAAAACTCGGCTCCGTGTCTTCTCTGCGGCTCTGCGCGCGACCGTCGTCTTGCCGTCTTAGTGTCTTTGCGCTTTTGTGGTTAACATCGGTCTGGATACCGCGTCTCTGCGAACATCTTGCGTCGCCAGGCACCAGTTTCGATTCATTTTGCCGGGGTTATCCTCAGAAGTCGTGAACCATGCGCTGGCAGTGTTGCGGAGAAGCCCTTGGAAAACGTACCCAAATTTCTCTCTGCCCAGAGGTCTTTGACAGTAGCCGCAGGACCAGCCAAGGCCAGTTGCCGCCAGTCTACGCTGACCTGCTCGGGCCTCTTGTCGAGGTTGAACATTCCAACTGTGCAGGACCCGTCGGCATTGTGTATGACCCATACCTGCTGTGGGGTTTTCTGGGAAAGCGGTGTGGCAGGATGGCCGGCCTGGTCAATGGCGATAGCGGCCCGGTTGGTAATGATTTTGAAGTCGCCGTTTGTAAGGTGCGTCAAATCCGCCCCCAGACAAAGCGGCGAGCACTCGATACACCAGAAAATCATAACGGTTTGGCGTTCATCCGGTGTCAAACCATCGTGCTTCCCGTTACCGATGTCGAGCGAGTCGAAGTCATTCCAGTGGCCCGGACCGGCATAAGGAGCCCACTTGGCGTTACTTTTAAAACGCGCCATCACCTTCTTCCAACTGGTTAAATCCTTCTTCTTATTATAGCTTTCAATATCGCCGTTGGTGCGCCATCCATTGGCATATTTGGCCCAGAACGCGGCATATTTAAAGTTGAGATTGAAGGAAAGTTCCAGCCATATCGGTCGCCCGCAGCGGCTCAACGCCAGAGCAAAATGGGCCACCTCCGAACGGCAATCTGGCCCAAGATATCGCCCTCCGCGACGATAGGAAGGACCGACGTAATCGAGCTTGATATAATCAACGCCCCAACTCGCATAAAGATCAGCACAGCTTTGCAGATACGCCATGGCTCCAGGGTTGCCAAAGTTAAGCATATAGCTTCTTGTTTGTTTCGTCATCCCCGTGTCCCCCTTTGAGTGTTTATGAACAATTTGCCGCGCGGTGTAGTGGGTGCCAAAAATTGGATCGTTGGCCTTATACGGCGATTCGGCCATCCCCGGACGCAGATAGATACCCAGCTTCAGGCCGTGGTGGTGCAGCCAACTTGCCAGAGGGGCCATGCCGCCGGGAAATTTTTTCGGATCCGGCACGGGTCGCCCGTAACGGTCGTACTCCAGCTGCCGACTGGCATCAACATTCCAACCGGCGTCAATATTTACATAGTCGTAGCCGAATTTTTTCAGTCGTGCGACCATGACGCGGGCTTGCGCTTTAACAATGTGTGCATCCACCTTTACACGAATGGCGCTCCAACTGCTCCACCCCATAAATGGGTGCAGTGCGGGGTCGGCCTTTTTAAACGCAGGCAGACTTACGGCAAGTACGCTCGGAGTACCCGCCACATACCAAAGTAAGAGCATCAGAGTTAAGGCGATCAGATCAGTGCTAACGGTCGGGTGGCCGAGGAGTTTGCGTCGCATAACAATGACTCCATTAAGTGAAGGATAACCGTCCACGGGCAAAAAAATGACCCGAAACGTATGTTAGGTTCCTTCTCACAAAATGCAAACAAATTTCAGAAAAAGCTCGGCAGCGCCGGGTACATTGCCACACACTCCGCCATGGGGACCGTCGTCTTCTTCTTGTCTTGTCTTCGTGTTTAAAATATCTCAGCGTTCTCTACGCCTCGGCGGTGAAATCTATCCCGGTCACGATGCTCGCAGACGATGTAAGCACCGCCGAGACGCCGAGGGCACAGCGCGGGCTTTGCCCGCAACCCAAGGCTCGAGGTAAGGGCAATTGCAAATGAACTTTTTGCGTGGCCGGTGTGTCGTGCGGCAGGGGGGCGGTTTCTTCCACCCGCCCCCTGCCGCACGACACACC